>NZ_JBMVFX010000008.1:0-163908 GCF_049538415.1 Cellulosimicrobium sp. AB352 | reverse complement strand
CGTCAGGTCACCGGAGGCGAGCGCGCCGAGCGCGTGCTGGACCGTGCCCGCGGACCGACGGATGCGGTTGGCGACCCGCACGCCCACGAGGACCGCGAGGAGGAGCCCGACGACCGCGACGACGATCATGAGGAGGAAGGCGCGCGCGGCCTTCGCCGCCGCGTCGTCCGCGACCGTGTCGAGGTAGGCGTAGACCGCGTCACCGGACGCCGACAGCGAGGCGCGGTACGTCGCGATGATCTCGTCGTTGGCCGCCTGGATCTCGGGCGTCACGGCCTTCGCCTCGACCGCCGGCATGAGCGTCGCGTCGCGGAAGGCGAGCCACTCGGCCCAGCTCGCCTTGAACGCGGTCCAGTTCGGCTCCTCCACCCCGTCGGCGGCGAGCACCGCGTCGATCAGGCCGATCTGCTCCTCGACGCGGGCGTCCGTCGCCGCCATCTGCTCCACGGTCTGCTCGCGAGCCTCGCCCTCGACGATGTCGTACTGGTAGGTGAGCCGCCACGCCTCCTGCGTGTCGTGGTCCACCTCCGCGTTGCTGCGCAGGAGCGAGCTCGCCACGCCCGCGACCGACGCCGTGTCGTCGGACGTCGACCGCAGGCTCTGCAGCGCGAAGGCCACGACGAGGACGAGCACGACGGCGAGCACGCCGAGCGCGGTGAGGATCTTCGTGCGGACGGAGAAGTCGGCGAAGCGACGCCGGCGCGTGGGCCGGGGGGTCTCGAGCGTGGACATCGGTGGCTCCTGGGGGGACGAGGGTCGAGAAGAGGGAAGGGCGAGCCCGGCGGGCTCAGGACGCCGCGGCGTCGACGTCGAGCGCGAGCAGCAGCCGGTCGGGGAGCTTGTACGCGCCGCGGATCACGGCACGCAGCTCCTCGGGGAGCGTCTGGGGCGGCGTCTCGAACTGGTCGGCGTCGACCTCGAGCACGTCGCCGATCGTGTCGACGAGCAGGCTCACGGTCTCGTCGCCGACGAAGACGACGACCATCATCTGGTCCGCGTCGTGGGCCGTCATGCCGAGGCGACGCCGCAGGTCGACGGAGAGCACGACCTGCCCGCGGAGGTTGACGAGGCCCCCGACGTCGTCGGGCGCGAGCGGAACGCGTGTCCGGGCGCGGCCCGGCAGGACCTCCTGGACGCGGTCGACGGGGATCCCGCAGAGCCGGTCGGCCAGCGTGAACGTCACGAGCTGCTGCGTGGTCATCGGGCACCTGCCAGCGACAGGTCGTTCTCGGCCGTCGCGTCGTCGAAGGGGTCGAGGTCGTCGTAGAAGCCGGGGTCCGCCGCCTGGACGGCGCTGCGGACGTCGAGCAGCTCCGTCACGCGGTCCTTGAGGACGGTCGACCCGGTGAGCCCGTGGCCGTCGATGTCGCTGCGCCGGCGCGCGTCGTCCTCGACGATGTCGAAGATCTCCGTGACCGCCATCGCGATGCTGCGCCCCGCGCGGGTGTACACGACGATGTCGAGCTCGTCCGCGGGCGGGCCGCCGGCGGCGCCCAGGAGCTGGTCGAGCCGCACGAGCGGCAGCAGCGCGCCGCGGTACTGGAGCACCTCGCGCGAGCCGACCTGCTCGATCGTGTCGGAGCGGATGCGTTCGAGCCGCGTCACCGCGGAGAGCGGGATCGCCACACGGCGGTCCCCCGCCCCGACGACGAGCATCTGCTCGACGGTCGCGGCGCTCTCCGTCGTGTCCTGCGCGTACGCGCGGGCCAGGTCCGCGGCGTCGGACGTGAGCACCTTGCGGGCGATCGCCTGGAGGTCGAGGATGAGCGCCACCCCGCCGTCGCCGAGCACCGTCGCCCCGGAGTACATGCCGATCTGCTTGAGCCGGTTCGCGAGCGCCTTGACGACGATCTCCTCCATGTTGAGGACGCGGTCGACGATCACGCCGAAGCGCTGGTCGTCCGCCTCGACGACCGCGATGACGCGACCCTCGGAGTCCGGGTCGAGCCCGAGCACCTCGGAGAGCGACAGCAGCGGCAGCAGCGTGCCCCGCAGCCGGAAGACGGGGGCGGTGCCGACGTGCTCGATCTCGCCGTGCTGGTCGCCGAGGGCGACGAGCTCGAGGAGGCTGACCTGCGGGATCGCGTAGACCGCGCCGCAGCACATCACCGTGAGCGCGGGCATGATCGCGAGCGTCAGCGGGATCCGCATGCGCCACGTCGTCCCGGTCCCGACCGTCGACTCGACGTCGACCGAGCCGCCGATGGCCTCGATGTTCGTGCGCACGACGTCCATCCCGACGCCGCGCCCGGACACGTTCGTGACCTTCGCCGCCGTCGAGAAGCCGGGCAGGAACAGCAGGTCGAGCAGCTCGGACGGGGCCATCGCGGCGACGTCGCCCGCGGTCCGCAGCCCCTTGGCCACGGCGGTGCGCCCGACCTTCTCGGGGTCGATGCCCGCGCCGTCGTCCGTGATCTCCACGACGACCTGGCCGTTCGAGTGGTACGCGCGCAGCGTCACGAGCCCCTGGGGCCGCTTGCCGGCGCGGAGCCGGTCCTCGGGCGCCTCGATCCCGTGGTCGACGGCGTTGCGCACCAGGTGCGTCAGCGGGTCCTTGACCGCCTCGAGCAGGGAGCGGTCGAGCTCGGTGTCGCCGCCCGTCATCTCGATCCGGACGTCGCGACCCAGCATCTTCGCGAGGTCGCGCACGACGCGCGGCATCTTGGACCACACGTGCTCGATCGGCTGCATGCGCGTCTTCATGACGCCCTCCTGCAGCTCGGACGCGATGAGGCTGAGGCGCTGCGCGGACCGCTTGGTCTCCTGGTCCTCGCCCGCGCCGGCGATCCGGTCGATCTGGTTGCGCACCAGCACGAGCTCGCCGACCTGCCGCATGAGCGTGTCCAGGAGGTCGACGTCCACCCGGATCGAGCCGTCCGCGGCGTTGCGGGTGTGCGGCTCGGGCTCGGGTGCCGGCTCGGGCGCGGGCGCCGGTCCGACGGCGGGTGCGGGCGCCGGCTCGGCAGCGAGCACCGGGGCGGTCCGGGGCGTGGGAGCCGGCTCGGGTGCGGGAGCCGGCTCGGGAGCGGTGCCCGCCGCGGGCGTGGGCTCCGGCTCCGGCTCCGGCTCCGGCTCGGGAGCGGTCTCGGGGTCGGTCTCGGGCGCGGTGCCGGCCGCGGCGTCGGGCGAGGCACCGTCCGCGACGGCGGGCGCGACGTCCGGCTCCGGCGCCGCCGTGCCGTCCTGGACGGCGACGATCCGCGCGACCATCGGGTCGACGTCCAGGTCGTCCCCGGCACCGGACTCGACCTTCGCGAGGATGGCGCGCAGCGTGTCGACGAGCGCGAGCAGCACGTCCGCCGTCGGCTGGTCCATCGCCCGCTCGCCGTCGCGCAGCTCCGACAGGAGCGACTCGCCCACGTGGGACACGCGCTCGAGGTTGCCGAACCCGAGGAAGCCGCTCGTGCCCTTGATGGTGTGCACGGTGCGGAAGATGCTGCTCAGCAGCGCGCGCGACGAGGGGTCGCTCTCGAGCGCCACGAGGTCCTGGTCGAGCTGGTCGAGGTTCTCGTAGGACTCGACCAGGAACTCGTGGACGATCTCGTCCATCTCGTCCACGTCCGTACCTCCCCGCCATGTCTGGCGTGTGTCTGTCTCGTCGCCGGTGTCCGGCGTGCGGCCCGGGTACCCCCGCGGGTGCCCGGGTGGCCGACCCGTTCGGCACGGGCGGTCACGGCGTACTCTCGGTACGCGCTGCCGCCTCGTGGGGTGCGGGTCGTCCGGGGTCGTGTCAGGCGGTGGCCTTCTGCGCGGCGCGGTTCACGAGTCCCGCGGCCTCCGGGCGCGTCATGCCCTGCAGGACGAGCTCCTCGACCAGCGAGGCGATGAGCTCGTGGACGTCGCGCGGGTTGAGCGGCGAGCCGGACCGGCGCCGGGCGAGCTCCTTGTTCAGCGGGGCGCAGCGTTCGGCGATGGTCGTGCGCGGGCGTGACGGGACGGCGGCCATGGGGTCTCCTCTCGGTGCCTCGCGGGCGAGGCGCGTCGGTGGTCGTGAGGTCCTATGCGACGAGCGAGCGCTTCTGGCCACCCGTGCGGGCCGCGGCCACCAGGTCCGCCAGCGCGCGGCGCACGGCGAGCGGCGTCGCGCCCAGCGGGGCGCCGGGCAGCGCCGCGGCCGTCGTCAGGGCGGCGAGGTAGCGCGCCGCGTCGCGCGTCGTCTCGCCGGTCCCGCGGTCGGGGTCCCACGCGGAGCGCGCCTCGTGCTCGTGCTCGAGGAAGACGGCGGTGAGCTCGGCGACCCAGGCCGCGTCCACGCCGCAGCCCGCGACGGCCTGCTTGACGGCGACGCGGGTGCGGGAGACGGCGGGCCGGCCGGGGCGCGCGCGGTCGGCGAGCGCGTCGCGGACGAGCAGGTCCGCGATCCGCGCGCCGTACTCGTGGTCGGCGAGGGTCGAGAGCCGGTCGCGGTCGAACGCGGCCCAGAGGCGGCCGAGCAGGACCGCGCGGCGCTCGTCGGTGGTGGCGAGCAGCCCGACGACGGACCGCAGCGCGAGGTCCTCGTCCTCCTCGACCCACCCGAGCATCCGGGCGCGCACGTCCGGGTCGAGCGGGCGGTCGAGCTCGGGCAGGTCGAACGCCTCGCGGATCGCGCCCGCGTCGATCTGCGTGCGGAGCACGCCGCGCTGCCGCGCGGCCGCGCTCACGTGCGTCTCGTAGAGCTGCTCGAGCTGCGCGGAGCGCCCCGCGTCGACGACGTCGGTCGCGGGGTCGGGGACGACCGGCAGCTCGTGCAGGAGGCCCGCGAGCCGGCCCTCGTCGTCGACCGTGCCCTCCAGCAGGTCGGTCGACACGATCTGCCCCACCCGGCGCGCGCTGCGCACGGTGCGCAGGAGCGTGCGGTGCATGAGCGTGTAGTCGCCGAGCGCCTGGCGGATGGAGCCGGCCGCGCTCGCGCCGTCGGCGAACACCTCGAGGTCGAAGAACTTGGTGCCGTTGCGCCCCGTCGAGTCGCCGGTCGCGCCGTCGGCGCTCGGGAGGTCGAGGAGCTTGCGGGTGTAGAAGTCGACGGCCGCCTCGACCATGTCGTCGTGCAGGAACCGCGCGACGTCGTGCCGGTGGCAGTACCGCAGCGTCTCGGACGGGATGATCCCGGTCCGGAAGACGGCCTCGAAGACCGCCATGCGGGCCTCGCGCTCGGGGAGCGCACCGGCGCGCACGCGCAGCGCGAGGTCGGTGGTGAGGCGGTCGAGCTCGTCGCTCGCGCGGTCGTGGGTGCGGGGGGCGGGGACGTCGGTGGCGACGGTCGAGGTGTGCATGGCGAGGGTGTGTGCGGCGCCCGCGCGAAAATCGGCCGCTCGCAGCCCCGCAGCGTTGTGATGTCCGTCACACCATGGCGGGCGGCGCGCGAGGTGGCCCGCGCAGGTTGGCGCACGCCCCCGCCGCATAGGCGTGGAGACCACCACGACGAGAGGACCCCTGTGGAGCACAGACGCCGGACGTTCGACGCCGGACCGGGAGCGGGCCTCCTGCTCCCCTCGTCCGCGATCGAGACGGTGGCCCGCCTGCACCGCTGGCAGGCGTTCGCCGGCCTGGCCGACGGCGAGGTGCTGCTCTCGCCCCTGTCCGCGTCACCGCTCCCCCTGCCGTGGACCGTGCCCGCGGGCCGGCGGCGGTGGGCCACCGTGCGCCCCGAGGCGATGTGGCACCCGCTCCTGTGGCTGCCCGAGCGCCTGAGCACGCCGCGGGTCCTGCGCGACCCGGTGACGGGCGAGACGTGGGGCGAGACGTACGACGAGTGGGCGCTGCGCGTCGTGCTCGAGCTCACGGAGGCGGGCCCGGTGACGCTCGACGGGCAGGAGTGGGTCCTGCTGCACGACCCGGCGCACGACCGGTTCGTGCGCCCCGCCGGGCCGGAGGACCACGACCTCGTCCCGCTGTTCGACGTGACGACCGGGACGTGGCTCGACGTGCTGTCGACCGTGGGGCTCGACGTCGACGACCCGGCGGACGTCGCCCGGGTCGAGGCGTGGCTCGCCGGCGCGGCCGACGCCGCGCTCGACGCGGTGGACCTCGACCGGCACCTGCAGGCCGACGGGCGCGACCCGGCGT
This sequence comes from Cellulosimicrobium sp. AB352, assembly GCF_049538415.1. Lineage (NCBI taxonomy): Bacteria > Bacillati > Actinomycetota > Actinomycetes > Micrococcales > Promicromonosporaceae > Cellulosimicrobium > Cellulosimicrobium sp. AB352. The sequence goes on along the minus strand of NZ_JBMVFX010000008.1, from coordinate 157,860 downwards.
GGTCGCTCGACCGGGTGCACCGGCCCCTCGCCGGGCCGGGCGAGTCCCGGACCTACGTCGAGGACCTGCGCGACGCGTCGTCGGCGCTCGTGGCGCGCGAGCTCGGCGAGCGCGCCGCCCGCCTGGGGCGCGGCCGGGCGACCGCGCGCGAGCTCGGCCGGCAGGTCGGCACGCTCGCGCGCATCGCGTCGACGCTGCTCTCCCCGCGCGAGCTCGTCGCCGAGGACCTCGGGCTCGCGCTGTCGCTCGTGACCGCGAGCGCCGAGCGGGCGACGACGAGGCGGGCCGCGCTCGACGCCGTCGCGGACCTGCGCATGGTGCTCGGCCCGGTCGCGCAGGCGGCGGCCGTCGGGCTCGACCGCGTCGCGCTGCGGTCGGAGATCGAGACGACGCAGGTGCACCGGCAGGTCGCGGCGCTCTCGGGCCGGACGGTCACCTGAGGCGCCTCGCCGAGCGCTCGCTCAGGCGTCGCGGGGGGCGTGCTTGGCGAGGAACGCGTAGACCTCCGTCGCGTCGACGCCGGGGAACGCGCCGCTCGGGAGCGCGGAGAGCACGTGCTGGTGCATGCGCGCGCTGGGCCACGACGCGTCCTCCCAGCGCGCGGCGGCGTCCGCGGCCGGGCGGCGGCAGCACGACTCGTCCGGGCACGACGACTGCCGCCGCACCGTCGTGTCCCGGCCGCGGAACCACTTCGCCGAGGCGAACGGCACCCCGACGGCGATGGAGAACTGGCCGGACGTCGTCGTGCCGGTCTGCGTGGAGCACCAGAACGTGCCCGCGGGCGTGTCCGTGTACTGGTACGACTCCTGCGCGCGGTCGCGGCGCGTGAAGGCCTCGCGGGCAGCCCACTTGCGGCACACCATCTGGCCCTCGATCGAGCCCGTGACGTCGGCGGGCAGGGGCAGGCCGTCGTTCTCGTAGCCCCGGAACAGCGCGCCGTCGTCGCCGACGCGCAGGAAGTGCAGCGGGATGCCGAGGTGCACGGTCGCGAGGTTCGTGAAGCGTTGCGCGGCGGCCTCGTGGGTCACGCCGAACGCGTCGCGCAGGTCCTCCACGGCGAGGTCCTTCTCGCGCTTGCGGCGCTCCAGGAAGTCGACGGCCGCGCTCTGCGGGATGAGGCAGCACGCCGCGAAGTACGTGATCTCGACGCGCTGGCGCAGGAACTCCGCGTACGAGCGCGGCCGCTCGTGCCCGAGCACGCGGTGCGCTATGGCCTGGAGCGCGAGCGAGCGCAGCCCGTGGCCGCCGGGGATCGACGCGGGCGGCAGGTAGATGCGCCCGTTCTCCAGGTCGGTGACGGTGCGCGTCGAGTGCGGCAGGTCGTCGACGTGCCAGATGGTGAAGCCGAGCTGCTCGGCCATGCGCGCGACGGTGCGGTGGGTGAGCGCGCCGACCGTGTAGCCGGCCTTGCGCGTCATCTCCTCGGCGAGCGCCTCGATCTCCGGGTAGTAGTTGTCGCGCGCCTGGCGCTCGAGGCGCAGCTCGGTGTTCGCGCGGCGCGCCTCCTCGGGGGTCGCGACGGCCTCGGTCGCGCGGCGCTGGAGCTCGGCGTGCAGGCCCACGAGGTTCTCGAGCACCGGCAGGGGCAGCTTCTGGCTCGCCTTCACGGCGGGCAGCCCGAGGCCCGCGAACAGGGGGCCGCGCTGGGCGCGGTCGAGCGCGATCTCCAGCGCGGCGCGGCGCGACGGCGGCTCGTCCGTGAGCAGGTCCGTGACCGGCACGTCGAGCGCCTGGGCGAGCTGCTGGAGGAGCGACAGCCGCGGCTCGCGGCGCCCGTTCTCGATCATCGACAGCAGGCTGGGCGCGGTGCCCACGGCCTCGCCGAGCGCATCGAGGGTGAGGCCGCGCGCCGTGCGGAAGTGCCGCACGCGCCGACCGAGCGTGATGAGGTCCGCCTGGGCCGCGGGCTGAGCCTCGGGACGGTCCCCGGGACGGCTGGACGACGTCGTGCTGGCCATGGCTTGACAGTATGTCAAGATCGCCGAATCTTCACAGCGTCCTGAGGCGAAATACACGCCGGTTCGGCGTGAGGCTGGAGGCACAGCACCGTCCACCCGCCGAGCGAGGAGAACCCATGACCACCGCCGCAGGCCCCCGCCAGACCCGCCGCACCCGCCAGGCCGCGCTGCTCGACGACGTCGAGACCGACCTCGCCGGGCTGACGACGGACCGGTCGCCGGGGCAGCGAGGCGGCACGGCCGACCCTCGTCCGCGCGACGCGCGCGCCTGGGTGCGGGAGATCGCAACCCTCACCGAGCCGGACGCGATCGTCTGGTGCGACGGCTCCGCGGCGGAGAAGCAGCGCCTGACCGACCTCCTCGTCGACGCCGGGACGCTCCTGCCCCTCGACCCGGAGCTGCGCCCCGGGAGCTACCTCGCGCGCTCCGACCCGAGCGACGTCGCGCGCGTCGAGTCGCGCACGTTCATCTGCTCGCGCGAGGAGGTCGACGCCGGCCCGACCAACAACTGGCGCGAGCCGGACGCCATGCGCGCCGAGCTCCGCGGCGTGTTCGAGGGCTCGATGCGCGGCCGCACGATGTACGTCGTGCCGTTCTCGATGGGCCCGGTGGGCGGCCCCATCTCCCAGGTCGGCATCCAGGTCACCGACTCGCCGTACGTCGTCGTCAGCATGGGGATCATGACGCGCGTCGGGACGGCCGTCATGGACCTCATCGACGCCGGTGCCGCGTTCGTGCCCGCCGTGCACTCGGTGGGCGCGCCGCTCGTCGACGACACCGGGGCGGTCGCCGAGGACGTGCCGTGGCCGTGCAACGACACGAAGTACATCGTCCACTTCCCCGAGACGCGCGAGATCTGGTCGTACGGCTCCGGGTACGGCGGCAACGCCCTCCTCGGCAAGAAGTGCTTCGCACTGCGCATCGCGTCCGCGATGGCGCGCGACGAGGGCTGGCTCGCCGAGCACATGCTGCTCATCCGCGCGACGTCGCCCGAGGGCCGGGCCTACCACCTCGCCGCGGCCTTCCCGTCCGCGTGCGGCAAGACCAACCTCGCGATGCTGCGACCGACGATCCCCGGCTGGACCGTCGAGACCATCGGCGACGACATCGCGTGGCTGCGCACCGGCACCGACGGCCGCCTGCGCGCGATCAACCCCGAGGCCGGCTTCTTCGGCGTCGCGCCCGGGACCGGGGTCGAGACCAACCCCGCCGCCGTCGAGACGTTCGCGCGCGACACGATCTTCACGAACGTCGCGCTCACCGACGACGGCGACGTCTGGTGGGAGGGCCTGACCCCCGAGCCGCCCGCGCACCTGATCGACTGGACCGGCCAGGACTGGACGCCCGACGCCGGCCGCCCCGCCGCGCACCCGAACTCGCGGTTCACCGTCTCCGCGGCGCAGTGCCCGACGATCGCCGACTCCTGGGAGGACCCCGACGGCGTCCCGATCGACGCGATCGTGTTCGGCGGGCGCCGCGCGACCAACGTCCCGCTCGTCGCGCAGGCTTACGGCTGGGAGCACGGCGTCTTCATGGGCGCCACCATCTCCTCCGAGCAGACCGCCGCCGCCGAGGGCACCGTCGGCGCGCTGCGCCGCGACCCGTTCGCGATGCTGCCCTTCTGCGGCTACAACATGGCCGACCACTGGGCGCACTGGCTCCGCGTCGGCGCTTCCCTCGACCCCGAGAAGCGCCCCAAGATCTTCCAGGTCAACTGGTTCCGCAAGGACGCCGACGGCCGGTTCCTCTGGCCCGGGTTCGGCGAGAACGCGCGCGTCGTCGCGTGGATCGCGGCACAGGTCGACCGCTCGCGCGGCGTCCGCACCGACAGCGGCGCCGTGAAGAGCCCCGTCGGCCTGCTCCCCGCACCCGGCGCGCTCGAGCTCGGCGGCCTCGACCTGGACGACGCCGACCTCGACGCCCTGTTCGACGTCTCGCCCGAGCAGTGGCTCGCCGAGGCCGAGCTGACCGCCGAGTTCTTCGACACCTTCGGCAACCGCGTGCCCGACGAGCTCTGGGCGCAGCTCGCGCGCCTGCGGGACCGCCTCGGGGCCTGACGCCGCACCCGAGCGGAGCACTCCCCTCGCGCGCCGGTGCTCGGTGCGACGCACCGAGCACGGCGCCGGCATCAGCTCTCCGTGAGCGAATGCGCCGAGACCACCACCTCGACCGAGGAGACCTGCTCGGCGAAGACCCGGACTCCGTGCTCCTCGACGATCCAGACGCCGTCCTCCTGCGAAGAGCGGCCCCACCCCGCCGCGCCCAGCGCGTCCGACACCGCGTCCCCTGCACCGGCCGGGACCTCGTACCGCATGCGGACCATGGTCGGGTCGGAGTCCCCGCAGGCGTCGTGCGCCTCGACGAGAGCGAGCGGCGCGCCGGACGACTCGACGGCACCCGCCGCGATCTCGAGGATCGCAGCGTTCCGCTCCTCACAGCTCTGGAACAAGCCGCACCCCGAGACACCCAGGGTGACCGCGACAGCAAGCGCCGCCACCCCCAGCCGAGTCGCCTTCACGCGAGTCCTCCCTTCCTGTGCACGCTGCATGCTGCATCGATCAGAGGGCGAACGAGACCCGCAACCCGGTCCTCGGTGAGCAGCCTGTGCGGCCACGCGGGCCCGGTCGAGGAGGCAGGGCCTCTGGCCTGCACCATCTAGATCCGCCTCCCTACAGCAATGATGACGACAATAGAGGCAACTACCGGAATGCCGAGCCACGGGGAGAGCGCGAGCAGGCGGTCGATGAAGACGAATCCAACAACTCCAGGAATCGCGCAAGCAATCAGAAACACCCATCGCATCGCACGATAGGAAGCATGCTGCTCGCGAGGCTCACCAACCACAGGTCTTCCCCGTTCACCACGAGACAGACTTGCTGACGGCAGCGCCCCTGCGCCATCTTGGTCCACGGGCCCCAGCGGCCTGAGACTCGGAACTGCGCGTGTCGTCCCGCCGCGGGACGGGCGCACATGTCGACCGCCGGACCTGTTCGTTCTCAGCACACCTTTCCCCTGCCTTCTTCACCGAGAAGATGCGTCGAGCGCGCGCTCAACCTGCTGCCTCGCTGACGGCTCCAGAGATCGCGCCAGTGAATGCGGCCTTCGCGTACCTCTCTCGGACCACCCAGCAGAGAGTTGTCGGGATAGTAGGCGACCGACAGTGCAGCGCTCGCGGCCGCACCGGCAATCACGGTACGGCTGACACCCGCCGGCGGCCCGCCGCGCGAGGGACGTCCTGCGTCAGTACGCGGTGCCCATGAGCTCGCGGACCTCGGCGAGGGTGCGCTCCGCGGTCGCGTTCGCGCGGGCGTTGCCCTCGCGCAGCACGTCGAGCGGGTCGGGCCCGTCCCCCGCGGCGAGGGCACGACGGCGCGCCCGCAGGGGACGCAGATGCTCGACGAGCGCGTCGGTCACCACCTGCTTGAGGCGGCCCGCCCCGGCGGCACCGACCTCGTCGGCGAGCGCCTCGGGCGTCGTCCCGGCGGCGAACGCGCCCAGCGTGAGGAGGTTCGCGACCTCGGGCCGGCGCTCGGGCTCGTACGTGACGTGCCGCTCGGAGTCGGTGCGGTGGCGGCGGACGAAGCGCGCGGTGGCGTCCTCGTCGTCGCGCAGCTCGAGCGCGTTGCCCGCGGACTTGCTCATCTTGCGCCCGTCGGTGCCGAGCACGGTGGGCGCGGGGGCGAGCAGGACGTCGGGCTCGGGGAAGTAGGGCTGCGCGGCGGCGTAGCGCTGGTTGAAGCGTCGCGCGACGGTGCGCGTGAGCTCGACGTGCGGGAGCTGGTCCTGCCCGCCGGGCACGAGGTTGCCGTGGCAGAACAGGATGTCGGCCGCCTGGTGCACCGGGTAGGTGAACAGCAGGCCGCTCATGGGACGGCCCTGCCGTGCGGCGGCCGCGACGGCCTCGGCCTTGACGGTCGGGTTCCGCTCGATCTCGGCGGTCGTCACGAGGCTGAGGAACGGCAGCAGGAGCTGGTTGAGCGCCGGGACCGCGGAGTGGGCGAAGACCGTCGTGCGGGCGGGGTCGATCCCGGCCGCGAGGTAGTCGAGGACGACCTCCCGCACGGTGGCGCGCAGGTCCCCGGCGTCGTCGCGGTCGGTGATGACCTGGTAGTCGGCGACGACGAGCACGACCTCGACGCCGTCGTCCTGCAGCCGGACGCGGTTCGCGAGGGTGCCGAGGTAGTGCCCGAGGTGCAGCGCGCCCGTCGGGCGGTCGCCGGTGAGGACGCGGAAGCCGGACGGGTCGGTCGCGAGCCGGGCCTCGATCTGCGCGGACCGCTCGCGGGCCGCCGCGACGGACGCGGTCGACGCTGCGGACGAGAGGGCCGACGGCGCGGGGTCGAGAATCGTGGTCATGGTGCTCTCCTTCGGTGGGGAGCCACGCACCACGCCCGGTCGAGGACCGGACCGGCCCGGACATGACGACGTCCCGGCTGCGGCGCGCAGCTCGGGACGTGGGCAGGACTGGTCACGGCTGCGGAGGCAGCCACCACCAGCTCTGCGTGATCATGCGTCCACCCTACGCCCGCCGCGCGGGCCGACGGCCCTCGGCGAGAATGGTCGGATGCCTGAGATCTCCGTCGAGAACGTCACCGGTCCCGTCGCCTACCACGCGGAGGGCCCGGTGTGGTGGCCGGGCTGGGGCGGCCTGCGGTACGTGGACATGCTCGCGGGCGACCTCCTCACTCTGCGGCCCGACGGCGGCGTCGACCGCCTCCACGTGGGCGACCACGCGGCCGTGGTGCGGCCGCGGACCGGGGGCGGGTTCGTCGTCGGGCTCGCGCGGTCGGTCGCGGTGGCGGACGGCGAGGGCGCGCCGGTGCGCGCGCTCGCGTCGCTCGTCGACGACCCGACGGTCCGCCTCAACGAGGGGGCGGCGGCGCCCGACGGCGCGTTCTACGTGGGCGGCCAGGCCGAGGGCGAGCGGCCGAGCGCGCTGTACCGGGTGGAGGCCGACGGGTCGTCGCGTGTCGTGCTCGACGGCGTCGAGGTGTCGAACGGGCTCGGGTTCTCGCCGGACGGGTCGCGGGCATACTACGTCGACTCGGCGACGCGACGGATCGACGTGCTCGACGTCGTCCCCGTCGCGGAGGACTCGCGCGGTCTCGTGCGGCGTCGCGCGTTCGTGGAGATCGACCCCGACGACGGCATGCCGGACGGCCTCACGGTCGACGCCGAGGGTGGCGTCTGGGTGGCACTGTGGGGCGGCGGGGCCGTCCGGCGCTACTCCCCCGACGGCACGCTCGACGCCGTCGTCCCGCTCCCGGTGTCGCAGGTGAGCGCGTGCACGTTCGGCGGCGACGACCTCGACCGGCTGTTCGTCACGACCTCGCGCCAAGGGCTGGACGACCCCGACGCGGACGAGGCCGCGTCGGGGTCGCTGTTCGTGGCGGACCCGGGGGTCCGGGGGCTCCCGGCCCTGCCGTTCGCGGGCTGAGCGGCCCCGCGGGTGGTCAGCGGACGGCGTCGCGCACGCGCTGCTCGGCGCGGCCCAGGCCGTCGATCTCGAGCGTGACGACGTCGCCCGCGCGCAGGTAGGGGAAGCGCCCGGACAGGGCGACGCCCTGCGGGGTGCCGGTGTTGATGAGGTCGCCCGGCTCGAGGACCATGTACTGCGACAGGTGGTGCACGAGGTACGCGACGTCGAAGATCATGTCGGCCGTCGTCGAGTCCTGGCGGGGCTCGCCGTTGACCCAGGACCGGAGCCCGAGGTTCTGGACGTCCACCTCGTCGGCAGGGACGAGCCACGGGCCGAGCGGGTTGAACGTCTCGCAGCTCTTGCCCTTCGACCACTGACCGCCGGAGACCTTCATCTGGTAGTCGCGCTCGGAGACGTCGTGCGACAGGACGTAGCCCGCGACGTGGTCGAGCGCCTCCTCCGGGGACGACAGGTAGCGCGCCCGGCGGCCGATCACGACGCCGAGCTCGACCTCCCAGTCGACCGTCGTCGCGCCGGGCGGCACGAGCACGTCGTCGTGCGGGCCGACGACCGTGTTCGAGTGCTTCCAGAAGACGATCGGGACGTCGGGCGGCGTCGAGCCGGACTCTGCGGCGTGCTCCGCGTAGTTCATCCCGATGCAGACGACGGCGGTGGGCCGGGCGACGGGCGCGCCGACGCGCAGCTCGTCCGCGCCGTCGAGCACGGGCAACGCGCCCGCGGCGAGCGCCGCGCGGACCCGGCCGACGCCGTCGGCCGCGAGGAACGCGCCGTCGATGTCGCGGGTGAGCGGGTCGAGGGAGTACACGACCCCGTCCTCGCGGACGGCGGGACGCTCCTGGCCGAGGGGGCCGAGTCGGACGAGCTGCACGGGTGGGTCTCCTAGGTCGGGGCGGGTGGCGCGGTTGCTCAGGCGAGGGCGCGCGCGTGGTCCGGGTTGACGATCGACGGCACGGGGCGGCCCGCGAGGAAGTCGACGGCGTTGCGTGCGGTGTGCACGGGGAGGTCCTGCATGGCCTCGGGCGAGAACCACGCGGCGTGCGGGGTGAGCAGCACGTTGTCGAGCGTGCGCAGGCGCGAGTCGGCGGGCAGCGGCTCGGTCGCGTAGACGTCGAGCGCGGCGGAGCCCACGTGGCCGGACGCGAGCGCGTCGGCGAGCGCGTCCTCGTCGATGAGCGGCCCGCGGCACGTGTTGACGACCCGCACGCCCGGCTTCGCGGCCGCGAGGGTGCGGGCGTCGAGCAGGTGGCGCGTCGACTCGGTGAGCGGCGCGTGCAGCGTGATGACGTCGGCGCGCGCGACGGCCTCGTCGATCCCCACGGCCTCGTGCCCGTCGGACGCCACGGCCTGCGGGTCGACGAACGGGTCGTGCACGAGCACGCGGTAGCCGAGCGCGCGGGCGGAGCGCGCGACCTCGGAGCCGATCCGCCCGTACCCGATGACGGCGACGACGGTGCTGGACAGGCGCGCGGCGTGCTGCGCCGTCGGGGCCCACGTGCCCGCGCGCAGCGCGCGGTCGTAGGCGACGAGGCCGCGGTCGAGCGTGAGGATCATCGCGACCGTGTGGCTCGCGACCTCCTCGATGCAGTAGGTCGGGGTGTTCGCGACGGCGACGCCGCGCTCGGTGGCGGCCGCGACGTCGACCATGTCGTAGCCGATGCCCATGCGCGAGACCATGCGCACCCCGCCCGGGCCGGCGACGGCGTCGAGCACGCGGGCCGTGATGGGGGCCCACTGCACGACGAGCGCGGAGGGCGCGGACCCGCTCGCGGCGGCCTCCTCGACGGCGGCGATCACCTCGTCCTCGGTGCGCGCGGCGGCGCGCACGGCCCGCAGCCCGGCGGCGTTCAGGGTGTCCTCGCACGCGGTCCCGGGCAGGTCGCAGTCGGTGATGACGACGGTGTCGGCTGTCATGCGATGGATGCTATAGCAAATAGCACCCTCGACCAACCCTCGGGCCGATCGGATGCTATAGCGTGGCCTCATGACCCTTGCCCCGGACGGCGCCCGCCGCCGCCTCGCCCTCGTCACCGGCGCCAGCTCCGGCATCGGTGCCGCCACCGCCCTCCAGCTCGCGCGCGACGGGCACGACGTCTGGCTCACGTACACCGGCGGCGAGGCCGGCGCGCGCGCCACCGCCGCCCGGTGCGAGGAGGAAGGTGCCGCGACGCGCGTCTCGCGCCTCGACCTGCGCGACACCGCGTCCGTCGAGGCGCTCGTCGCCGAGGTCACGGACGCCTGGGGACGCCTCGACGTGCTCGTCAACAACGGCGGCGTGTGCCCCTACCGCGCGCTCGACGACATCGAGCTCGACGAGTGGGACCTCGTCATGGAGACCAACGCGCGCGGCACGTTCGTGCTGTCGCGGGCCGCGCTGCCGCTGCTGCGCGCGGGCCGGCCCGAGCCCGCGGGCGCGACCGTCACGCCCGACGAGCGGGCCGCGCGCGACCGCGCGATCGTCAACCTCTCGTCCATCGCGGGCGAGCAGGGCGCGCTCAAGACCGGCGTGCACTACGCCGCGAGCAAGGCCGCGATCCTCGCGATCACGCGCTCCTTCGCGCGCATCCTCGCGAGCGAGGGCATCCGCGTGAACGCCGTGACGCCCGGCCCCGTGACGAGCGCGATCACCGACCAGCTCGCCCCCGACGCCCGCGCCGGGCTCACCGCGTCCATCCCCCTCGGGGACTTCGGCACGCCCGACGACGTCGCGTGGGTCGTCGCGTCCCTCGCCTCCCCACGTGCCGGGTTCGTCACCGGCGCGACGTACGACGTCAACGGCGGCGTCCGGATCGACTGACGCCCCGCCCGCCGCACACCGCGCCCACCCCTGCCTGAGGAGGCACCCATGAGCACGTCCCCGTCCGCCGTCGTCACCGCCCAGGTCGACGCCTTCAACGTCCGCGACCTCGACGGCTTCTGCGCGACCTACGCGCCCGACGCCGTCGTCAGCGGCGTGACCCCCGAGCCGATCGTCGGCCGCGACGCCCTGCGCGCGTTCTACGCCAGCCGGTTCGAGGACACCGCGCTGCACTGCGTCATCGACGCGTCCGTGACGTTCGGCGACCGCTGGCTCGTCGCGCGCGAGCTCGTCACGACGTCGAACGGCACCGGCGAGACCATCGCGACGTTCGAGGTCCGCGACGGCCTCATCACCCGCGCGAGCATGGTCAAGGGCTGACGCCCCGGCCTAGGCGCCGACGGTGAACTGCCCCTGGAACGGTGAGGGGTGCCACTCGTGCGTGGTGAAGGTGACCAGCGGCGCGTCCCACGAGTCGACGACGCCGTCGTACATGCGCACGGTGCCCTCGGCCCACGGCCACGACCGCGTCGTGCCGGTGACGCGCGAGAGGTCGACCGTGATGCGCGCGGAGGTCCCCTCCGCGCCCTGGTAGCCGTCGACCTCGACGGTGAACACCATCCCGCCGTCACGGACGTACCCGTCCACGCCGGGGTCTCCCCACTCGTACGCGACGTCGACCGCCGAGACCTCACAGCTGCCGACCACCTCGCCCGACGCGTCGCTGACGATCTCGCAGCCGTTCCCGGTCGACCAGTCGCGTGCGGTGGCCGTCGCGGAGAACGTGGCGCCGTCCGTCCAGGCGGCCGTCGTGGCGGGAGCGGTCACCTGCACGAGGAGCAGGCACGCCAGGAGGGTGGCGGCGGCGCCCGCGAGCCGTCGCAGGGTCCGGCTCACGGCTCGCTCCGCGAGGGCTGGGGGCTGGGGCGCCGGTCGCGTGCGGGTTCGTGTTCGGTGCGCGCGGCGGGCATCCGGCTGAGCGCGAGGAGCGCGGCCAGGGCGACGAGCAGCGGCACGGCCGTGCTCGGGCGGGTCAGGCGGGTGATGAAGTCTCCACCGCCGGGAACCTGCCACCGCGGGCTGAGGACGGTGTCGTCGGTGACGACGTAGGCGCCGCCGTCCTCGGTGTCGTTCGCGTCGCCCTGCATCCGGACGTGCCAGGTGCCGTCCTCCTGCTGGGCGATGTCGATCACGCGATGGGTGACCAGCACCCCGGTGACCGGATTCGGCAGGGATACGACGTCGCCGACCTCGACCTGCTCCACCGGCACGGGGGTGTCCAGGAGCAGGTCGCCGGTCATGATCGCCGGTTCCATCGAGCCTGACACCACGACGAGAGGTTGGACCAGGCCTGCCTGGCCGGCAGCCCACAGGGCGCCGCAGAGCACGCCGATCACAGCCAGCGTCCACACCAGGACGTCAGCGAGGGCTTTCAGCGCGCGCAAGGATCATCACCTCCACCACTACGTAGGACCGAGCGCGACGGCTGGGCAGATCCCGAGCCTCCCCAGCCGTCGCGCCGAGCGCAGGCAGCCGACGCCTACGCCTGGCTGACGCCGGTGAACGACACCGTCAGGGCACCCGTCGCACCCTGGTACGAGGGGTCCCAGTCCTCCGGGGTCGTGATCGTCAGGGTCGCGGTCGTGGTCTCCGCCGGGGACAACAGCACGTCGGCCGGGACGCTGACCGTCGCGCTGGCCGGATCGGACCCCTCGAACAGGGACCCGGTGGCGCTGACCTCGGCCTGCCCGCTGAGGCTGAGGTCGACCGACCCCGAGTTCTTGAGATGCAGCGTCACCTGCCGCGTCTCCCCCTGGTTCATGCGAGCGAACGCCGCCTCGTCGATCGCGACGGCCACCCCGTCGCCGACGGTGTCGGCGTCGACCCACGACGTGCCGTCGGTGCTCGCCTGCAGCTCGACCTGGGCGACCCCGGCGCTGCCGGTGAACCACGCCTGGTCGGTCCACGAGGCGCTCGTCGCCGCGGCCCCGATACCCAGGACTGCGACTGCGGCGAGCCCGAAGCGCAGGGAGGTCTTGCGATCGCGGCGCTCGGTCTCGACGGCGGTCTCGATGTTGGACACAGTGTGCTCCTCTCCCACATGAGCGCCCTGCCGGGCGGGACGGTCGCGTGCGTCATGCGGGAGCGTTCAGCGCTGGACGCCTCGCCGGGCACGGGCACAGGTGGACCGGGCACCGGTTGTGGCGCCCTCGCCCCGCGATGTCGTCACGCCGGGCCCTGATGGCCCTGGCTGCGGTCGTGGCGCCGTCGCCCAGCGGTATCCGCACGCCGGGACAGCACCCTGGACAGGTGTCCAGATGTCCAGTTGACCGATCACCATTATATGAGCGTTCGGCGGGCATAAGAAAAGCGCTCGGCGGGCCGTGGGCAGTCCGCTCGGTCGTCGTCGCGACGACGGGACGAGAAGCGAGAAATGGCCGCTGTCGCCGGCCTGCCAGGGGCCACGACTCACTTCTCGCGCCGAACGCTGCGGGCTCGTCGGGTTCGTGTGCCCGGGTCAGGCGAGGCCGTAGCGCGCGTCGAGGTCGGGGTCGTGGGGCGGGTTGCCGAACGACGCGGTCCAGGCGCCGTCGGCCGCGATCGACTGGCCGGACACGTAGCCGGCCTCGTGGGACAGCAGGAACGCGACGAGCGCGGCGATCTCGGCGGACTCGGCGATGCGGCCGAGCGGCGGGCCCTCGGCGAGGGCGCGCTCCTCGGCGGCCGGGTCGGCCGCGCGGGCGATCTGCGCGTCGAGGTGCGGGGTGCGCACCCCGCCCGGCGCGACGGTGTTGGCGCGGATGCCGTACCGCCCGTACGTCACGGCGACGGAGCGCGCGAGCGCGTCGATGCCGCCCTTGGTGAGCTCGTAGGCGGCGTGGTCGGCGAACGCCGCGCGGCCGTGGATCGAGCCGATGTTGACGATCGACCCGCCGCTCACCTGGTCGGTGAACGCCTCGACGGCGGCGGCGCAGCCCCACAGGTAGCCGAGACCGTTGATCTCGACGACGTCGCGCGCGTCCTGCTCGACCTGCGCCGCCCGCTCCGGGTCGGCGAGCGCGTGCAGCGGCGTGCGGACGGTGATGCCCGCGTTGTTCACCCATCCGGCGAGCGGCGCGAGGTCGCGCGCGGTCCGCGCGGCCTCGCGGTGGGCCTCGCGGTCGCGCGAGTCCCCCAGCACGACGGCGGCGCACGCCCCCTCCTCGACCGTCCCCGAGCCCGGGGTGCGCTCCAGCCCGACGACGGTCCACCCGTCGGCGGTGAGGCGCGCGGCCACGGCGCGGCCGATGCCCTTGCCGCTGCCGGTGACGACGACGCTGCGCCGCTCGCTCGCGGGTCCGTCCGTGGGTCCGGTCACGGGGTCGCCTCCAGGTCGAAGCGGTCGGGGTCGAGCGTGAAGCCCAGGCCGGGCGCGTCGGGCGGGGTGGCGTGGCCGCCGTCGAACACGGGACCGCCGTGCACGAGCAGCGGCGCGGGGTCGTAGGGGTTGCCCGCGGGCGAGCGGTCGAACGTCTCGACGCCGATGCCCGCCGCTCCGCCCAGGTGCACGCTCACCTCGGGGTACACGTGGCTGGACACGATCCTCCCCCGCGCCGCCCACGCGCGCACGAGCGGGTCGGCGGCCGTGATGCCGCCGATCGCGACGACGTCGACGCGCGGCACGTCGAGCGCGCCCCGCGCGTCGAGCCGGGCGAAGACCTCGGGGTCGGTGACCTCGTCGCCCACGGAGAGCGGCAGCCCGGACGCGTCGCGGACGCGCGCCGCGCCGGCCGCGTCCTCGGGCAGCAGCGGGTCCTCGAGCCACGCGAGCGCGGGCGCGCTCTCCCCCGCCGCACCCGTGACGCCCCACGCGTCGAGGTCCGCGAGCGCCTCGTCGGCGTCGCGCCAGCCGAAGCCCACGTCGACGACGACGCCGCTGCGGCCTGCGACGGTCGGGCGACCGGTGACGTGGGGCAGCTCGGCGCGCAGGATCGCGAGCAGGTCGCGCATGAGCAGGCGGTCGGGCGAGCGCGAGATCTTCAGGAGCGGCCAGCCGGCGCGCGCGTGCGCGAGCACCTCGTCCGCGACGTCGCGTGCGGTGCGGCCGGGCGTCGGGTAGGCGGCGACGAGGATCGCGGGGCGTGGCACTGCGACGGCCGCCCCGGATGAGACGTCGCGGGGACTCCCGGCGACGGCACGTGCCGGAACGTCCCGGTCGTCGCCGCCGACACCCGGCTCCGCGGACCCCGCGAGGTGCGGGCCGTCGTCGAGCAGGGACCACACGGGACGACCGGCGAGGCGGCCCGCGAGGTCCCACAGCGCGACGTCGACCAGGCCGATCGCGCGCCGCACGAGGCCCACGCGGCCGACGATCGCGGACCCGCGCAGGGTCGCGTCCCAGGCGGCGCCGACGCTCTGACGTGCTGCGACGCCGTCGGACGCGACGACCTCCCGGCCCACCACGTGCGGGGCGACGAGCCGGTCCACGAGCTCGGCCATGGGTGCCTCGCGCGTGAGCGCGTACGACTCCCCGGCGACGGTGCGGCCGTCGTCCGTCTCGGCGACGACGCGCACGCCGACGTACTCGCGGCGCTCGACCGTCATCGCGCCGAGGCGCAGCGGCTGCGGCAGCGGGACGACCGTCGTCGCGGTGCGGACGGCGACGACGCGCGCGGCGGACCCCACGCTCACTCCGGCTTCTTGGCGAGCGGCACGCCGTAGTCGACGAGGAACCCGCCGTCGACGTACACGGTCTGCCCGACCATGTACGCGGCCTGGTCGGACACGAGCCAGCTCACCGCGTTGCCGATCTCCTCCGGCTGGGCGAGCCGGCGCGCGGGGATGCGCGCGAGGATCGTCTCCTCCGAGAGCGTGCCCTGCGCGACGCCCTGGCGGAACACGCCCGTGTCGATGTACCCGGGCGCGACGGCGTTGACCCGCACACCACGGGCGGCCCACTCGGCGCCCGCGGTCGCGGTGAGCCCGATGACGGCGGCCTTGGTCGTGGAGTACGGGGCCCGGCCGGCGGAGCCGCGGGCCGAGACGGACGAGATGTTGACGACGGCGCCCCGGCCCGCCGCGAGCATGTGGCGGCCCGCGGCCTGGAGGCACGCGAAGACGCCGTGCAGGTTGACGTCCACGACGGCCGACCACTCGTCCCACGTGAGGTCCTCGAGCGCGCGGTGGCGCTGGATGCCCGCGTTGTTGACGAGCGCGTCGATCCCGCCGAACGCCGCGGCGAGGTCGTCGAACGCGGCGCGCACGGCGGCGTGGTCGGTGACGTCGAGCGGGGCCCACACGAGCCCGGGCGCGTCGGGGACGGCGCCGAGGTCGAGCGCGGGGAGGTCGTGCTGCACGACGTCCGCGCACACGACCCGGAAGCCGTCGGTCGCGAGGCGCTCGGCGACGGCCCGGCCGATGCCGGCCGCTCCCCCGGTGACGACGGCGAGCGGGACGCGCGGGGCGTCGGGGGCGGGGGTGGTCACTGGTCCTCCTCGGGGACGGGACGGGTCGGGGGCGCGGCGGACGTCGGTGCGGCGGGTGCCGCTCCGCCGGGGGGCCAGGCGGCGGCGTCGGCGAGCACGTCGTCGACGACGGCGCACGCGTGCCGCTCCAGGCGTTCGAGCGAGCCCGGTGCGAGCGGCGACTGCCACGCCTGGTAGGCGCCGACGTCGTACGCCTCGCGGGTGGGCAGGTAGACGAAGCCGGGCCCGTTGGTGAGGTTCGCGACGACGACCGGCCGCGTCCCGGCGTGGGCGCGCACCGTGCGCTGGAGGCGCGAGTACGCCTCGCCCGGGTGCGCGACGAGCAGCGCCTCGCCGACGCGCCACACCCACGTGGGGTGCTGGACGGTCGGGCCGGTGACGTAGCCGTCGCGCAGGTTCCGCGCGCGGCGCAGGCGCTCCTCGCGCGAGCGCGGGTCGATGTCGGCCCACTCGGCCTCGAGCTCGTCCCACGTCGGGAGGTCGCGCAGGTCGAGGGCGACGGGCTCCGCCACGGCGGCGAGGGTTCGCGCGTCGGGCCGGGCGTCGGCACCGGTGCCGGTGCCGGTGCCAGCGAGCGCGGCCGACGGCGCGGGCTCCCAGACCGCGAGCGGCGCGCCGGACTCGACGACGTGGGTCAGCTCCAGCTCCGTGCCCGGCGGCGGGAGCTCCGCGAGCGCCGCGAGCACGGCGTGGCCGAGCGACGTGCCGTGCCGGTCCGCGACGGCGGTGTCGCCCGTGTACTGCTCGCGCGGGGCGAGCTCGCCCGACGCACCCTGCAGGAATGCGACGGGAGCGCCCGTCTCGCGCTCGACGAGGTCGCGCATCGCGCCCACGTAGTCGGGCGAGACGAGCCGGTTCTGCCAGGCGAGCGTCGTGGGGTGGCACGCGTAGTTGACGATCGTCGCGAGGGTGACGTCCTGGCCTGCGGGCGCGGCGCCGTCGGGCCGCGTCTCCCCGGCGGACGCCGGGCGCGCGGTGAGGCGCCCGACGACGACCGTGTCGTCCGCGGGGTCGGCGCCGGGCGAGCGCGGGGTGCCGGCGTCGGGGTTGAAGCCGACGAGCGGCCGGGGCGGCGTGCTCTCCGCAACGGCTCCCGCGGTCGTGCCCGCGTCCCCGGCCGCGCAGCCGTCGAGCAGCGCCTCGCGGTTGGACGCGAGGCCGCAGCGGCCGGTCGTCCACTCGAGGGTCGCGGGCCGGAGGGCCGCGATCGCCTCCACGGCGGCGTCGGCCGCTGCGCGCGCGAGGTCGTGCAGGTAGGCGACGCCGCGGTCACCGCCCGCGAGGTCCGCGTCGCCCGAGCACAGGACCGGCCCGGCGTGCGTGTGGGAGAGGGAGACGAGCAGGCGCTCGACGGGCAGCCCGGTCGCGTCGAGGACGGTCGCGCGCAGGGTCGCCTCGTCGTCGACCCGGCGCCACCACGTGCCGTCGATCGTCACGAGGACGAAGGGCTCGGCGACCCCGGGGCCGGAGCGCTCCTCCGCGAGCGCCACGGCGGTCAGCGTCATCGCGCGGTGGGCGCCCTCGGAGACGTCCCAGTCCGCCGGGCCCCAGTTGCGCGCCCGGATACCGGGGGCGGGCGTCACGTCGCGGACGGCGACGCCGGCCAGGCCGACGAACGCGGGGACGGGGGCCCGCGTGTGCAGGGCGACCATCGCACCTCCTCTGGGCTCGGGAGTGCCGATGCTATAGCATGTTGTCTTGTCGAGACGCCCCCGGGACGGCACCGTGGCCGCTATCCTTCAGCGGCGCCCGACCCTCGACGATCCGAGCCCGCCGCCCCCACGACACCACGGAGAAACCATGGCGCTCAAGAGCGTGCCGGACCAGAACGTCGCCGACCGCGTCACGGTCGAGCTGCGCGAGGCGATCTTCAGCGGCGACCTCGCGCCGGGCGAGCGGCTCGTCGAGCGCAAGCTCGCCGAACGCCTCGGCACGAGCCACATCCCGGTGCGCGAGGCGCTCACGCGCCTGACCCAGGAAGGCCTCGTCGAGCGGCTCCCCCACCGCGGCGCGCGCGTCGCCGCGCTCACGAGCCGCGACCTCGAGGAGATCTCCAGCCTGCGCACCCTGCTGGAGCAGTTCGCCGTCGTGCGGGTCCAGGACGCCTGGGACCCGGCGAAGGAGGCGAAGCTGCGCAAGACGGTCCAGCAGATGGTCCAGGCGGCGGAGAAGGGCAGCAACGCCCGCGTCTTCGAGCTCGACCGGCGCTTCCACGAGCAGCTCTGGGAGATGGCCGACCACCGCATGCTCATGACGCTCAACGCGCAGCTCCGCAGCCGCATCACCGGCTTCCTGCGCGCCGCGAACGCCGCGCTCGAGCCCGAGGCGCGCGTCGCGCACGCGCGCACCCACGACCTCATCGTCGACGCCATCGCGGGCGGCGACCCGGGCACGGCCCAGCGCGTCATGGCCGAGCACATCGGCGAGGCGGCCGCGCGCCTCGCGAGCCACACGGACGACGAGGCCGAGCCCGCCGCGGCGAACGGCTGACGCCCCGCTCTCGCAGGAGGAGCCCGGATGGCGGCACCGCCGCCATCCGGGGCGTTCGTGCGCGCCCAGCCCGGCCCGCACGGTCCGCCGCGTCGCACGCCGACGGTCGTCCCGCGACCCTACTTTTGCTATAGCATCCCGTCAACACCGGCCCGGACCCTGGACTGCCATGCACCTGCGCACCGCCACGCCCGACGACGTACCCGCGCTCTACGCCCTGTGGGGCCGCGCGTTCGACGCGCCGCTCATGGTGCCGGTCTACGAGACGGACGACGGCCGGCTCGGCCGCACGCACGTCGCCGTCGACCCGGGCGACGGCCGCGTCGTGGGCTCGGTGTACTGGACCCCGCGCGAGCTCGGCGGGCCCGACGGCGGCATCCTCCGGGCGGGCGGGGTCGCGAACGTCGCGACCGCCCCCGAGGCGCGGGGCCGGGGCCTCGTCCGCGCGCTGCTCGCGCGCGCCGTCGAGCAGATGGAGCGGGACGGCGCGGACGTCGCGCTGCTGTTCACCGGCACCCCGGACGTCTACCGGTCGAGCGGCTTCGAGGCGTTCGACGTGCCGCTCCGGCGCGGCGCGCCGCGTCCGGTCGACGAGCCGGACCCCGGGCACGACGACCTCGACGACGACGGGCTCCCGACGGATGCCGCGCCGTCGGACCTCGTGGGCGACGCCCCCGTGCGGACCCGCACCGACCGCCTGCCCGGCGTCCCGTGGCCCGCGTGGTCGGTCGCGCTGCGGTGGGAGCAGCTCGCCGTGCTGCACGACGCGTTCGACACCGTGGCGGACGGGCCACGCCCCCTCGCGACCCGACGCACCGCCGAGCACTGGGAGCAGCGCATCCCGCTCTGGTACTCCGGCGCCGAGGTGCTCACCGCACGAGCCGCCGACGGGGAGGTCGTGGGCTACCTCGTCCTCGAGCCCGAGCCGGACGTGCTGAAGGTCCGCGAGCTCGGCGTCGACCCGGCCTCGGACCGCGCGCACGACGTCGTCGACGCCCTCGCTCGCACCACGCTCCACCGCGCGCACCTGCACGGCGCCCCCGCCGTCGAGGTGCGCCTCCCCGCGCACGCCCTGACCGACCGCTTCGCCGCCGCGGTGCTCGACGCGCCCGTCGTCGCGACCGACACGACGGGGATGCTCCGGCCCGTCCGCGCGGCGGCCGACGTCGTCGCGCACCTCCGCGACGCCGCCGCGGCCGGGGTGGGTTTCCACTGGCCCGGCGACTACCTCTGACCTGCTGACCCACCCCACGAGGTAGAGCCCCGGTCCGCCGAGGTAGAGCCCTGGTCACGCCACCACGGCTCTACCTCGCGCGACCACGGCTCTACCTCGGCGTCGTCGGCACGTGCGCTCCCGTGGGAAGGCAGTTGCTATGGCATTTTTCGAGGCGGTACAGCGATCTGACCTGCGTGGATGCTCGATCAATTGCTCTTGACGATGCCATAGCATCCCGCTACTCTCCGAGTGTCCGGTTCACCGTCGCAACGACGCGCACGAACCCGCTGACCCCCGACCCAGCACCGGAACCGCACGACCCCCGCAGCACCGCTCCCCCGGAACACCCCGCAGCCCCGGGCCGCCGGAGCCACCGCGTCGCCCGCCCGCACGGCGTCCTCCCGACGTCACGAAGGGTGCCCCCGTTGTCCACTCCCCGATCCCAGACCCGCCCCGCGCCCATCAGCTCCGGCGCGACCGACCCCATGACCGCCGAGGCGGTGTCACCCTCGCGCCGCCACCTGCTGCGCGTCGCCGGCATGGCCTCGCTCGCCGCGGGCGCCGTCGCCCTCGGCGCCGGCAGCGCGCACGCGGCGCCCCTCGCCGGCACGCTCCCCGCGAGCAAGAACGACAAGCCCGACGACGAGGTCCTCGTCGCCGCCACCGTCGCGCAGCTCACCGGCTGGAAGGCCAAGAAGCTCGACGACGGCGCCGTCGCCCAGCTCCTCGGCCACGCGACCCCGGGCGACGGCGCGGCCCGCCTCGTCCGCTACGACGCGAGGTCCACCGCGACCCCGAACGGCGGCACCGTCCTCGCCCCCGGCGACGCCGGTGCCACCGGCCGCTGGCACACCCTGCACGCCGGCACCGCAGACTTCCGCTGGTTCGGACTCTTCGGCCCCGAGAACCCCGCCGACGACGCCCTCGACGCCCTCGTGAACGACCCCAGCATCACCCGTATCGAGGCCCGCACGGACCTCAACTTCACCCGGCGCCACACCTACACCCGCTCGAGCCTCGAGCTCGACTTCGGCGGGCGCACGGTCACGACGGAGGGGATCGAGCGCAACGCCCACGACAACCCGTTCGGCGCGGTCCTGTTCTTCCAGGGTCGCGTGACGGACGAGACGCAGCAGCGCACGCTCGCCGCGACGCTCCCCGACCTCACGGACGTCTTCGAGGTCGCGGACGCAGGCGCGTTCGCCGTCGGGCAGTGGTGGGCGCTGCGCTCGGACGAGCGCCCGGGCGGCGGCGGGGACGAGCGCGAGCTCCAGCGCCTCGTCCAGGTCACGCAGGTGCTCGACGCGACGCACGTGCGCGTCGACTACAAGAACGGCTGGGAGCTGCCCGCAGGGCGCGTGCTCACCTGGACGCGCGTCGAGCCCGTCGAGCAGGTGCACGTGCGCGCGATGACGTTCCACGGCTCCGGGCCCTTCGACGGCCCGGCGAACGGCGAGCTGCCCGACGACCGCGAGATGACCGGCTCGCACCCCGTCGCGTTCGAGTACGCGGTGCGCTGCGACGTCTCGGACGTGCACGGCCACCGCACGTGGTGGCCGGTGATCATGCGGCGCTGGAACACCCACTTCGTCACGGAGCGGTGCTCGGTCGCCAACCCGCCGACGGTGTTCTACGGCGGCGCCGGCTACCTCACGCAGCAGATCTACTGCCTGTACGGGCGGGTCTCCGACTGCACGAGCCACAACGCGCGGCACCTCAACGACCTCACGGCGTCGGCGTACTGCCTCGTGGAGAACTGCCACGGCGACGGTGACGACCAGGGCGGCAACCCCTTCACGACCCACGGCCAGTACGAGCACGACCTCGTGTTCGTCGGCAACAGCGGGCTCATGGACATCGCCAACTCGGGCGGCCAGTGGGGCACGGCGGCCAAGCGCATCACGGTCAAGCACCACACGTGCTCGTGGTTCGTCGCGGGCACCAAGATCACGGACCTCACGCTCGAGGACGTGCACGTCGTCGCGCGCTCGACCTTCGACCCGCAGGCCACGCTGACGATCAACGCCGACGGCGCGCAGGTGCGCGGCTGCACGGCCGGCTTCTTCGCCGTCGGGCAGCGGTCGTCGCTGTCGCGGCGCCCGACGGTCGTCGAGGACTGCGCGTTCGCGCTGCCCGCGGGGTCGGTGCTGCACCAGACGCCGGTGACGAACCCCGTGCACTTCGTGCGCACCCGCCTCACCGGCGTGGACGGCACGATCCTGCGCGGTGCGGGCCCCGTGACGTTCACCGACTGCGAGCTCGTCGGCGGCACGGACGACGCCCCGGCCGCGCCCGTCGACCTCGGCTCGGCGGACGTCACCGTCACGGGCGGGTCGTGGCAGGGCGTGGGCGTGCGGCTCAGCGGCGCGCGCGACCAGCGGCTCGTGCTCGACGGCGTCCGGGCCGCCGGCACGACGACGGCCGGAGCCCTCGTCTCGCGCGGTACCGGCGCGGGGGCCGTGGACGTCGCGCTCCGCGGCGCCGACCTGCGGGCCGCCGACGGCACCGCGCACGTCGCGCTGCGGGCGGGCGACCGCTACGCCGCGACCGGGTCGCGGTTCACGGGCGGCCGCCTCGACCTGCCCGACGGCGTGCGCGTCCTCCACGCCCGCAACGTCGAGACCGGCGTCGACCGCGCGGGGCTGCCGACCGCGGGCGACGGCGTGCTCGTCGACGCGAACCTCACCGTGTGACCCGCCCGGGCGACGCCCGGGCACCCTGTTCCCGCCTCCCCACCGACACCCGCGCCGTCGCGCCGGGCCGACGAAAGGACACCCCCATGACCCTCGAGACCACGACCGGGCCGACGACGGCCGCGCCGGGCGAGGCCGCCCAGCCGCCCTCGCGGCGCCACCTGCTGCGCGTCGCCGGCATCGCCTCCCTCGCCGCGGGCGCCGTCGCCCTCGGCAGCGGCAGCGCCCACGCGGCGCCCCTCGTCGGCGCGCCGCTCGCGGCGAAGAAGGACGACAAGCCCGACGCCGAGGTGCTCGTCGCCGCCACCGTCGCCGAGCTCACGGGCTGGAAGGCCAAGAAGCTCGACGACGGCACCGTCGCCCAGCTCCTCGGCCACGCGACCCCGGGCGACGGCGCCGCCCGCCTCGTCCGCTACGACGCCAGGTCCACCGCCGCCGCCAACGGCGGCACCGTCCTCGCCCCGACCGACGCAGGAGGCAAGGGCCGCTGGCACACCCTGCACACCGGCACCGGAGACTTCCGCTGGTTCGGCCTCTTCGGCCCCGAGAACCCCGCCGACGACGCGCTCGACGCCCTCGTGAACGACCCGAGCGTCACCCGCATCGAGGCGCACACGGACCTCAACTTCACGCGACGCCACACGTTCACGCGCTCGAACCTCGAGCTCGACTTCGGCAACCACCTCATGACGACCGAGGGCATCGAGGACGCCGGGCAGGACGACCCCTTCGCGGCCGTGCTGTTCTTCCGCGGGAAGGTCACGGACGACGTCCGGAAGAACACCCTCACGGCGACGATGCCGGAGCTGCGCGACGACTACGAGGTCGCGGACTCCTCGCAGTTCGAGGTGGGCCAGTGGTACGCGGTCGAGGTCAACGCGCTCGCCGGCCGGTGGGAGCGCGAGCTGCAGCGCCTCGTCCAGATCACGCAGATCGTCGACGCCACCCACGTGCGCGTCAACTACAAGGCGGGCTGGTCGCTCGCGAAGGGCCGCACGCTCACGTGGACGCGCGTGGAGCCCGTCGAGCAGGTGCACGTGCGCAACCTCGCGTTCCGCGGCCGGCCCGACGGCGACCAGTACACGGGCTCGCACCCGATCGCCTACGAGTACGCGGTGCGCTGCGACGTGGAGAACGTGCACGGCGTCGCGACGTTCTGGCCGCTCGTCATGCGCCGCTGGAGCACGCTCTTCCGCACGGCGGGCTGCTCGCTCACCAACCCGGCGTCGGTCACGTGGGGCGGCGCGGGCTACCTGACGCAGCAGATCTACTGCAACTACGGGCACGTCGTGGACTGCCACACGACCAACGCGAGGCACCTCAACGACTGGACCGCGTCGTCGTACGGGCTCGTGGAGAACTGCCACGGCGACGGCGACGACCAGGGCCCGTTCGTCACGCACGGCCAGTACGAGCACGACCTCACGTACGTGGGGAACTCGGGGCTCATGACGTTCGCCAACTCGGGCGCGGCCTGGGGCGGCGCGGCCAAGCGCATCACGGTGACGCGGCACGTGTGCTCGTGGTTCGTCGCGCGCGTCAAGGTCACCGACCTCACGCTCGAGGACGTGCAGGTCATCCGCAAGGACGGCCTCGCGGGCTCGGGGATGCTGTGGGTCAACGCCGACGGCGTGCAGCTCCGCGGCTGCCAGGCCGACGACACGCTGATCATCTCCCAGGCCTCGGCGCTGTCGAAGCGGCCCAACGTCATCGAGGGGTCGCGCTTCGCGGTCCTGCCGGACACCGCGATCACCCAGGCGAACGTCACGAACCCGGTGCACCTCGTGCGCACGACCCTCAACGGGCTGAAGAACGCGTCGTTTGCCGGGAAGGGCCCCGTCGTGCTGGACACGTGCACGCTCGAGGCGGCCGAGGGCGAGGGCACGGTGACGGTGAGCGGCGACCTCACGGTGCGCGGCGGCGTCCTCCGCAACGTCGCGGTCGTCGCGGCGGGCGCGGCCGAGCAGACCGTCCGGCTCGACGGCGGCGCCCGGCTCGAGGGCAAGCCCGCGGGCGGGAGCTTCCTGCGCCGGGCGAAGGCGGACAAGCCGGTCACGTGGGCGCTGGACGGCGTCCGGAGCACCGCGCCGTCGGGCGACACTGGGCACGTGAACCTCGACGCCGGTATCAACAGCTGGTCCGCCACGGGCTCGACCTTCGCGGGCGGGACCCTGGCGCTCGCACCGTCCGCCCTGGGCGGCGACTCGTTCGTCCTCCACAGCGGCAACGTCGAGCAGGGCGTCACCCGCACGGCGTTCCCCGACGACGGCGACCGCGTCGTCACGACGGGCAACCTCGTCGTCTGACCCGAGGGTCGGCAGCACCCGGCCTCTCCTCCGCGCTCCTCGTCGCCGGACGACGAGGAGCGCGGAGGAGAGGCCGGCGCTCGCCGCGCGGAGGTGAGACGACAAAGGGGTCGGGGAGGCGGCTGCGGGTCGTGGCGGGCCTGGCGGGAGCGCCGCGAGGCACGAGCAGCGCGGATGGTAGACCCGCAGCCGCCTCCCCGACCCCGTGCCAGGCCGACCACCACGGGCGCACCAGGGCACCCCTCGACGACCGGCACGAAAGGTCACAACTCCGCATCGCGTCGTGCGCGAGTTAACACGAGCGCCGATCTGGCGTAACATCGGCATGGCAGGCTTGCTATAGCAAATAGCAAATGAGGCCTGCCAGGGGCGGGAGACCCCCGCCCCGCAGGACCATCGCAACGGAGCAAGGACCGCACACGTGACCCCCACCCCCCAGCCTGTCACCGTCGCCCTCGTCGGCGCCGGGAACCGCGGACAGACGTACGCGCGCTGGATCGCCGAGCACCCGGAGCGCGCCCGTCTGGTCGCCGTCGCCGACCCTCGGGCGCACCAGCGCGGGCTCGTCGTCGACCAGGCCGTCGCGGCCCAGGCCGACGTCCCCGCCGACCCGGGTGCCGCGCGGCCGCAGGTCGCGGAGTTCGCGACCTGGCGCGACCTCGTCGCCGCGGGCGACGCCGACCGGGCCGCAGGGGGCACGGGCCGGCTCGCGGACATGGTGATCGTCGCGACGCAGGACCGCGAGCACCGCGACCCCGTCGTCGCGCTCGCGCCGCAGGGGTACGCGATCCTCGTCGAGAAGCCGCTCGCGCCGAGCCCGGAGGAGTGCCGGGACGTCGTCGACGCGGTCGAGGCGTCGGGCGTGCTCTTCGGCGTCTGCCACGTCATGCGCTACATGCCGTACACGGACCTCGTGAAGTCCGTCGTCGACTCGGGCGTCCTGGGCGAGATCGTCAACGTC
The DNA here is from genome assembly GCF_049538415.1 of Cellulosimicrobium sp. AB352. Classification (NCBI taxonomy): domain Bacteria; kingdom Bacillati; phylum Actinomycetota; class Actinomycetes; order Micrococcales; family Promicromonosporaceae; genus Cellulosimicrobium; species Cellulosimicrobium sp. AB352. The sequence continues at coordinate 132,537 of NZ_JBMVFX010000008.1, read as the reverse complement.
CAGCACCTCGAGCCCGTCGGCTGGTGGCACGACGCCCACTCCTACGTGCGCGGCCCCTGGCGCTCCGAGAAGACGTCGAGCCCGATGCTCCTCGCGAAGTCGAGCCACGACCTCGACTGGATCCGCTACGTCACGGGCAAGCGGATCGCGACGGTCGCGAGCTTCGGCTCCCTGAAGCACTTCCGGCCCGAGGAGCGGCCCGCGGGCGCGGCGGACCGCTGCCTGGACTGCCCGCTCGAGCCGACGTGCCCGTACTCGGCGCCGCGCCTCTACCTGTCGACGCTGCGCGAGAAGGGCCCGATCTGGCCGGTCTCCGTCATCACGGACGCGACCGACGAGGCGGGCGTCGTCGAGGCGCTGCGCACGACCGACTACGGCCGCTGCGTCTACGCCTCGGACAACGACGTCGTCGACCACCAGGTCGTCGCCATGGAGCTCGAGGGCGGCGGCGCGGCGACGTTCACCATGACCGCGTTCTCCGAGCAGGACCACCGCAAGACCCAGATCTTCGGCACCCACGGGTGCCTCGACGGCGACGGGGAGAAGGTCCGCGTGACCGACTTCCGCGACGGCAGCGTCACCGTGCACGACGGCGGCCACCACGGCGCCACGAACGCCGCCGACGACCACGGCGGCGGCGACTCGGGGGTGATGGACGCGTTCGTGCGCGCCGTCGCGACGGGGGACCCGAGCCACGTCCGGTCGGGCGCCGTCGAGTCCTTGCAGAGCCACCTCGCCGTGTTCGCGGCCGAGGAGTCGCGCCACCGGCGCACCGTCGTCGACGTCCCGGCGCGCTGACGCGCCGGGCCCGACGACCGCACCACCACAGCACCACACCGCCCAGCAGCACCCCCACCCCCACCCGCCCACCCGGGCGGGACCTCACCAAGGAGACACGTCGATGACCCTGCGCACGACGAAGCGCCTCTGGACCGCCGCGCTCGCGGTCGGCACGCTCGGCGCGCTGAGCGCCTGCGCCGGCGGTGCCGGCGCCGGCAGCTCCACCCCTACGCCCGAGGACGGCGCCGCGTCCGGCTCCGTCACCATGTGGACCTACCCCGTCATCGCCGACGAGGCCGCCCACAAGGCCTTCTGGGACGAGCAGGTCGCCGCGTTCCAGGAGGAGAACCCCGACGTCGACGTCAAGGTCGAGATCTACCCGTGGGCCGGCCGCGACGAGACGCTCGCGACCGCGATCGCGGGCAACAAGGGCCCCGACGTCGTCTACCTCATCCCGGACCAGATCCCGAAGTACGGCAAGTCCCTCGCCGCCGTGGACAACTACGTCACGGACCAGGTGGGCGACCTGCGCGAGAACGCGTCGAAGGCCGTCACGGTCGACGGCGCGATGCTCGGCTCGCCGCTGATCATGAACAGCAAGCCGCTCGTGTGCAACGCCGCGGCGTTCGAGGCCGTCGGCGAGGCGGGGAACTACCCCGAGACGTGGGACGACCTCATGGCGCTCGCGCCGACGTTCCAGGCCGCCGGCTACGACGTCACCAACTACTGGGGCTCGGTCGACGCGACGCTCAACGAGTCCTTCTACCCGCTGCTGTGGCAGGCGGGCGGGTCCGTGTTCTCCGAGGACGGCTCGTCGGTCGCGTTCGACTCCCCCGAGGGCGTCGAGGCGCTGCAGTTCGCGGTCGACCTCGCCGAGGGCGGGTACATCGAGAAGGACCTGCTGACGACCATCCCCGCGTTCGAGCAGACGAACACCGCCAAGGGCAAGATCGCGTGCACCTGGCAGCAGGGCCCGGCCGACGTCGCGGGCTTCTGGGGCGAGGAGAACGTCGTCGTGCTCCCGCCGCTCAAGGAGGCCGAGGCGGTCGCGTTCGGCACCGTCGGCTCGCTGTCCGTGCTCAAGACGGCCGACAGCCTCGACGCCGCGGGCAAGTGGGCCGCGTTCGCGACCTCGCCCGAGGTGAGCGCCGAGTACGCCAAGGCCGCCGGCTGGTTCTCGCCGTACGAGAGCGAGTCGGGCCTCTACGCCGACGACCCGGTGCTGTCCGCGCTCGAGGAGACGCTCCAGTACACGACGGCCGGCGAGGTCAACGAGAAGTCCCGTGAGGTCATGGGCGTGCTCGCCCCGGAGCTCCAGGCCGCGCTCATCGGCGAGAAGACGCCCGAGCAGGCCCTGAAGGACGCGGCCGCGGCGGCGAACCCGCTGCTCGGCTGACCGACGCCGCGGCGCGGGCAGCCGTCCCCCTGCTGCCCGCGCCGCGGTACCTCGCGGTACGAGAGGAGAACCCATGACCGCGACCGCCCCCACCTCGGACGGGCTGACCGCCGACGGGCCCGACCGGCGCCCGACGCCGTCGAGGCCCTCGCGCGGCACGACCCGCCGCGTCCTGGAGCGCCGTGAGGCGAGGATCGGCCTGCTGTTCGCCCTCCCCGCGTTCCTGCTGTTCCTGCTGTTCCGCTTCGGTCCGGCGATCGCCGGCGTCGCGCTGAGCTTCTTCGACTACACCATCGGCGTCGGCGCCGAGTGGACGGGCGTCGAGAACTTCCGGCGCATGGTCGACGACCCGATCTTCTGGTCGGCGCTGCGCGTCACGGTCGTGCTGAGCGTGCTCATCGTCCCCGTGTCGCTCGCGATCTCGACGTTCATGGCGCTCATGGTGCGCCGCTCGTTCCGCGGCTCCGGCTTCTACCGCTCGGTGTTCTTCCTGCCCGTGGTCACGAGCCTCGTGCTCGCCGCGACCGTGTTCACGTGGGTGTTCTCCACGAACGGGCCGTGGTCGAAACTCATGGGGGCGCTCGGGTTCTCGACCGACTCCTGGCTGGGCGACACGCTGCTCGTGCTGCCCGCGCTCGCGATGGTCGCGATCTGGTCGCGCTTCGGCTACGGGATGCTCATCCTCCTCGCGCGCATGCAGGACCTGCCGCGCGAGCTCGAGGAGGCCGCCGCGATCGACGGCGCCGGGCCGTGGAAGCGGTTCTGGCACATCATCGCGCCGCAGCTCAAGCCGACCCTGTTCTTCCTCGCCGTCATCGAGACGACGGCGTCGTTCCAGATCTTCGACCTCGTCTACGTGATGACGGCGGGCGGGCCCGCCCGGGCGAGCTACAACCTCGTCTTCTACATCTACGACCAGGGCTTCAAGTACTTCGACCTCGGCTACGCGAGCGCGCTCGGCGTCGCGCTGTTCGTCGTCACGCTGGTCGTCGCCCTGATCCAGCGCTACGCCATCGGGAGGGACAAGTGACCGCCGTCGACCCCACCACCACCGGGCGGGTGCTCGAGGGCGCCGCGATGCCCGTGCGCCCCACCGCGACCCGCCGCCGGCGCGGCCGCAAGGGCGCGAGCGACCTGTCGCTGCGCGGCAAGGTGCTGCGCTACGCCGTGCTCTCGCTCGCCGCCGTCGTGACGATCTTCCCGTTCTACGCGATGGTCGTGCTGTCGCTGAAGCCGGCCGCCGCGATCGACTTCCCCGCGTCGCTCCTGCCGACGAACCTCACGACCGAGGCCTACGGCCGCGTGCTCGGCGCGGGCAACATCGGCACCTGGCTCGTCAACACGCTCGTGTACTCCGTCGTGTCCGTCGTCGCGGTGCTGCTGCTCGCGTCGATGGCCGGCTACGCGTTCGCGAAGAAGAAGTTCCCCGGGCGCGAGGCGATGTTCTGGTCGTTCCTCGCGATGGTCATGGTCCCGTACCACGTGACGCTCATCCCGACGTTCATCCTCATCGCGCAGGCAGGCGGGCTCGACACGTACTGGGGCCTGATCCTGCCGACGCTCGCGAACGCGCAGGCCGTGTTCCTCATGCGGCAGTTCATCCTCGACCTGCCCGACGAGCTGTTCGAGGCCGCGAAGCTCGACGGCGCCTCGGAGTGGCGCATCTTCCTGCGCATCGTGCTGCCGCTGTGCAAGCCGATCCTCGCGACGCTCGGCACGTTCGTCTTCCTGTGGCACTGGAACGACTTCCTGTGGCCGCTCATCATCGGCCAGGGCACCGACCACTGGACGCTGACCGTCGGCATCGCCTCGCTCCAGCAGCAGGACGTGCCGCTCAACATGGTGCTCGCGGGCGCCACCATCTCGTTCGTTCCGATCTTCGCCTCGTACCTCGTGGCCCAGCGCTTCTTCGTCGAGGGCGTCACCTCGTCCGGCATCAAGGGATGACTCACCACATGACCACGCAGACCAGCACCGCCGCCCTCAAGGCCCCGACGTCCGTCGCGGAGCTCGAGGAGCTGCTCACGACGCCGTCCCCCGCCCTCGTGGAGGACCTGGCCGCCCGCTCGGGCGACCTCGTCATCCTCGGCGCGGGCGGCAAGATGGGCCCGAGCCTCACCGTCCTCGCCCGCCGGGCGCTCGACACGGCCGGGCGCACCGGCGACGCCGTGCACGCCGTCTCGCGGTGGTCCGACCCCGAGCAGGCCGACCGCCTGCGCGACGCCGGGGTGAACGTCGTCGCGGCCGACCTGCTCGCGCCCGACGCGGACCTCGCGGCCCTGCCCGACGGCGCGGACGTCGTCTACATGGTGGGCGCCAAGTTCGGCACGTCGTCCGCGCCGTCGCTCGCGTGGGCCGCGAACGCGGCCCTCGTGCACGACGTCGCGCGCCGCTACGCCGACTCGACCATCGCGGCGTTCTCCACCGGGAACGTCTACCCGCTCGTGCCCGTCGAGTCGGGCGGGTGCTCCGAGGAGCACCCCGTCGGGCCGGTCGGCGAGTACGCGATGAGCTGCCTCGGCCGCGAGCGCGTGCTCCAGCACGCCGCGCTCTCGCGCGGCACGAAGGTCGTGACGATCCGCCTCAACTACGCCGTCGACCTGCGCTACGGCGTCCTGTTCGACGTCGCGTCGCCGATCCTCGCGGGCGAGCCCGTCGACCTCACCACCGGGCACGTCAACGTCGTGTGGCAGGGCTACGCGAACGAGGTCGCGCTGCGCTCGCTCGCGCTCGCGTCGTCGCCCGCGACGGCGATCAACCTCACCGGACCGGAGACGGCGTCGGTGCGGCGCCTCGCGGAGCTCCTCGGCCGCGGCCTCGACCGCGAGGTGTCGTTCACGGGCGAGCCCGCCCCGACGGCGCTGCTCAACGACGCGACGCGCTGCCACGAGCTGTTCGGCTACCCGCAGGTGCCGCTGCGCACGCTCGTGGACTGGCAGGCGCAGTGGCTCGCGGCCGGCCTGCCGACGAGCGGCAAGCCGACGAAGTTCGCCGTGCGCGACGGGGCGTTCTGATGACGGCCCCCACCACCCCCGCCGCGGCGCCGGCCACCCCGCGCCTCGCCGACGACGTCGCCGCGCTCCTGCGCGCGGGAACGGTCATCCCGGCCCAGCCCCTCGCGCTCGACGCGGACCGCCGCCTGGACGAGCGCCGCCAGCGCGCGCTCACGCGGTACTACCACGCGGCGGGCGCGGGCGGCGTGGCCGTCGGCGTCCACACGACGCAGTTCGAGATCCGCGAGCACGGGCTCCTGCGGCCCGTGCTCGAGCTCGCGGCCGAGGTGTCGCGCGCGACGGTCGCGGGCGACGCGCCCGCGGGCTCGCTGCACACCGGGCCCCGCCCGCTCGTCCAGGTCGCGGGCGCGGCCGGCGACGTGCGGCAGGCCGTCGCGGAGGCGGAGCTCGCGGCGTCGCTCGGCTACGACGCGGTGCTGCTCGCGCCGCGCGTGCCCGGTCTCGCCGGCTCGGGCGAGGAGGTCGAGCGCGTGCTGCTCGACCGCGCCCGCGCCGTCGGCGAGGTGCTGCCCGTCATCGGGTTCTACCTCCAGGAGGCGATCGGCGGCCCGCGCCTGTCCGTCGGCTTCTGGCGCGAGTACGCGTCGATCGAGGCGGTCGTCGCGATCAAGGCCGCGCCGTTCCACCGCTACCGGACGCTCGACGTGCTGCGCGGCGTCGCCGCCTCGGGTCGCGGCGACGAGATCGCGCTGTACACGGGCAACGACGACGCGATCGTCGCCGACCTCACGCAGCGCCTCGACGTCCCGGTGACCGACGCCGAGGGCCGCACCTCGACCTTCACGGCGCGGTTCGTGGGCGGCCTGCTCGGGCAGTGGGCGGTCTGGACCCGGGGCGCGGTCGAGACGCTGGCCCTCGCGCACGCCGCGCACGGCGTCGGTCCCGACGGCGGGGCCACCGTGCCCGACGCCGCCGCCCTCGCGACCCTCACCGCGCGCGCGGCCGGGCTCACCGACGCGAACGCGGCCGTCTTCGACGCGGCGCACGACTTCGCGGGCGTCATCGCGGGCGTGCACGAGGTGCTGCGCCGCCAGGGCCTGCTCGACGGCATCTGGTGCCTCGACCCGGAGGAGACCCTCTCCCCCGGGCAGGCCGACGAGCTGACGCGCGTCACGGCGTCGTACCCGTGGCTCGCGGCCGCGGACGACGCGCTCGTCGCGGAGCACCTCGAGGACTGGCTGCGGTGACCGGCGCGCCCGGCACGGAGACCGTCGCGGGGCCCGGCCCGGGTACCGGGGCGGCCCGCGCGGTCGTCGCGGTCGCGCCGTGGCTGCGCACCGAGCTGTTCGCCCCCGACGTGTGGGAGCGCCTGGCGGGCGCGGGACCGTTCGACGTCGTCGACGACCCGCGCGCGCTCGGCGCCGCGCTCGACCGGCTGAGCCCCGCGACGCGCGAGCGCGTCGACGCGCTCGTCGTCTCCTGGGGCACGCCGCCCCTGGACGCGGACCTCCTGGACCGGCTCCCCGGCCTGCGGCTCGTCGCGCACACGGGCGCCTCCGTCAAGCCGTTCGTCACGCCCGCGCTGTGGGAGCGCGGGGTCCGCGTGACGCAGGCGGGCCAGGCGATGGCGCGACCGGTGGCCGAGGTCTCGGTGACGTTCGCGCTCGCGCTGCTCCACCAGGTCCCCGCGTTCCACAACGCCCTGCACGACGGCGTCCCGTGGGCCGACGCGGAGGCCGCACCCCCGCGGTACGAGATCGCGGGCACGCGCGTCGGCGTCGTCGGGGCGTCGCGCACCGGGCGCGCGGCGATCGCGATGCTGCGCGCGCTCGGCGCGGAGGTCGTGGTCGCCGACCCGACCCTCTCCCCCGCCGACGGCGCCGCGCTCGGCGCGACCCTCGTCGGGCTCGACGAGCTGCTCGCGACGAGCCGCGTGACGATGCTGCACGCACCCGTGCTGCCCGAGACCCACCACCTGCTCGGCGCGCGCGAGCTCGCGCTCCTGCCCGACCACGCCGGGCTCGTCAACACCGCGCGGTCGTGGCTCACGGACGAGGACGCGCTCGTCCAGGAGCTCGCGAGCGGGCGGATCAGCGCCGCGCTCGACGTCTACGACGCCGAGCCGCTGCCCGAGGACCACCCGCTGCGCCGCCTGCGGAACGTGCTCCTCACGCCGCACCACGCCGCCGCGACGGTGCAGGGCCGGCTCGCGCAGGGCGCGATCGTCGTCGACGAGCTGGAGCGCTTCCGCGCGGGCGAGCCGCTCGTCCACGAGGTGCGTGAGGCCGACCTCGACCGCATGGGCTGAGCCCGCGGCGGGGCCGGGTCGGAGCGTGTCGCACCGGGCGGGCAGGGTACGTCGGGCCGGGTCGTACCGGCCGGAGCGGGTCAGGCTCGCGCGGCCGGCACCGCGGGCACCGGGGCGACCCGCCGCCCTGGGAGGGTCGCGACCGCGACCCCGGCGAGGCACAGCGCGCCGCCCGCGAAGGTGACCGGCGCCGGGACCTCCGCGAGCACGAGCCAGGAGAGCACCACCACGAGCGGCGGGACGAGATACGTCGTCGCCGCGGCCCGGCCCGCGCTGAGCCGCGAGAGCGCGTAGCCCCACGTCGTGAACGCGACGGCCGTCGGGCCGAGCCCGAGCAGCACGACCGCCCACGTCGACGACGGCGGCGCCGCGGCGGCGTCGGCCGCGAGCGCCGGGGCGAACGGCAGGAGCGCGACCGTGCCCGCGAGGCACCCGACCCACGTCATCGTCAGGGCGTCGACGTGCGCGAGGAGGCGCTTCTGCGACGTCGCACCCGCGGCGTAGAGGACGGCGGCGGTGAGCCCGAGCGCCACGCCGACGACGTCGCGCTCGCCCGAGGACGTCGCGGCCGCGATGATCGCGACCCCGGCGAACGCCGAGGCCATGCCGACCAGCAGGCGCCGCGGGAAGCCCTCGCCGAGCAGGACGCCGGCGAGCACCGCGACGAGGACGGGCGCGACGTTGACGAGGAGCGCCGTCGTGCCGGCGTCGAGGTGCTGCTCGGCCGCGTTGAGCGCAAGGTTGTAGAGGCTGAACCAGCCCACGCCCCACGCGAGGACGCCCGCGAGCACGCGGCCGCGGGGCAGCACGGGCCGGTGCCCGCTGCGCAGCCACCGCACGGCGACGACGGCGGTGAGCCCGAGGCTGCCCGCGAGCTGGCGGCCCAGGGCGAGCGACCCGGGCGCGTAGTCGTGCCCGGCGGCGCGCACGCCGATGAACGCCGACGCCCACAGCACGACGGTCACGGCCACCGCGAGGACGACGGGCAGCCCGGCGCGACGGGCCGGTCCGCGGGCGGAGGGCAGGCCCGGCCGGGCGGAGCCGACGGGTGTCGTCGTCGAGGTCTCGGGTGCGGTCACGGGTCGATCGTCGCCCCGCCGCACCGTTCAGCACCAGCACGTGTTCCTACCGTTCGATGCAGTACGGCTGTAGCGTGAGGGGATGCTGGACGTGCATCGTCTCCGGATCTTCCGCTCCGTCGTCGCGAGCGGCTCGGTCCAGGCCGCCGCCGCCAACCTCGGGTACACGCCGTCGGCGGTGAGCCAGCACGTGGCCGCGCTCCAGCGCGAGACCGGGCTCGCGCTCCTCGAGCGCGCCGGGCGAGGCGTGCGGCCGACGGCCGCCGGGCTCGAGCTCGCCGCGCAGGCCGACCGCGTGCTCGCCCGGCTCGGCGAGGTCGAGGCCGTCGTCGCGGACCTGCGCGCCGGGCGGACCGGGACCCTGTCGCTCATGTACTTCGCCTCCGCCGGCTCCGCGTGGCTGCCGCGCGTCGTCCGACGGCTCACGACCGAGTTCCCCGGGGTCCGGCTCGACCTCGCCCTCGGCGAGGCGATCCCCGACGACCCCGACGCCCGCGCCGACGTGCAGGTCGCCGTCGCGTCGCCCGCCTTCGTCCCCGGCACCGGGTTCCGGGCGCACCACCTGCTCGACGACCCGTACGTCGCCGTCCTCCCCACCGACCACCCGCTCGCCGGGCAGCCCGAGGTGGAGATCGCCGCGCTCGCGACGGAGCGCTGGGTCGACAACGACTTCGCGCGCGGGTGGTGCCGCCGCAACCTCGTCGAGGCGTGCACCGCGGCGGGGTTCAGCCCGCCGTTCCACGTCGAGGCCCACGACTACCCCACGGCGGTCGCGTTCGTGGGCGCGGGCATCGGCATCACGGTGCTGCCGCGGCTCGGCGCGGCGCACCTGCCGCCCGGCCTCGTCGCGGTCCCGGTGGTCCGGCCCACGCCCGTCCGGTCGGTCTACGCCGTCGTGCGCGACGCCGCCGCCTCGACGCCGCCCGCCCGGGCGGTGCTCGACGAGCTGCGCGCGGTGGCGCGCGCGGGCGCCCCTGAACCGGTCGCGCGCTGAGGCCCGACACCTCCCGGCCGCCGAGGTAGAGCCCTGGTCCGCCGAGGTAGAGGCGTGGTCGCCCGCGGCGGGCCACCACACCTCTACCTCGCGCCACCGGGGCTCTACCTCGCAGGACCAGCCCACTCCCCGGGGAACTAGGGCTCTACCTCGCGGGGGCGCACCTCCCTCGCGGCGCTGCGAGAATCGGGGGCGTGAGCGAGACCCCCGACCCCCGCACCGACTGGCGGCCGCACGTCGCCGACCCGGCTGCACGACCGCCGTCGACCCTGCCCCACGTGGTGTTCTTCGAGCCGCGCATCCCGGGGAACACGGGCAATGCGATCCGCCTCGCCGCGGTGACCGGGGCGCGTCTGCACCTGGTCGAGCCGCTGGGCTTCGACCTGGACGAGCCCAAGCTGCGCCGCGCGGGGCTCGACTACCACGACCTCGCGAGCGTCGAGGTGCACCCGGACCTCGACGCCGCGCTGGCGACCCTCCCGGGCCGGGTGTTCGCGTTCACGACCCGCGCGACGACGTCGTTCACCGACGTGACGTACCGGCCCGACGACGTCCTGCTGTTCGGCCCCGAGCCGACGGGACTGCCCGACGCCGCGCTGGCCCACGACCGGATCACGGACCAGCTGAAGATCCCCATGCTGCCCGGTCGCCGCTCGCTCAACCTCACCAACGCGGCGTCGATCGCCGTCTACGAGGCGTGGCGCCAGACGGGCTTCGCCGGAGGCGCGTGACCGCGGCGCCGACCCGGCCCACCGCCCCCGCCGACCCGTGAGTACGTGAGACAGTCGCGCCCGAGAGCCTCGGACGCGACTGTCTCACTCAGCAGGGACGGTCAGACCAGGTCGCGGACCGCCGCGTACTGCTCGCGGATCGCCGGGACCGGGTCGGCCTCGACCACCGTGGCCGACGACGCCGCCCAGGTGGGCGGGGCGACGTCGGCCCCGGTGCCGCCCGCCTCGTGCGCGGCGAGGACCCACGCCGCCTGGCGCGCGGCGCCGTCGGCCACGTACTCGCCGGGCTCGGGGACCGTGACGGGCAGGCCGAGGACCTGCGGCGCGATGCGCCGGACCGCCTCGGACTGCGCGCCGCCGCCGATGAGCTGCACGCGCTCGACCCGGACGCCGAGCGCGCGCAGCGCGTCGAGCCCGTCCGCGAGGCCGCACAGCATGCCCTCGACGTACGCGCGCGCGAGGTGCTCCGGCGTCGACGTGCCGAGCCGGATCCCGTGCAGCGTGCCCGACGCGTCGGGGCGGTTGGGCATGCGCTCGCCCTCCAGGTACGGCACGAGCACGAGCCCGTCCGCGCCGGGGGCCGCCTGGAGCGCGAGCCGCGACAGCCCCGCGTGGTCGACGCCGAGGACCGCGCGTGCGGCGTCGAGCACCCGGCTCGCGTTGAGCGTCACCGCGAGCAGCAGGTACCGGCCCGTCGCGTCGGAGAACCCGTTGACGAGGCCGGAGCCGTCCGCCGTGCGGTCGTCGGTCACGGCGGACACGACGCCCGACGTCCCGATCGACACCGCGACGTCGCCCGCGACCATGCCGAGGCCGAGCGCCGCACCGGCGTTGTCGCCCGCACCGGGGCCGAGCAGCGTGCCGCCCTCGACCGCGCTCCCGGCGACCGAGGGGTGCGCGAGGCCCGCCGTCGCCGACGGCCCGACGACGCGCGGCAGCACGACGTCGGTCCGTCCGAGCGCGAGCTCCAGCAGGTCGAGGCGGTACGCGCCCCGGCCGTCGGGGCCGTCGTCCCTCGTCGCGTCGTAGTAGCCCGTGCCCGACGCGTCGGACGCGTCGGTGACGAGCGCGTCGAGGTCCGGCCCGAGCGGCGCGGACTCGTCGCCCGCGGGGCCGTACCCCGCGATGCGCCACGTGAGCCAGTCGTGCGGCAGCGCGACGGCGGCGACGCGCGCCGCGTTCTCCGGCTCGGCGTCGCGCAGCCAGCGCAGCTTCGTCACCGTGAGCGACGCGACCGGCACGGACCCGATCGCGTCGGCCCACGCCTGGGCGCCCGCCTCGGTCGCGGACTCGACCCGGTCGTGGGCGTCGGGGACGCCCTCGGCGAGGCGCGCCTCGCCGAGCTCCCGGATCAGGTCGCGGGCCGCGGGCGCCGAGCGCGTGTCGTTCCACAGGAGCGCGTCGCGCACGACGTTGCCGTCCGCGTCGAGCGCGACGAGACCGTGCTGCTGGCCGCCGACGGCGAGCGCCGCGACGTCGTCCAGGCCGCCCGCCGCGGACGCGGCCTCGCGGAACGCGTCCCACCACGCGTCGGGGTGGACCTCGGTGCCGTCGGGGTGCTTGGCCGAGCCGGTGCGCACGAGGGCGCCCGTCCCGGCGTCGCGCACGACGACCTTGCAGGACTGCGTGGACGTGTCGACGCCGGCGACGAGCACGCGCTCGCCGCCGGCGTCGGACGTCCTGGCGTCGGTGGCCACCTCAGCCGATGAGGTGCTCGAGCGCGAGCTGGTTGAGGCGCACGAAGCCGAAGTCGCGGTTCGCCGCGGCGTCGACGTCGAACTCCTCGTACGCGCTGCGGTCCGCGAGCAGGTCGGCGACGGACTCGCCCTCGCCCAGCGTGGACTGTCCCAGCTCGAACACGCCCGAGTGCGCGAACGCCTCCTGGACGCGGCTGTCGGCGCGGTACGCCACGGCCTTGCGCGCGAGCAGGCGGTAGGTCTCCATGTTGGCGCGCGCGGAGTCCCACACGCCGACCTCGTTCTCGGTGCGCGACGGCTTGTAGTCGAAGTGGCGCGGGCCCGTGTACGTGGGGCCGCCGTTCGGGAAGCCGTTCTCGAGCAGGTCGACCGTGAAGAACGCGGAGAGCAGGTCGCCGTGGCCGAACACGAGGTCCTGGTCGAACTTGATCGAGCGCTGGCCGTTGAGGTCGATGTGGAAGAGCTTGCCCGCCCACAGCGCCTGCGCGAGGCCGTGCGTGTAGTTGAGGCCCGCCATCTGCTCGTGGCCCGTCTCCGGGTTGAGGCCCACGATGTCGCCGTTGTCGAGCTTCGCGATGAGGCCGAGCGCGTGGCCGATGGTCGGCAGGAAGATGTCGCCGCGGGGCTCGTTCGGCTTGGGCTCGAGCGCGATCTTGAGGTCGTAGCCCTTCTCCTTGATGTACGCCGCAGTGAGGTCGAGGCCCTCGGCGTAGCGCTCGTGCGCGGAGTGCAGGTCCTTGGCGCCGTCGTACTCGGTGCCCTCGCGGCCGCCCCACATGACGAACGTCTTGGCGCCGAGCTCGGCGGTGAGGTCGACGTTGCGCAGCACCTTGCGCAGCGCGTAGCGGCGCACGCCGCGGTCGTTCGACGTGAGGCCACCGTCCTTGAAGACGGGGTGGCTGAACAGGTTGGTCGTCACCATCTCGATGACGAGGCCCGTGTCCTCGGCGGCCTGGCGCACCGCGTCGAGGCGCTTGGTGCGCTCGGCGTCGTCCGCGCCGAAGGGGACGACGTCGTCGTCGTGGAAGGTGAAGCCCCACGCGCCGAGGTCGGCCAGACGACGCACCGACTCGGCCGGGTCGAGCGCCGGGCGGCTCGCGCTGCCGAACTGGTCCTGCGCGGTCCAGCCCACGGTCCACAGACCGAAGGAGAAGTTGATGTCTGCGTCGTGTCGGGTGGTCTCGTCGGCCACGGTGGTCTCCTCGTCGAGAGGGCCGGAGCGACGTCGGTCGACCCCGGCCTATTTATGTCGTACGGCTGAACTTATCCGTCCGGGTCGGTAAGGTCAAGACCGTGAACCGCAGCGTCGCGACCCGGACGGGTCCCCCAGCAGCCCGCCAGGCCACGCTGCGCGAGCACAACCTCGCCCTGGTCGCGCGGGCCGTGTTCGAGGCGTCGCACCCCTGCTCGCGCGCCGACATCGCCGGCGCGAGCGGGCTCACGCGCGCCACCGTCTCGACGCTCGTCGACCGCCTCGTCGCCGCCGGCATCGTGGCCGAGCTGCCGCCCGCCACCCCGCAGCGCGCCGGGCGACCCGCCGTGCCGCTGGCCCCCGCGCCGCGCACCCTCGTGGGCCTCGGGCTCGAGGTCAACGTCGACTACCTCGGCGGCCGCGTGCTCGACCTCACCGGCGCCGTCGTCGCCGAGCAGGTCGACCCCGACGACCTCCACGACAGCGACCCCACCGAGGTGCTGCTCCGCCTCGGCCGCATCGCGCACGACCTCCTCGCCCAGGTCCGCGCCGACGGCATGACCGTCGCGGGCGCGCGCCTCGCCCTGCCCGGCCTCGTCGACCCGCGCGCCGGCCGGCTCGAGGTCGCACCGAACCTCGGCTGGTCCCACCTCGACCCCGTCCGCCTCCTCGGGCTCGGCCCCGACGTCGCCGTCGAGATCGGGAACGAGGCCAAGCTCGCCGCGCTCGCCCAGGCGAGCCACGGCGTCGTGCCCGACGACGCGACCGGGCCCGCGCCCTCGACGTACCTCTACGTGTCGGGCGACGTGGGCATCGGGTCCGCGATCGTCGTCGACCGCCGCCTGTTCCACGGCCGCCACGGCTGGACGGGCGAGGTCGGGCACGTCGTCGTCGACCCGCACGGCCCCCGGTGCCGCTGCGGCGCGACGGGCTGCCTGGAGCAGTACGCGGGCAAGGACGCGCTCCTGCGCGGCGCGGGCCTCCCCGTCGACGCGCCCACCGGGGCGCTCGTCGCCGCCCTCGACGCCGGCGAGCCGGACGCGCTCGCCGCGGTCGAGCGCGCCGGGACCGCGCTCGGCAGCGCCCTCGCCGACTACGTCAACCTCGTCGACATCGACACCGTCCTGCTGGGCGGCATCTACCCCGCGCTCCTGCCCTACCTGCGCGCCGCCGCCGAGGCCGAGCTCCGGGCGCGCGTCCTCGCCGCCCCCTGGACCGACGTCGTGCTGCTGCCCGCGCCGGTCGGCGACCACGCCGCGCTCACGGGCGGCGCGCGCGAGGTGCTGCGCCGCGTCGTCGAGGACCCGAGCGCCTGGGTCGCCGAGGACTGATCCCGGGCGCGCGCCGGTGGTGCGCGCCCAGGGGCCCCGCGTCAGGCCAGGTCGAGCCCGACCGCCGCCCACGAGAGCGCCGGGAGCGTCAGCCGCACCTCGCCGTCCTCGACGCGCGCGCCGAGCGGCACGGGGCGGACGGGCTGCGCGTCCCGCGTGTTGGTCACGAACCGGTCGTGCCCCTCGGGGACCGTCAGCACGACGGCGTCGCGCACCGCCCGCACCCCGCCCGCGGCGAGCGTGACCTCGACAGGGTGCTCCGGGTCACGGTTCACGCAGAACACCTCGACACGACCGTCGGCGGTCGTCGTCGCGGAGACGTCGACGACGGGCACGTCGCCGTACGCGGCGGTCGGGACGGTCGGGCAGTCCGCGGCGACGCGCAGCGCGGCGCCCCGCGCACGGGCGGCCGTGATCGCGAAGGGCCAGAAGATGGTCTGCCGCCACGCGTCGGCGTCGGGCTCGGTGCGGATCGGCGCGATGACGTTGACGAGCTGCGCCTGGTTCGCCATCGAGACCCGGTCCGCGTGCCGGACGAGCGAGTTGAGCAGGCTCCCGACGACGACGGCGTCCGCCACCGCGTACTCGTCCTCGATGATCCGCGGCGCGACGTTCCACGCGCCCGTCAGCAGCGGCTCCTTGTCCCGCTCGTTGAAGCGGTCGAGGTACCACACGTTCCACTCGTCGACGCTGATGCCGAGCCGCCGACCCTGCATCCGGTCGCCGAGCGCCGCCTCCTCCTCGTCGAGGATCCCCGCGACGGTCGCGATGTAGCGGTCGAGCCCGACGCCGGACGCGAGGAAGGAGGGCAGGTCGCCCGGGGTCTCCTCGTAGTAGGCGTGCAGCGACACGTGGTCGACGAGCCCGGCGGTCTGGCGGACCACCTCGCGCTCCCAGTCCCCGAACGTCGGCTGGTCGGCCGACGACGACCCCGCCGCGACGAGCTCGACCGTCGGGTCGACGAAGCGCATCAGCCGCGCGGTCTCGGCCGCGAGCCGGCCGTACTCGTGGGCCGTCTTGTGGCCGATCTGCCAGTCGCCGTCCATCTCGTTGCCGAGGCACCACAGGCGGAAGCCGAACGGGTCCGGCGCGCCGTTCGCCCGACGCTCGTCGGACAGCGCGGTACCGCCCGGGTGGTTGCAGTACTCGAGGAGCTGCGCCGCCTCGGCCGCGCCGCGCGTGCCGAGGTTGACCGCCATCATGACCTCGAGCCCCGCGCGCTCGGCCCACCCGGCGAACTCGTGCAGCCCGACCTGGTTGGTCTCGATGCTGTGCCAGGCGGCGTCCAGCCGGACCGGGCGCTGCTCGCGCGGGCCGACGGAGTCCTCCCACCGGAAACCGGAGACGAAGTTCCCGCCGGGGTAGCGCACGACCGTCGCACCCAGCTCGCGCACGAGCTCGAGCACGTCGCCGCGGAAGCCGTCGGCGTCGGCCGAGGGGTGCCCGGGGTCGTGGATCCCCCCGTACACGCAGCGCCCCATGTGCTCGACGAACGCGCCGAACAGCCGCGGAGAGACGGCGCCCACGGCGTCGTCCGGATCGATCTGGATGCGTGCGTGGGTCATGGTCCTCGTCTCGTGGATCGGTGCCGACGGGTCGACGGCGGGGCTCTGCGGTGCGCGGGCGACGCTCAGCGACGTGTGGCCGCGGCGGGCGGGGGTGCGGTGCTCGCGCGCTCGACGAGACGGGTGGGCACGAGCCGCGTCCCGGTCTCGGCGACGCCGTCGTGCACCTGGCGCAGGACCTGCTCGACGCACCGACGCCCCACCTCGGCGAAGTCCTGGTGGACGGTCGTCAGGGGCGGCAGGAACTCGCTCGACTCGGGCAGGTCGTCAAACCCGACGACGCTCACGTCCTGCGGCACGCGCCGGCCCGCGTCGTGCAGGGCGCGCACGAGCCCGAGCGCCATCTGGTCGTTCGCGACGAACACCGCGGTCACGTCGTCGTCCTCGGCGAGCCGCCGCCCGGCCTCGTAGCCCGACGCGGGCGACCAGTCGCCCCGCTCCGGCTCGGGCACCGGACGGCCGGCGCGCTCCAGCGTCTCGCGCCACGCGACGGCCCGGCGCTCGGCCGCGAAGGAGCTCTCCGGGCCGGCGAGGTGGTGGACGGTGCGGTGGCCGAGGTCGAGCAGGTGCTGCACCGCCTGGCGGGTGCCGTCCGCCTGGTCCGTGTCGACGACGGCGTACGCGTCGCCGGCGTCGGAGTCGGCGACCACGACCTTCACCCCGGGCGGGAGGTTGACTCGCGCCACGTCGAGCAGGTGCACCTCCATGAGGAGGATGATCGCGTCGACGGCCAGCTCGCCGAGGCGCGTGAACGCGCCGTGCACGCCACCCTGGGTCGGCGCGGCGACGGGGATGACGGTGATCGCGTAGCCCTGGGCGGCCGCGGACGTCGCGATGGCCTCGAGCGTGCGGACGTTGCCCGTGGTCGCGAGCGAGAAGAGGATCACGCCGATGGTCCGGAACGTGCCGCTCTTGAGCGCGCGGGCCGCGCTGTTCGGCCGGTAGTCGAGCTCGGCCATCGCGGCGAGCACGCGGGTCCGCGTCTCCTCCACGACCCCGGGGTGCCCGTTGGCGACGCGCGACACGGTCTGCGCGGACACCCCGGCCATCCGGGCGACGTCGGCCATCGACACGCGGCGGACGTCGTGCGGCCGGCGGGCCCGGGCCGGCTCGACGGCGGGGACCGTCTCGGCGACCGGAGCGGTCCGCCGCTGCGGCGCCGTCGTCGTGACGGGGGCGTCGTCGTCGAGCCGGTTGGTCATCCGTCGTCCTCGCGGTCAGTGGCGGCACAGCTCCAGCGCTGGTTCGGCGCCGTCGCGCCGACGTCGACCACCCTAAGCGATGTTTGCGCAAACATCGAATGTCGTGCATGCTGATGTTTGCGTAAACAAGGGCGACGACCGGCGTCCCCCTTCCCCCGACGACGAGGACACAGCATGACGACGACGTCCCCACCCGTGGCAGGAGCGTCCCTGCCATCGGTCGACGCACCTTCGTCCCCCCGCACCCGACGCCACCGGCGCTCGTGGGTCGGCTGGGGCTTCGTGGGTCCGTTCATGGCCGTGTTCGCCCTGGTGTTCCTCGCACCCATCGCGTACTCCCTGTACCTGAGCCTGTTCCGCACGCAGATGGTCGGCGGCACGCACTTCGTGGGCCTCGACAACTACGCCCGGGCGTTCTCGGACCCGCAGTTCTGGGAGGCGCTCGGGCGCGTCAGCCTCTTCCTCGTGGTCCAGGTGCCGATCATGCTCGGCCTCGCGCTGCTCGTCGCCCTCGCGATCGACAGCGGCCGGCTCTACGGCAGGTCGTTCTTCCGCATCTCGATCTTCCTGCCGTACGCCGTCCCGGCCGTCGTCGCGACGCTCATGTGGGGCTTCATGTACGGCACGCGGTTCGGGCTCGTCGGCAACATCAACGACGCGCTCGGCGTCTCGCTGCCCAACCCGCTCTCCCCCGACCTCGTGCTCGCCTCGATCGGCAACATCGTGACCTGGGAGTTCGTGGGCTACAACATGCTCATCTTCTACTCGGCGCTGCGGGTGATCCCCACGTCGCTGTACGAGGCCGCGGAGCTCGACGGGGCCAGCCAGTGGCGCATCATCTCGGCGATCAAGCTGCCCGCGATCCGCGGCGCGCTGGTCATCGCGACGATCTTCTCGATCATCGGCTCCTTCCAGCTCTTCAACGAGCCGAGCATCCTGCAGGCGCTCGCCCCGAACGCGATCACGACGTACTTCACCCCGAACCTGTACGCGTACTCGCTGTCCTTCTCCGGGCAGCAGTACAACTACTCGGCCACGGTCGCGATCATCATGGGCGTCGTCACGATGATCGTCGCCTACGTGGTCCAGCTCCGCGGCATGCGCAAGGAGGCCTGAGACCATGACCACCGCGACCCCCACGGCCTCCGCCGCGTCCCGCCCCGGACCGAAGCCCGTCCGCCTCCGCACGCCCCGGCGTGCCGCGTACTCCGCCGACAAGCCCCGCCGCAGCGTGCTGCTCACCGTCCTGACCGGCGTCGTGCTCGTGTACTCGCTCGTCCCGCTCGTCTGGCTCGTCGTCAACGCGACGAAGACCCAGCCCGACCTCTTCGACAGCTTCGGGCTGTGGTTCGGCAGCGAGTTCGCGCTGGTCGACAACGTCGTCCAGACGCTCACCTACGACGACGGCATCTTCGTCCGCTGGCTCGCCAACACCCTGCTCTACGTGGTCGTGGGCGCCGGCGGGGCCACGTTCCTCGCCGTGATGGGCGGGTACGCGCTCGCCAAGTTCGACTTCCCCGGCAAGCGAGGCGTGTTCGCGACCGTCATCGGCGCCGTCGCGGTGCCGGGCACGGCGCTCGCCGTGCCGACGTTCCTCATGTTCAGCCAGATGGGCCTGACGAACACTCCCTGGGCCGTGATCATCCCGTCGCTGATCTCCCCGTTCGGCCTCTACCTCATGTGGACCTACGCCGCCGAGTCGGTGCCCCAGGAGCTGCTGGAGGCCGCCCGCGTCGACGGCGCCAACGAGGCCCGCACGTTCTTCCAGGTGTCCCTGCCGCTGCTCGCGCCCGGCATCGTCACCGTCCTGCTCTTCACCATGGTCGCGACCTGGAACAACTACTTCCTGCCGCTGATCATGCTCAAGGACCCCGACTGGTACCCGCTGACCCTCGGGCTCAACGCGTGGAACGCCCAGGCGGCCACCGCGGGCGGGCAGGCGATCTTCAACCTCGTCATCACCGGCGCGGTCCTGACGATCCTGCCCCTCGTGATCGCGTTCCTGTTCCTGCAGCGCTACTGGCAGTCCGGCCTCGCGGCCGGCTCGGTCAAGGAGTGACGGTCCGACGCCGGACCGTCCACCCACCCGCCGGCACCCCGGCGCACACCCCCACCCGCACCACCCCACGCACCACCCGTCCGTCTGACGACGAAGTGAGAGGAACCCGCATGTCCCCCATCACCCGCAGGTCGCGCCGAGCGACCGCCGCCATCGCCGCCACCGGCGTCCTCGCCCTCGTGCTCACCGCCTGCAGCGGCGGGTCGGGCGGCGGGAGCTCCGACGACGCGGAGAGCGCCCTCGAGGAGGGCGGCACGATCACCGTGTGGGCCTGGGACCCCACGCTGGAGAGCGTCGCCGCCGACTTCGAGGAGGAGAACCCCGGGGTGACGGTCGACATCGTCAACGCCGGCACCGGCAACGACCAGTACACGGCCCTCCAGAACGCGATCGCCGCCGGCTCCGGCGTGCCCGACGTCGCGCAGATCGAGTTCTACGCCCTCCCGCAGTTCGCGCTCTCCGAGGCGCTCACCGACCTCTCGTCCTACGGGGCCGACGACCTCGACGGCACGTTCACGCCCGGCCCGTGGGACGCCGTGACGCAGGGCGACGGCGTCTACGCGCTGCCGACCGACTCCGGCCCGATGGCGCTCTTCTACAACAAGCGCGTGTTCGACGAGCACGGCATCGCGGTACCGACGACGTGGGACGAGTACGTCGAGGCCGCCCGGGCGCTGCACGCCGCCGACCCCGGCGCGTACCTCACCAACGACACGGGCGACGCCGGCTTCACGACCTCCATGATCTGGCAGGCCGGCGGGCGCCCCTACCAGGTCGACGGGACCGACGTCACCGTCGACTTCTCCGACGAGGGCACGCAGAAGTTCGCGACGACGTGGCAGCAGATGATCGACGAGGACCTCGTCGCGCCCGTCACGTCGTGGAGCGACGAGTGGTACCAGGGCCTCGCTGACGGGTCGATCGCGAGCCTCGTGATCGGCGCCTGGATGCGCGGCAACCTCGAGACCTCGGTCGAGTCCGCCTCGGGCGACTGGGCCGTCGCGCCCATGCCCCAGTGGGAGGCCGGCGCCGACGTCACCTCCGAGAACGGTGGCAGCTCGCTCGCCATCCCGGCGGCGAGCAAGAACCAGGACCTCGCGTGGGCGTTCCTCGAGTACGCGACGGTCGGTGACGGGATCGCGACCCGCGTCGCCGAGGGCGCGTTCCCCGCGACCGTCGCCGAGCTCGAGGCCGACGACTTCACGCAGCAGGAGTTCGAGTACTTCGGCGGCCAGAAGGTCAACGAGGTCCTCGCGGACTCCGCC
This sequence comes from Cellulosimicrobium sp. AB352, assembly GCF_049538415.1. Taxonomy (NCBI): domain Bacteria; kingdom Bacillati; phylum Actinomycetota; class Actinomycetes; order Micrococcales; family Promicromonosporaceae; genus Cellulosimicrobium; species Cellulosimicrobium sp. AB352. Next base: position 111,984 of record NZ_JBMVFX010000008.1, on the reverse strand, counting down.
GCGCACGTCGCCGAGGGCTGGGCGTACCTGCCGTTCCAGGTGTACGCGAACTCCGTCTTCAACGACACCGTCGGCAAGGCCTACGTCTCGGGCACCCCGCTCGCCGACGGGCTGACCGCGTGGCAGGACGCCACGGTCACCTACGGCAAGGACCAGGGCTTCACCGTCAACGAGTGACGCGCTGACACCGTCACCCCCGGTCGTCGGGCCGGCGCTCGCTCGCCGGCCCGACGACCTCCCCGAGGACGCCGTCGCGCGTCCTCCCGACCGGCCGGGCACCGCCCGTCGCCGCGCACCGTCCCGCTAGGAGCACGCATGTCTTCCCCCACCCCGTTCCGCTGGCTGCGCCGTCCCGGGCCGCACACGCCGCCGGGCGAGCCCGGCGCGCACACGCCGTCGGGTCTGTCCTACGGCGCGGACTACAACCCGGACCAGTGGCCGCGCGAGGTCTGGGACGAGGACGTGCGCCTCATGCGCGAGGCCGGCGTGACGGTGGTCTCGCTCGCGATCTTCTCGTGGGCCCGCATCCAGCCGACCGAGGACACGTGGGACTTCGCGTGGCTGGACGACGCGATGGACCTGCTCCACGCGCACGGCATCACGGTCGACCTCGCGACGGCGACCGCGTCGCCGCCGCCGTGGCTGACGACGAAGCACCCGGAGGTCCTGCCGCAGACCCGCACGGGCGAGACCCTGTGGCCGGGCGCGCGGCAGCAGTGGCGCCCGACGTCGCCGGTCTTCCGGGAGCACGCGCTGCGCCTCGTCGAGCGCATGGCCGAGCGGTACGGCGACCACCCGGCGCTCGTCGCGTGGCACGTGTCGAACGAGCTCGGCTGCCACAACGTCTACGACTTCTCCGACGACGCGGCCGCGGCCTTCCGCGCGTGGCTGCGCGACCGCTACACGACGCTCGACGCGCTCAACGCCGCGTGGGGCACCGCGTTCTGGTCGCAGCGCTACAGCGCGTGGGAGCAGGTCCTCCCGCCGCGGCTCGCCGCGTCGCACCCGAACCCGACCCAGCAGCTCGACTTCAAGCGCTTCTCGTCCGACGCGCTCCGGCAGTACCTGCGCGCCGAGGCGGAGATCCTGCGCCGCGTCACGCCGGACGTGCCCGTGACGACGAACTTCATGGTCATGGGCGAGACGAAGGGCATGGACTACGCCGCGTGGGCGGACGAGCTCGACTTCGTCTCCAACGACCACTACGTCCTGCCCGGCCCGCAGGCGCTCGACGAGCTGTCGTTCTCCGCGAACCTCACGGGCGGCATCGCCCGGCACCGCCCGTGGTTCCTCATGGAGCACTCGACGAGCGCGGTGAACTGGCAGCCCGTCAACGTCGCGAAGAAGCCGGGCGAGCTCGCGCGCGACTCGCTCACCCACGTGGCCCACGGCGCCGACGCGGTCTGCTACTTCCAGTGGCGCCAGTCCGCGGCCGGCGCGGAGAAGTACCACTCGGGCATGGTCCCGCACGCGGGCGAGCGCTCGCGCCTGTTCCGCGACGTCGTCGCGCTCGGCGCGACGCTGCGCGACCTCGCACCCGTCGCGGGCAGCACGCAGAAGCCCGCGCGCGCCGCGATCGTCTTCGACTGGGACTCGTGGTGGACGAGCGAGCTCGACTCCCACCCGACGGACCGGCTGCGCTACCGCCAGGAGGCGCTCGACTGGTACTCGGCGTTCCTCGCTCTCGGCGTGCGCGCGGACGTCGTGCCGTCCGCGACGGACCTCGCGACGTACGACGTCGTCGTGGCGCCGGTGCTGCACGTCGTCCCGGCCGGCCTGCGCGACCGCCTCACGGCGTTCGTCGAGGCGGGCGGCCACCTCGTCACGACCTACTTCTCGGGCGTCGTCGACCAGGACGACCACGCGTGGCTCGGCGGCTACCCGGGCGCGCTGCGCGACCTGCTCGGCATCCGGGTCGAGGAGTTCGCCCCGCTGCTGGACGGCGAGAGCGCGACGGTCGAGCTCGCGGGCGAGCAGCTCGAGGGCACGGTGTGGACCGAGCCGGTGGACGTCGTCGACCCGGACGTCGAGGTGCTGGGCTGGTACAAGACCGGCGAGCAGGCCGGCCGCGCCGCCGTGACGCGGCGGACGGTCCGCACCGGGGACGGTGCTGGCGCCCGCGAGGGCTCCGCCGCCTACGTCTCCACGCGCTTCGGCCGCCAGGGCCTCGTCCCCGTGCTCGCGCGCCTGCTCGACGACGCGGGCGTGCGCAGCGAGCTGCCCGCCGCCGTGCGCGGCGACGTCGAGCTCGCGGTGCGCACCGACGGCACGGACGACTTCTGGTTCCTCGTCAACCGCACGGCGCGCCCGGTCGAGGTGCCCGACGTCGCGGGCGACGTCCTCGCCGGGCGCCGCCTCACGGCGTCGGGCATGAGGGCCGTCACGACGGATGGCACGGCGGAAGGCACGGCGGAGGGCACGGCGGGAGGCGCGCTGCTGCTCGAGCCGCGCGGCGTCGCCGTCGTCCGCCGCCCGGCCGAGCCGACCCCGCCGAGGTAGAGCCCCGGTACCACGAGGTAGAGGCCTGGTAGGCCGAGGTAGAGGCGTGGTCACGACCAGGGCTCTACCTCGGCGGACCAGGGCTCTACCTCGGCGGACCAGGGCTCTACCTCGGCACGACAGACCCCCGCGGGAACGACCCGCACCCGGTGCACCCCGCCGGTTCGCAGCGACGCGAAGGAGGTGGCTCAGGGATGAGCCCGACCGAGACCGACACGACCACGCGGGGTGGACCACCCGGTCCTCGCCGCACGGGCCCTGGCGGCCCGGCCGTCCGCCGGACGGGGGCCCGCGTCGTCGCGGGCCTCGGCGCCGGGGCGCTCGTCGCGGGCTGCGCGCTCGCGGCCCTGCCCGCGCAGGCCTCGCCCGCGGGCGCGGCCACCGCGACCGGCACGACGGCGGCCCCCGCCGACGTCGCGGGCGTCACCGTGACGCCCGACCCGTCGTACGCGGGCGCGCCGTTCGAGGGCTGGGGCACGAGCCTCGTGTGGTTCGCCAACGCCACGGGCGGCTACCCGGACGAGATCCGCGACCGGCTCGCGGACATGGTGTTCGGCGACGAGGGCCTCAACCTCAACATCGCGCGCTACAACGTCGGCGGCGGGAACGCTCCGGACGTGCCGGACTACCTGCGCGCCGGCGGCGCCGTCGACGGCTGGTGGAAGGCGCCCGAGGGCACGACGCGCACCGACGTGGACTGGTGGGACCCCGAGAACCCGGACCACTGGGACGAGGACGCGGACGCGACGCAGCGCTGGTGGGTCGACCGCATCAAGGACGACGTCACGCACTGGGAGACGTTCAGCAACTCGCCGCCGTGGTTCATGACCGTGAGCGGGTACGTCTCGGGCGGGTTCAGCTCGACCGCGGACCAGCTCAAGACGGAGAGCATCGACGACTTCGCGGCCTACCTGGTCGGCGTGACCGAGCGCCTCGAGGACGCGCACGGCATCGAGGTCGACACGATCGACCCGTTCAACGAGCCCAACACCAACTACTGGGGCACGCAGCTCGGGGCCGACGGCAACCCGACCGGGGGCCGCCAGGAGGGCGCCCACATGAGCCCCGCGCTCCAGGCGAAGGTCGTCCCGGCGCTCGCCGCGGCGCTCGAGGGCTCCTCGACCGACGCCGTGATCTCGGCGATGGACGAGACGAACCCCGGCACGTTCGCGACCAACTGGAACGCGTACCCGCAGGCGGTCCGCGACCAGGTGTCGCAGCTCAACGTCCACACCTACGGCACGGGCCAGCGCACGACGGTCCGCGACATCGCCAAGGGCGAGGACAAGCCGCTGTGGATGAGCGAGGTCGGCGGGAACTGGAGCTCGACGGGCCAGGACTTCGAGACCATGGAGTCCGGCCTCGGCAGCGCGCAGCACATCGTCGACGACCTGCGCGAGCTCGAGCCGAGCGCGTGGGTGTTCTGGCAGCCGGTCGAGGACTACGCGAACATGGCGCCCGGCGGCGAGAGCGCGAACGGCATGAACTGGGGCGAGATCCAGATCCCGTTCGACTGCACGGCCGAGGACACGCTCGAGACGTGCCCGATCTACACGAACACGAAGTACTGGGCGACCCAGAACTTCACGCACTACATCGAGCCGGGCGACTCGCTGATCCGCTCGGACGACGCGAGCAGCACGGCCGCGGTGTCGGCCGACGGCACGTCCGCGACGGTCGTCCACGTCAACGCCACGAAGGCCGAGCGCGCGGTGACGCTCGACCTGTCGAAGTTCGGTGCGGTCGGGTCCGATGCGACCGTCACCCCCGTGGTCACGAGCACGGCCGGCTATCTCGTCGAGGGCGAGCCGGTGGCGGTCACGACGGGTGCGGACGGCCCCAGCGCGACGCTCGTCGTGCCGGCCGAGTCCGTGACGACGTTCGTCGTCGACGGCGTCTCCGGCGTCGCGGACGACGCCGCGCTCGTCCAGGACGGGCACGCCTACCGTCTCGACGGCGTGCAGGCGGACCGCTCGCTCGCGCCGTCGGCGTCGGGCACGGGCGTCGTGATCCGCACCGACGCGCCGGTCGCGGAGCAGGCGTGGGAGCTCACGGCGCTCGGCGCGCCCGAGGGCTCCGGCACGCACCGCACGCGCTACGCCGTGACGAACGCGGCCACGGGCCGCCAGCTCGCCGTCGCGGCCGACACGTCCGCTGTCCTCCAGGACGCGCCCGCCGACGTCGCGGACACCCCGCTCGCCGCGCAGTGGATCCTCTCGACGACCGGCGACGGCACCTTCACGCTCGTCAACGCGTCCTCGAAGACCCTCCTCGAGGTCGGCGGCCAGGCGACGGCGGACGGCTCGCCCGTGGGCACGTACCTCGCGAACTCCGGCGTGAACCAGCGCTGGCGCGTGGTCGACGAGACGGTCCTCGGCACCGAGCCCGTCCAGGCGTTCACGACGCCGGGCACCGCGCCCGAGCTCCCCGCGACCGTCACCCCGGTCTACCGCGACGGGGCGCGCGGCGCGCTCCCCGTGACGTGGGACGTGCCGGACGACGACGCGTGGGCCGAGCCCGGCACCGTCGAGTTGACGGGCACCGTGGCCACGCCCACCGGCGGCGAGGTCGCCGCGACGGCGACCGTCGTCGTCGACGAGCTCACGTCCACGCTCCCCGCGCGCGCCAAGGCGTACGCGGGCGGCACCCCGACCCTGCCCGCGACCGTCACGGCGGTCGCCGCGGGCGGCGCGGAGGTGCAGCGCCCGGTGGTCTGGGACGACGCCCCCGCGGGCGCGTACGACGCCGTCGGGGTCGTCGAGCTCTCGGGCACGGCCGACGCCGGGGCGGGCGCCACGCTCCCGGCCACCGTCCGCGTCCAGGTGACCGAGGCGGCGTCCGCCAACGGCGCGCTCGCCGCGGGCACGACCGCGAGCGCGACCTTCACCGAGCCGGGTTACGCCGTCGGCGGCGTCGTGAACGGCAACCTCACCGACAAGGCCTGGTCGAACTGGGTGTCGGGCACCAAGCGGACGTCCGACACGCTCACCGTCACGCTCCCCGCCGACCGGGACGTCACGGGCGTCGTGACGCGGTTCTGGAAGGACGGGTCCAGCGCGAGCTGGGCGCAGTCCGTCCGGCTCCAGGCCCTCGTGGGCGGCACGTGGACCGACGTCGGCGCGCCCGTCACGGTGGACGCCTCGCCGGACGGCCCCGCGCCCGCGGTCGAGATCCCCGCGGACGTGCGGACGTCGTCCGTGCGCGTCGTCCTCACGGCACGGCCGAACACCCACCTGGTCGTCTCCGAGATCGAGGTCCTCGCCAAGGTGCCCGGCACGGGGACCGACGCCGCGGCGTCGGCCATCACCGTGGCCGGCGAGCCGCTCGCCGGGTTCGACCCGGCCGTCACGGCGTACGACGTGCCCGTCGCGGGCGGGGTCCCCGCCGTCGAGGCGGTCGCGCACGACCCCTGGGCGACGGTCGCGGTCGAGGCCGCCGACGCCGTCCCCGGCACGACGACGGTGCGCGTCACGGCCGAGGACGGCACGGAGCGGACGTACGCCCTGCGCTGGACGGCCGACGCCGGCGCGGCGCCGGTGACGGTCACCGCCGAGACGCGGTGCCTGGCCGGCAAGGTGTACGTCGCGGTCCGGGCCACGAACGACGGCGACGCGCCCCTCGACGTGACCCTCGCGACGCCGTACGGCACGCGCACGGTCGCCGCCGTGGCGCCGGGCGCGAGCGCCTACCAGTCGTTCGCGTCGCGCGCGGCGTCCGTCCCGGGCGGGACGGCCGTCGTGACGGTCGACGGGTTCGCACCGCTCGAGGTCGGGTTCGACGCGCGCTCCTGCTGAGCCGTCCGGCCGCACGGTGGGCCGGGTCGGCGTCCTCCGCGACGCCGTCCCGGCCCGCCGTGCGGCCCTCGTCGTGGCTCCCCCGCGCCGCCCTGCGCGGCGCGGGAGAGGCACGTCACCCGATGATCGCGGCCACGCCGCGACACTGCCTCGCGTGCGTCGGCGGAGCCGCGTACCGTATCCCGGGTGCCCGGTACAGTGCCGGGACCGAGGAGGAGCCCACCACCGTGACCCCCACCACGAGCGGAGACGTCCTGACGACGGCCGGCGGCACGCGCTGGACCATGCGCGGCGAGATCGACGCCGCGGTCCAGGCCCGGCGCGAGGACGAACTGCTGCGGCTCGCGCAGTCGGCCGACGGGCGCATCCACATCGACCTCGGCGCGGTCACCTTCATGGACTCGGGCGGCCTGCGCCTGCTCTACCACGCCGCCACGGCCGGCTCGGGGGCACCCGTGCTGGAGCGCGTCCCGCGCCGCGTCCGCGACCTGCTCGAGCTCAGCGGCGTCGCCGAGCTGTTCGAGCTCACCGACGACGCCGGACCTGCCGAGGACGAGGCGTGACCTTCGCCCACGCGGCGGTACCGCCCGGCTTCGTCGAGATCGGTGCCTGGCCGCTGCGCACGCTGGCGGACCTCGCCACCCTGCGGGAGGGCCTGCACCGCATGCTCACCGGCGCCCCGCTGCCCGCGGACCGCGCGCTCGAGGCCACGCCCGAGCGCGTCGTCCTCGTCGCGAGCGAGCTCGCGACGAACGCGCTGCGGCACGGCCTCCCCCCGACGCAGGTGCGCCTGCTCAGCGACGGGCGCGAGCTCGTCATCGACGTCGTGGACCACTCGCCGGACGTCCCCGTCATCGCGGGCCGGCGCTCGCCGGGCGCGGGCGGGTTCGGCCTCGTGCTCGCGCAGCGCGCCTCGACGGCCGTCGGCTGGTTCCGTGCCGGCACCGGCGAGAAGCACGTCTGGGCGCGCTTCGACGTCCCCGTCTTCCGTGGCGGGGCCGGCGTGCGCAGCGCGCTCCTCCCGATCGGCTGACGCCCCGCCGTCACGCACTCTCCGCCGCGGCGCGGCTCCCCCCGCCGCGCGGCTCGGCCGCCGCACTTCCCGGGGGCACCTCAGGCGTCGCGACGCACCAGGAGCAGGGTCGCGTCGTCCGCGGAGCGCGGGTCGCGCGCGGCGGCGACGACGCCGTCGACGTCGACCGTCCCCGGCTCCGCCGCGAAGAACGCCGCGAGCCGCCGGAGCCCGTCGAGGATCGACTCCTCGCGCCGCTCCACGAGACCGTCGCTGTACAGCACGAGCGCCCCGCCGGGCGGCACCTGGACGTGCTGCGCGGGCGGCACGCGGTCCACGAGGCCGAGCGGCGGCACGATCGCGCTCTCCGTCCAGCTCGTGGTCCCGTCCGGCGCGACGACGAGCAGCGGCGGGTGCCCCAGGGACACGTGCTCGACGACGCCGGTCACCGGGTCCAGCACCGCGACGGCGATGGTCGCGACCTCGCCGGGGAGCGTCCAGCGCGCGACGTCGCCCAGCAGCGTCACCGCCTCGACCGCGGAGCCCGTGCTCACGAGCGCGGCACGCAGCGTCGTCCCGAGCTGGCCCATCGTCGCCGCGGCCTGGAGCCCGTGGCCCGTCACGTCGCCCACGACGAGCGCGAGGCGCCCGGACGGCAGCACGAGCGCGTCGTACCAGTCGCCGCCCACGAGACCCGTGCCCGCCGACTCGTAGCGCGACTGCAGCGTCCACCCCGGGACGTCGGGCAGGAGCGCGGGCAGGAGGCTCCGCTGGAGCTCCTCCGTCGCCCGCACCGCCTTGCGGCCGCGCAGGTAGAGGGCCTCGACGAGGTGGCCACGCAGCGACGTCGCGACGTCCGTCTGGTCCGACGTCCAGGGCACGCTGTGCCCGCGCACGACCTCGCGCCACCGCTCGAACGACTTGCGCGGGCTGAGCCGCACCGAGTCGTCCTCGCCGCGCGCGATCTCCTTGTTGTACGGGTCGCCGCCCCAGTCCACGTGCCGCAGGACCTCGTCGCGCACCCACAGCACGACCTGGCCCTCGGGCAGCACGATCCCGAGGACGCCCGCGACGTCGGGCACGATCGCCGCGACGTCCGGCGCGTCCCGGTGCAGGGCGTCGGACATGACCAGGTCCTCGCCGTGCCCGAGGACCCACGCGACGAGCGCGCGGCACCCGTCCTCGTCGGGCACGTTGCCGACCGCGATGAGGCCGCCCTCCGCGACGACGATCGCGCCGTCGGCCCGCACGAGGCGGCGCAGCCACCCCGAGCGCGTCAGGGCGATGCCGATGGGGACGCTCTCGTCGCGGCTGTCCGCGGCCAGGTGCGCGAGGACGCCCTCGGCGCGCCGCACCTCGGTCTCGCGCTCGTCCTCCGCCTGGGAGACGAGCCGGACGGAGAGCGCGGACCCGAGGAACTCCGCGGCGGTGCGGACCTCGAAGGGTGGCTCGTGCGGGCCGGAGTAGTGGTGGCACGCGACGAGCCCCCACAGCCGGCCGTCGCGCAGGAGCGAGATCGACATCGACGCCCGCACGCCCATGTTGCGCAGGTACTCGAGGTGGATCGGCGAGACGCTGCGCAGCGTCGAGTAGGTGAGGTCGAGCGGCGCGCCCGTCGTGGGGAGCAGCGTCGGGACGATCGGCTGGGGCGCGTAGTCCACGTCCGCGATGAGCCGGATCCAGTTCTTCTCGTACAGCGCGCGCGCCTGCGGCGGGATGTCCGACGCCGGGTAGTGCAGCCCGAGGAACGCGTTGAGGTCGTCCCGGCGCGCCTCGGCCACGACCTCCCCGTTGTAGTCCGCGTCGAAGCGGTAGATCATCACGCGGTCGAAGCCCGTGAGCTCGCGCACGTGCCGGGCCGCGTCGTCGTACAGCTCGTCGAGCGTCGCGGCGCGCTCGAGGTCGCGCAGCGCCTGCCGGACGGCGAGGTAGGTGTTGGGGAACGTCAGCGGGCGCGCGCCCGCCGCGGTCTCGAGCTCGACGACGAGCACCGGCTCGGAGCCCGGGCCCTCCTCCGGCAGCGGCGGCCGGTGGAGCACGGCGTCGACGTCGAGCGGCCTGCCGTCCCAGCGGTCGAGGTGCAGGGTCACGGGGTTGCGCGTCGCGAGGTCCGCGCCGTCCGCCGCGTGCGCGAGCAGGTCACGCGCAGGTTCCTCGCCGAGCACGTCGGCGAGCGGCCGGCCCGCGAGCTCCTCCGCGGGGACGCCGAGGTGCCGTTCCACGTTCGCCGACGCCTGGAGCAGCACGCCGTCCGCCTCGCGGACCACCAGCAGGACCCCGCGCGGCTGGATCATGCCTGGGACGTGGATGGGCTCGCGGGCACAGTTGTCGAGGTCCACCGCCTCGCCGGGCGCGAGGAGCTCCGGCTCGTCGACCGTCCTGGTCACGATCCTCCGTCCGGGCATCACGTCCCGCGGACGGTTGCCGTACTACGGTCGGCGGACCACCTTGGCTCGAGGATCCGGAGACGCGTGCCTCAGGCTACCGCGCCCCGACGCCCGTTCGTGCGCCGGACCTCCCGGGAGCTCGGCGGGCGAGCCCCGTGAGCGACGCCACGGAACTCCGCGGTAGCGTCGTTCGTCGGACGAGCGGGAGCCCGGACCGCCCGCCCGGACCCCGACGACCAGAAGGTGACCCATGAGCACGACGACGACCCCTCTCCTGCGCGCCAGCGGCCTCGCGGCCGGCTACGGAGGTTCCGACGTCGTGCACGGCATCGACCTCGACGTGACGCCCGGCACCGCGCCGGTCGGGATCGTCGGGGAGTCGGGCGCCGGGAAGTCGACGATCGTGCGCGCGCTCGTCGGCCTCGTGCGCCCCACGGCGGGGCACGTCACCTACGCCGAGCGGACGGTGGGCAAGCTCTCCCGCCGGGACAAGAAGCAGTTCACGGCCGACGTCCGCCGCGTCTCCCAGGACGGCCTCGCCGGCATCGGCATCGACCCCCGCTGGACGGTGGACCGCACGCTGTCCGCGGCGCTCAAGGACGCGCGGCGTGCCGGCCGCCCGAGCGGACGCTCCGTCGAGGACCTGCTCGGCGACGTCGCGCTCGAGCCCCGCTACGCGCCGCGGACCGTGCAGTCGCTCTCGGGCGGCGAGAAGCAGCGGGTCGCGCTCGCCGTCGCGCTCGCGACGCGCCCCCGGGCGCTCCTCCTCGACGAGCCGCTCACCGCCGTCGACCCCGCGATGCGCGGCGACGTCGTGCGCCGCCTCGCCGACGCGACGACCGCCCTCGGCACCGCCGTGCTGCTGGTCTCGCACGACCTCGAGCTCGTCGAGCGGATGTGCCCCACCGTGCACGTGCTCGCCGACGGGACGTTCGTGGCGTCGGGGTCGCTGCGCGACGTGTTCGCGGGCACTGCCCCGGGCGCCGACCACCCGGCCGTCCGCGGACTCGCCGAGGCCGCCCCGCTCGCCGTCCAGCGCTTCCGCTGACGTCCGGGAGAACTCGTCGGCGGGCCGTGTCGAAGACCGAGGTCCGCCGTCCGACGTCCTGGTGAACCCGCCTCCACGACACTACGGTCGAGGGGGCACTCACCGAGGAGGAACGTCATGCGAGTCGTGGTCATGATCAAGGGCAGCGGGGCCGACGAGGACAAGATCGCCCCGACGCAGGAGATGCTCGCGCAGATGGGCGAGTACAACGAGCAGCTCGTCCAGGCCGGCATCATGCTCGACGGACAGGGCCTGCAGCCGACGTCCCGGGGAGCGCGCGTCGTGTTCCGCGGCGGCGAGACCTCCGTGGTCGACGGGCCGTTCACCGAGTCCAAGGAGATCGTCGCCGGGTACTGGGTCTGGCAGGTCTCCTCGCTCGAGGAAGCCGTCGAGTGGGCGCGGAAGTGCCCGAGCGACCCCAGCGCGGGCCTGGAGGAGGTGCTCGAGATCCGGCCGATCTTCGAGGCCGAGGACTTCGGCGCGGAGTACACGCCCGAGCAGCGCGAGAAGGACGAGCGCCTCGCCGACCAGATCCGCGCGCAGCACGGCGCCTGACGCCAGACCCGCACGACGAGGCCGGGGCCGGTCATGACCGACGTCTCCCGCACCGTCGACGCCGTGTGGCGCATCGAGTCGCCACGGCTCGTGGCCGGTCTCGCCCGCACCCTGCGCGACGTCGGCCTCGCCGAGGAGGTCGCGCAGGAGGCGTTCGTCGCGGCGCTCGAGCAGTGGCCCGCGCGGGGTGTGCCGGACAACCCCGGCGCGTGGCTCACGACCGTCGCACGCCGTCGGGCCGTCGACCTGGTCCGCCGCGAGCGCACGCGCGACGAGAAGTACGCGCGGCTCGCGGCGGAGCTCGCCGTGCCCGGCGGGAGGGGAGGCCCGACGGCGCACCCCGCCGACGGCGGTGCCGTCCTCGTCGGGTCCGTCCCGGCGCCCGACGCGGTCGTCGAGGACCCGGTGGGCGACGACCTGCTCGCGCTCGTCCTCGTCGCGTGCCACCCCGTGCTGCCGCGCGAGTCCCGCGTGGCGCTCACGCTGCGCCTCGTCGGAGGCCTCAGCACCGACGAGATCGCGCGCGCCTTCCTCGTGCCGTCCGCGACCGTCGGGCAGCGCATCTCCCGAACGAAGCGGACTCTCGCCGAGGCGAACGTCCCGTTCGCGGTTCCCCAGGCCGACGAGCTCGCCGCGCGCGTTCCGGCCGCGCTGGAGGTCGTGTATCTCGTCTTCACCGAGGGCTACGCCGCGACGTCGGGCGACACGTGGGTGCGGCGCGAGCTCGCCGACGACGCGATGCGCCTCGGGCGTGTGCTCGCCGGGCTTCTCCCGGCCGAGCCCGAGGTGCACGGGCTCGTCGCGCTCATGGAGCTCCAGGCGTCCCGGTTCGCCGCGCGCACCGGGACGGACGGCGAGCCCGTGCTCCTCGAGCACCAGGACCGCTCGCGCTGGGACCGGCTCCTCGTGCGCCACGGGCTCGCCGCCCTCGACCGCGCGCTCGCGCTCGGCACGCAGACTGGCAGGGCGCTCGGCCCCTACTCGCTCCAGGCCGCGATCGCGGCGTGCCACGCGCGTGCCCGGACCTGGGCGGAAACCGACTGGGACGCGATCGTCGCGCTCTACGACGCGCTGGCGTCCGTCGCGCCCTCGCCGGTCGTCGAGCTCAACCGCGCCGTGGCCGTCGGGTTCGCGGACGGCCCCGCGGCCGCGCTCATGGTGCTCGACGGCGTTGCGGACGACCCGCGGCTCGCGCGCCACCACCTCTACGGGGCCGTGCGCGGCGACCTGCTCACCCGTCTGGGTCGGCACGCCGAGGCGGCTGACGTGCTCGAGCGCGCCGCGGCCCTCGCCCCGACCCGCCACGAGCGCCAGCTCCTGCTCGAGCGCGCCGCCGCCGCGTCGTCGTCCGCGGACGCGCACCCCGCCTGACCCGACCACCTGCGAGGTAGAGCCCTGGTAGCGACCAGGGCTCTACCTCGCGCGACCAGGGCTCTACCTCGCGAGGACGGACTCGATGGTGGCCGACTCCTCCGGGGTGAGCGGGGGCGCCGAGAGGGCCGCGACGTTGTTCTCGAGCTGGCGGACGCTGCTCGCCCCGACGAGGGCGGAGGTGACGCGATCGTCGCGCAGCACCCAGGAGAGGGCGAGCTGCGCGAGAGTCTGGCCGCGGGCACCCGCGATCTCGTTCAGCGCCCGGGCACGCCCCAGGTACGTCTCGTCGAGGTTCTTCTCCGACAGGAACGGCGAGTCCGGGCGGGCCGCGCGCGACCCCTCGGGCGCCGACCCGGAGAGGTACCGGTCCGTGAGCAGGCCCTGCTGCAGCGGCGAGAACACGATGGTGCCGACGCCGAGGTCGCCGACGACGTCGAGCAGCGACTCGGTCTGCACGCCGTCGTACGCGTCCTCGTGCGCCGGGTCCTCGACGTGGCGGTTGAGCATCGAGTAGCTCGGCTGGTGGATGAGCAGCGGGGTGCCGAGGTCGGCCAGGATCGCCGCGGCCTCGCGCGTGCGCGCGGGCGAGTAGTTGGACACGCCCACGTACAGCGCCTTGCCCTGCTGGACGGCGTCGTGCAGCGCGCGCATGGACTCCTCGAGCGGCGTGCTCGGGTCCGGCCGGTGGTGGTAGAAGACGTCGACGTAGTCGAGGCCCATCCGGCGGAGCGACTGGTCGAGCGAGGAGAGCAGGTACTTGCGCGAGCCGCCGTCGCCGTAGGGGCCGGGCCACATGTCGTAGCCGGCCTTCGACGAGATGACGAGCTCGTCGCGGTACGCGCCGAGGTCCTGCGCGAGGTGGCGGCCGAAGTTCTCCTCCGCCGAGCCGTAGGGCGGGCCGTAGTTGTTCGCCAGGTCGAAGTGCGTGATCCCGAGGTCGAACGCGCGGCGCAGCACCGCGCGCTGCGTCTCGAACGGGTTCACGTCACCGAAGTTGTGCCACAGACCGAGCGAGATCGCGGGCAGGTCGAGGCCGCTGCGCCCCGTCCGCCGGTAGGTCATGGTGTCGTAGCGGTCGTCGGCGGCGAGGTAGCGCGGGGCGAGAGGCATGGGCCCATTCTGGCGCGCGCCGGCCGCGACGCCCACCCCGGTCCACGACCGCGCCGCCCGGGCCCGGTCCCCGTGCCGGCGACGGAGCGCCTTCCTAGAGTGGCCGGGTGAGCGTCGTGTACACGGTGGGGCACTCCACGCGTCCGGTCGAGGAGCTCCTCGCGCTCCTCCGGGCGAACGGCATCCGCCGCCTGGTCGACGTCCGGACCGTCCCGCGGTCGCGGCACAACCCCCAGTTCGGCCAGGACGCGCTCGCGCCCGTCCTGCGGTCCCACGGGATCACGTACCGCTGGGTGCGCGCGCTCGGCGGCCTGCGGCACGCCCGTCCCGACAGCCCGAACGGCGCGTGGCGCAACCTGTCGTTCCGCGGGTACGCGGACCACATGCAGACGCCGGAGTTCGGCGCCGCGGTCGACGACCTCGTGCGGCGCAGCGCCCACGACGACCTCGTGCTGATGTGCGCGGAGGCCGTCCCGTGGCGCTGCCACCGGTCGCTCGTCGGGGACGCGCTCGTCGTCCGTGGCGTCGAGGTGCGCGACATCGTCTCCGACGCCGCGCCACGGCCCCACACCCTGACGTCCTTCGCCCGCGTCGAGGGCACGCGCGTCTGGTACCCGCCGGAGCCGGACCACACGGCGGGCTGACACAGCGGGCTCGTCGTCCCGCGTCAGCGGGTCGGGGTCTCCACGACCTGGCCCGCCCACGCGAACCCGCCGCCGAAGCCGAAGAGCAGGGCCGGGACGCCCGCGGGGATCTTGCCCGCGTGCCACCACTTGGAGAGCCCGAGCGGGATGGACGCCGCGGACGTGTTGCCGGACTCGACGATGTCCGTGACGACGACCTTCGACTCCATCCCGAGCGCCTTCGCGAGCGGCTCGATGATGCGCAGGTTGGCCTGGTGCGCGACGAGCACCTCGATGTCGTCGAGCGAGACGCCGGAGCGCTCCACGACGGTGCGCGCGCGCTCGGCGGCGCGCGTGATGGCCCACTTGAAGACGGCGCGGCCGTCCTGGGCGAACTTCTCCTGCGGCGCCTCGATGAGCACGGCCGGGGTGAGGTCGGGCTCGGAGCCCCAGGTCACCGGGCCGACGCCGGGCTCGTCCGTCGCGCGCAGCACGGCCGCGCCCGCGCCGTCCGCGGTGAGGATGCACGTGCTGCGGTCGGTCCAGTCGGTGAACGCGGTGAGCTTCTCCGCGCCGACCACGACGGCCGTGCGCGCCGACCCGCCCCGGATCGCCTGGTCGGCGAGGCCGACGGAGTGGGCGAAGCCGGAGCACGCGACGTTCACGTCGAGCACCGCCGGCCCGACGACGCCTCGCAGGTCGAGCTCGGACGCCTCCTCGGGCGTCGACTGCCCAGGCATGACGCCGGTGCGCAGGTGGTACGCGACGCGTCCCGCCGTGTTGGGCGAGCGGTCCGTCGCGGTCGCCGTGGCGACGATGACGAGGTCGACCTCGGCCGGGTCGACGCCCGCGTCGTCGAGCGCGTGGCGGGCCGCCGCGGTCGCCATGTCGGCGACGGTCGTGTCGTCGTCCGCGACGTGCCGCGTGACGATGCCCGTCCGCGAGCGGATCCACTCGTCGTTGGTCTCGACGAGCTGCGCGATGTCGTCGTTCGTCAGCGTCTTCTCGGGCTGGAAGTGACCGAGGCCGACGATGCGCGACCCGGCCGCGCCGGTGGCGGGAGTGAGCATGAGGACGATCATGTCACGCGGCCGCTCGTCGTCAGAACGCTCCGGGCGGGGCTCCGGGAGGTCGTGCGCCACACCCGTGACGTACCGTCGGGAGGTCCGCCGTCGTGCCACCGAAGGAGCCGTCGTGTCCCGTCCGCCGCTGCCCTCCCGTCTCGTCGAGATGCTCCGCCGCCCGAACGCCGCCGTCATGGCGACGGTGCGCTCCGACGGCGCGCCCGTCACCGCCGCCACCTGGTACGTCTGGGAGGACGACGGCCGCGTGCTCGTCAACCTCGACGAGTCCCGCGTGCGGCTCAAGCACCTGCGCAACGACCCCCGGGTCTCGCTCACCGTGCTCGACGAGAACTGGTACACCCACGTGACGCTCATCGGTCGCGTCGTCGAGCTGCGCGCCGACGAGGGCCTGGCCGACATCGACCGCATCTCGCGCCACTACACCGGCCACGAGTACGCGAACCGGACCGACCCGCGCGTCAGCGCCTGGGTCGAGGTCGAGCGCTGGTACGGCTGGGGCGAGGCGAAGTCCGGCGACGACGCGTAGCGCCGTCGGCCGCCCTCCGCCCGTCCCCCGCGGCGCGCCGCCCCGCGAGAGACGGTCGCGAGAAAGGTGTCGATCTCGGCGACCGGGCTTCGTCGTCCTCTCGTACGGCCGCACGGGCCGTGCGAGAGGAGGAGGCACGATGACGACGTTCCTGGAGACGATCCTCGCGGCGGACCGCGAGCACCCGCCGGACCGTGCGCGGTACCGTGACGGGCGACGCAGCGCCGGGGACGGGACGTCCGCCGCCGACGTCGCGTCCTCCGGGCCGACGGTGCTCCGCCGGCCCGCGGCGACGAGGGCGGAGGACCTCTGATGCGCTACCTCATGCTCGTGCTCGGCACCCCGGACGACCCGGGGCTGCCGCCCGAGGAGGCCGAGGCCGCGGCCCCGATCGGGGAGTGGGTCGGGCGGCACTACGGCAGCGGTGCCGCGGTGGTCGGCGACCGGCTGCGCCCCCCGGAGGACGCCGTGGGCGTGCGGGTCCGGGGCGGCAAGGTGCTCGTCACGGACGGGCCGTTCTCCGAGACGAAGGAGTCGATCGCGGGCTTCGACGTCCTCGAGGCGCCGGACCTGGACACCGCGATCGCCATCGCGTCCGAGCACCCCATGGCGTACGGCGGCGCGATCGAGCTGCACCCCGCGTGGCCGCTGGACCTCGACGGGTCCTGAGCTGACGCCCGCGACGGACCCCGTCGAGGACGCGTTCCGCACCGAGTGGGGACGCGTCCTCGGCGCCGTCGCGCGCAGCACGGGCGACCTCGACCTGGCCGAGGAGTCCGCGCAGGAGGCGTTCGCCGCGGCGCTGCGGACGTGGCGCCGCGACGGCGTGCCGGAGCGTCCCGGCGCGTGGCTGACGACGACCGCGCGCCGCCACGCGATCGACGTCCTGCGCCGTCGTCGGGTCGAGGCGGAGCGGGTCGCGTCCGCGGGCCGCCTGGGCGAGCGCGTCGACCCGGGTCCCCGGGGCGGGAGCCGAGCCGCGGACCCGGTCGTCGAGCAGGTAGCGCGCGGCCTCGACGACGACCCCTGGGACGCCGACGACCCGGACGGCGACCTCGTGCGCCTGCTCTTCACGTGCTGCCACCCGGCGCTGCCCGCCGAGGCGCGGGTCGCCCTCACCCTGCGGTCGCTGACCGGCATGACCACCGCCCAGGTCGCGCGCGCCTTCCTCGTCCCCGAGGCGACGATGGCGCAGCGCCTGGTCCGGGCCAAGCGCCGTATCCGCGCCACCGGCATGACCTTCCGCGTGCCGCCGGCCGCGCTGCGGTCCGAGCGCGTCGAGGGCGTCCTCGCGGTGCTGTACGTGCTGTTCACCGAGGGGTACGACGCGTGGGCGGAGCCCGCCGACGCCGTCGAGGGCTCGGCCGAGCGGCGCGCGCTCGCCGACGTCGCCGTCCGGCTCGCGCGGCTCACCGCGCGCCTGCTCGACGACGAGCCCGAGGCCCGCGGGCTGCTCGCCCTGCTGCTGCTCCAGCACGCGCGCCGCGACGAGCGCGTGGGGCCCGACGGCGTCACGCGGACCCTGACCGAGCAGGACCGCGCGCGCTGGCGGCACGACGAGATCGCCGAGGGGCTGTCCGAGCTGGACGCGGCGCTCGCCGTCGGGCGACCTGGGCCGTACCAGGTGCAGGCCGCCGTCGCGGCGCTCCACGACGAGGCGACCGACGCGGCTGCGACCGACTGGCCGCAGATCCTCGGCCTCTACGACGTGCTGCTCGACCTCACCGGCTCGCCCGTCGTCGCGCTCAACCGCGCGGTCGCGGTCGCGGAGGTGCACGGCTCCGACGCGGGACTGGCCGCGGTCGACGCCGTCGCGGACGAGCCGGCGCTCGCGGGCTACCACCTGCTGCCCGCCGTCCGCGCCGAGCTGCTCGTCCGGGCCAGGCGCCCCGCGGACGCCGCCGTCGACCTGTGCCGTGCGCTCACGCTCGTGGACCGCGAGGGCGACCGCCGGCTCCTGGAGCGCCGCCTGGCCGGCCTGCCTCGCGCCGGATCGACCTAGCCGTCGCGAGACCCCTCACGGGACGCGCACGACGGTCCGCTCAGAGGCCCGTCTCGGCGTAGAAGCCCTCGATGTGGGCGCGCACCGCGCGGGCCGCGCGCTCGCCGTCGCCCTCCGCGACGGCGGAGAGCACGGCGCGGTGCTCGGCGCGCAGGCGTGCGGCGGTCCGCTCCCACGACGGGAGCGCGGCGCTGCCCGCGGCGACGTACGACTCGATCGCGCCGCGCAGCCCGGTCATGACGGCCTCGACGAGCGCGTTGCCCGCGAGCCGCACGAGCAGCACGTGGAACGTCGCGTCGAGCTCGCGGAAGTCGGCCGCGGGCAGCGTCGGGTCCTCCATCCGGTCGAGCAGGGCGCCCGCCTCAGCGAGCGTCGCTGCGGCCTCGTCGTCTCCCGCACCCACTCGCTCCCCCGCGGCCCGGACCGCCCACGTCTCCAGCAGCACGCGCGTCTCGACGACGTCGCGCACCGCGAGCGTCCCGGACGCGACGTGCAGGCGCACGGCCGCGCCCAGCCCGGCGGCGGGCCGGTCGACGACGGTGGCGCCGGCGTCGGGCCCGGAGCCCACGGCGGTGCGCACGATGCCCATGGCCTCGAGCACGCGGAGCGCCTCGCGCACCGAGGGGCGCGAGACGCCGAGCTCCTCCGCGAGCGCGCGCTCGGCCGGGAGGCGCTCGCCGAGCGCCCAGCGGCCCGCGGCGAGGTCCGCCTCGATGCGGGCGAGGACGCGTTCGTGGGTGCGCACCCGCTCAGGGTAGGCGACCCCGGCACGCTGTGGTCAGACCACGCCGACCGCGTGGTCTACAGTGGACGGACTGTGGTCAGACCACAGCCGCGGCGCCTCACCGCGGCGGTCTCGGCAGGCGGCACGGACGCGGCCCGGCGAGACTGGACCGACTCGCCCTCCCCCGGAGCAACGATGCGCATAGCCCTCACCGCGACCTGCATCGGCGACGTGATGTTCCCCCAGGCACCGCGCGCCACCGCCCAACTCCTCGAGCGCCTCGGCCACGAGGTGTTCTTCCCCGAGCGCCAGGCCTGCTGCGGCCAGATGCACGTCAACACGGGGTACCTCGACGAGGCTGTCCCCGTGGTGCGCAACCACGTCGAGGCGTTCTCCCCCGTGCTCGACGGCGAGTGGGACGCGATCGTCGTCCCGTCCGGGTCGTGCACCGGGTCCGTGCGGCACCAGCAAGGCATGGTCTGCCGGCGCGCCGGTCTCGACGACCTCGCGCGCACCGCCGACGCCGTCGCCGCGAAGACGTACGAGCTGTCCGAGCTGCTCGTCGACGTGCTCGGCGTGACCGACGTCGGCGCCTACTTCCCGCACCGGGTCACCTACCACCCGACGTGCCACTCGCTGCGCATGCTCCACGTCGGCGACAAGCCGCTGCGGCTCCTGCGCGCGGTCGAGGGCATCGACCTCGTCGAGCTGCCCGCCGCGGAGGAGTGCTGCGGGTTCGGCGGCACCTTCGCGCTGAAGAACGCCGAGACCTCGACGGCGATGCTCGCCGACAAGATGACGCACGTGAAGGCGACGGGCGCCGAGGTCCTCACCGCAGGCGACGCGTCGTGCCTCATGCACATCGGTGGCGGCCTGTCGCGCATCCGCGCGGGCGTCCGCACGCTGCACCTCGCGGAGATCCTCGCGTCCACGAAGGACACGCCCGCCCCCGCCGGAGTCGGCCCGTCGACGCGCGGGGGTGCCCGGTGAGCCGCACGTTCCTCGGCCTGCCCGTCCGGCGCGGCGCGCGCACCCTGCCCGACGACGTCGCCCACCCGGGCGGGCACGGCACCTCGGCGGGTGCGGGGGCGGCGTCGGACGCGTTCGGCGACGTGCCGCACCCGGACGCCCCGCTGCGCTGGGGCGGGTCGTTCCCCGACGCGGCGCGCGAGGCGCTCCAGAACACGCAGCTGCGGCGCAACCTCGCGCACGCGACGTCGACCATCCGGGCCAAGCGCGCGGCCGTCGTCGGCGAGGTACCGGACTGGGAGGCGCTGCGCGACGCGGGCTCCGCGATCAAGACCGACGTCATGGCGCGCCTGCCCGAGCTCCTCGAGGAGCTGGAGCGCAACGTCGTGGCGCGCGGCGGCGTCGTGCACTGGGCGCGCGACGCGGACGAGGCGAACCGGATCGTCGCGGACCTCGTCAAGGCGAAGGGGGTCGACGAGGTCGTCAAGGTGAAGTCCATGGCGACGCAGGAGACCGGGCTCAACGAGGCGCTCGCCGCCGAGGGGATCGCGGCGTACGAGACGGACCTCGCGGAGCTCATCGTGCAGCTCGCCGACGACATGCCGTCGCACATCCTCGTGCCCGCGATCCACCGCAACCGCGCGGAGATCCGCGAGATCTTCCTCGCGCGCATGGGCGACGCCCCGCCCGACCTCTCGGACGTCCCGCGCGAGCTCGCGATGGCCGCGCGCGCCCACCTGCGCCGCAAGTTCCTCTCGGCGAAGGTCGCGATCAGCGGGGCGAACTTCGGCGTCGCGGACACGGGGACGCTGACCGTCGTCGAGTCCGAGGGCAACGGCCGCATGTGTCTCACGCTCCCCGAGACGCTCATCACCGTCATGGGGATCGAGAAGGTCGTTCCCACGTACACCGACCTGGAGGTGTTCCTCCAGCTCCTGCCGCGCTCGTCCACGGGCGAGCGCATGAACCCGTACACCTCCCTGTGGACGGGCGTCACGCCCGGCGACGGCCCGCAGGAGTTCCACCTCGTGCTGCTCGACAACGGACGCACCGACGTCCTCGCCGACGAGGTCGGGCGGGCCGCGCTGCACTGCATCCGCTGCTCCGCGTGCCTCAACGTGTGCCCGGTGTACGAGCGCGTGGGCGGCCACGCGTACGGGTCGGTGTACCCCGGCCCGATCGGCGCGATCCTCACGCCGCAGCTCACGAAGTCCTCCGGCGGGCTCTCCGGCCACCACGACCCGAACGCGTCGCTCCCCTACGCCTCGACGCTGTGCGGCGCGTGCTACGAGGTGTGCCCCGTGAAGATCGACATCCCGTCGATCCTCGTCGAGCTCCGGGCGCGCGAGGTCGACGCCGACCGCGGCCGCCCCACCGGGTGGGGCGCCGCGATGAAGGCGGCCTCGTTCGTCATGTCCGACGCGCGCCGGTTCGAGATCGCGGAGAAGGCGGCGGGGGTCGGGCGCCTGGTCGCCGGTCCGAAGGGCCGGATCTCGACCCTCCCCCCGCCCGCGTCCGCGTGGACCCGCTCGCGCGACCTCCCGGCGCCCGCGAAGCAGACCTTCCGCGACTGGTGGCGCGACCGCCCGGCCGACGAGCCCCGCACCGAGGGAGGTGAGGACCGGTGAGCGCGCGCGACGACGTCCTCGCCCGCGTGCGCACCGCGCTCGGCGGGTCGACGGCGGCGGGCGGCCCCGCGGCGTCGGGCAGCGTGCCGCGCGCCTACCGCGAGCACGGCGAGCTCGCCCCGGGCTCGCCCGAGGCCGTGGACGTGCTCGTCGACCGGCTCGTCGACTACCGGGCGCACGTGCACCGCGCCGAGACGGCGGCGGACGTGGCGACGGTCGTCGGCGACCTGCTCGCCGACGCGACGTCCGTCGTCGTGCCGGCCGGTCTCGACGAGGCGTGGCTCGCGGGCCTGGGCGCCGGGATCGCCGTCGTGCGGGACGCGCGCGACGACCCGCGCACGCCCGACGAGCTCGACCGCACGGACGCCGTCGTCACCGCGGCGCGCGTCGCGGTGGGCGACACCGGGACGATCGTGCTCGACGGCGAGCCCGACCAGGGCCGCCGGGCGATCACGCTCGTGCCCGACCTGCACGTGTGCGTCGTGCGCACGGACCAGGTGGTGCAGACCGTGCCCGAGGCCGTGCGCCTGCTCGCCGCGCACCCCGGGCGCCCGCAGACGTGGATCAGCGGCCCCAGCGCGACGAGCGACATCGAGCTCTCCCGCGTCGAGGGCGTGCACGGCCCCCGCACCCTCCACGTCGTCCTCGCCCCGCCGAGGGAGAGCCCCGGTCCGCCGAGGTAGAGCCCTGGTCAGCCGAGGTAGAGCCCTGGTCGTGACCAGGGCTCTACCTCGCGCGACCGGGGCTCTACCTCGTGGGGAGTCCTGCCCGACGGCGGTGGCGCACCTCCGCGAGGACCGTCGCCAGGCGGACGGGGAAGTCGTCGGGCGTGCCGGGCGGCAGCGCGTCCACCGGGAACCACGCGACGTCCTCGCTCTCGTCGCTGACGACCGTGCGCGCGTCCGGGTCGGCGAACGCGACGAACCCGACGTCCCAGTGCGTCCGGCAGGTGCCGAACGCCGCGGCGAGGTCGTGCCGGTGCACGTCCACGGGGGCGGCCGGCGCGGCGCCGGCGCGGGACCCGGCCACGGACTCCACGCCCTGCTCGGGGTCCGCGTCCAACGGGACGCCCGGCTCGGGGTCCGGGTCGAACGGGACGAGGTCCTCGACGCCGCTCTCCTCGCGCGCCTCGCGGTAGGCGGCACCGGCGAGCGTCGTGTCCTCCGGCTCGGTGTGGCCGCCCACCTGGACCCAGAACCGGCCCTTGCGGTGGAAGCACAGCAGCACGCGGTCGAGACCGGGGCTGAGCACGAAGCAGCTCGCCGTGAGGTGCTGCGGACCGCCGTCGCGCCGCACCGCCTCGGCGCGCGGCCCGGCGTCGCCGCGGACGAACGCGCGGTACTCCGCCGCGAGCGCCTCCTGACGGGGATCCACGGGCTCCCACCGGTCGAGGCGGTCGAGGGCGTCGCGGGCGAGCAGGGCGGCGGGGTCCGGAGCGGTCACCGGGGAAGGCTACGCGCCGCACCCGACGCCCCGCCTCGGGGCTCACGCCGGACGCTGCGACAATGGTGTCCCGTGAGCGACCCTCAGCACGACGCCGACGGCGGCCCCACCGACGCCACCCGGACCGACCCGGTGCCGACCGGACCCGCCGGGGACCCGGCGCTGTTCGACCTCCCGCCCGGGTCGCGCGAGGTCCCGACGCGGATCGTGCTGCTCACCGGGGCGTCGGGCTCGGGCAAGACGTCGCTCACCCGCCGGCTCGGGCTCCCGGTCGTCGCGCTCGACGACTTCTACCTCGACCACGACCATCCCGACCTGCCGCAGCGCTTCGGCATCGTGGACTGGGACGACCCCCGCTCGTGGGACGCCGAGGGCGCGGTCGCGGCGCTCGTCGACCTCGCGCGCACGGGCCACGCCGACGTGCCGGTCTACGACATCCCGACGTCGCGCCGCACCGGCACGACCCACGTCGACGTCACGGGCTCGCGCGTCGTCCTGGCGGAGGGCATCTTCGCGGCGGAGATCGTCGCGGCCTGCCGCGCGCAGGACGTGCTGGCCGACGCGATCTGCCTCTACCGACCGCGCCTCGTGACGTTCTGGTTCCGCCTGCTGCGCGACCTCGCCGAGATGCGCAAGCCGCCGCTCACCCTGTTCCGGCGCGGGTGGGCGCTGCTGCGCGCCGAGCCCGCGCTCGTGCGGCACTGGGAGTCGCTCGGCTGCCGCGCGCTCACGCCCGCGCAGGCCGAGAAGGAGATCCGCGCGCTGCTGCGGCCCGCCTCGGCGTAGGCGTCAGCCCGGCGGGGCGGCGATCTCGATCGTCGCGACCGACGGTCCGCCGCACTCCGACGCGGTACCGTCCGCGCTCTCCCACGTCGGGTCGATCTCGCGCTCCACGACGACGTCGCCCGAGGCGACCTCGACGACGCGGACGAGGACCGGACCGACCGGACCGTTCAGCGCGGACCCGGTCCACTCGGCGACGGAGGGCGCGTCCTGCGCCTCTTCGCTCGGCTCGGGCGAGGTCTCGACGGCCTGGGGCGGGGCCGGGTCGACCGGATCGACCGGATCGACCGGATCGACCGGGTCGACCGGGATCGTCGTGGGGGCCGGCTCCGGGCCGGGCAGGAGCGTGCCGTCGCGCACGAGCCCGCAGGGGTCGGCGCCGACGCAGGCCACCGTGACGCCGTACGCGTCGCGGTCCGGCCAGGAGTCGTCGAGCCGGACCTCCAGGCGAGCCGAGTAGCCGACCGCCGGGCACGCGGTGACCAGACCTCCGGGACCGCTGCACGCCGAGAGCGCGGCGACGAGCAGCGCACCGGCCAGGCCGTGCGCGCGCCGTCGCGCTCGTGCGGTGCTCACCGACGTCCCCTCTCGCGGCCCGCCCGCCCGTCGGGCCCTCGTCCACCCTGTGTCACGGACGGCCCGCGCCTTGCACCACGGCCCACGTTCTCCTTCGACGGGCCTGCCGAGACGTGAGAAGTGGCCCCTGACCCGCGCGTCGCAGGGGCCATTTCTCACGTCTCGTAGGGGAGCGTCCCGACGACGATCGTCGCGCCGATGTCGTCGTCCCGGACGACGCGCGCGACCAGCCCGGCCCGGCCGAGCACCGCGACGGCACCCGCTGCCTGGCGCTCGCCGGACTCGGTGAGCAGGTGACCGCCGGGGGCGAGCCAGGCGGACGCCTCGGTCGCGACGCGGCGCAGCACGTCCAGCCCGTCGCCGCCGCCGTCGAGGGCGACGTGCGCCTCGTGGTCGCGTGCCTCGCGCGGCAGCAGCGGGATCTCGCCCGACGGGACGTACGGCACGTTGGCGAGGAGGAGGTCGACCCGCCCGCGCAGACCGGCGGGCAGAGGGTCGAAGAGGTCGCCCTCGTACGCGGTCCCGCCGACGGCCCCGACGTTGCGCGCCGCGCACGCGACCGCGGCCGGGTCCACGTCGCTCGCGTGCAGCGCGGCGGCCTCCGCTCCGCCGAGGCCCACCGCCGTCGCGAGCCCCAGCGCCCCGGCGCCGCAGCACAGGTCGACGACGACCGTCCGGCCGTCCCTGCCACCCTCCGGACGGCCGCCGGGGCCGCTGCCCGGGCCGCCGTCGGACAGCTGCGCCGGGCGCCCGGCCCGCCGCCCGAGCGCGACCGCCTCGTCGACGAGCAGCGTGGTGCGCTGGCGCGGCACGAACACCCCGGGGTCCACGGCGACCCGCAGCCCGTGGAAGTCGACGTACCCGAGGACGTGCTCGAGCGGCTCGCCCGCGACCCGGCGCGCGACGAGCGCCTCGAGGTGCGCGGCGTCGTCGGCCCGCTCGGCGAGGAGCGCGGCCTCGTCCTCCGCGAAGACGCACCCGGCGGCGCGCAGGCGGGCGGTGAGGTCGTCGAGCCTGCTCTGGTCCACGCTCCGGACGGTACTCCGGGTCGCGGCCGCCCGGGGATCCTCGACCGGCTGGCGATCGACCCGCGCGCCCGAGATCAGCCCGCGCCCTGGATCGACCCGTACGCACCGGTCCGACCCGCAGAGGGTCGACCCCATGACGCCCGGGTCGATCCCCGCGACGGTGACCGTCAGTCGCGCAGGAGCGGGAGGAGCCGGGTGCCCTGGCGCTCGATCTCCCGCAGGTACGGGGTGTCGGACAGGACGAAGTGCGTCACGCCGAGGTCCTCGTAGCGCCGCAGCGACTTCGCGACGTCCTCCGCGGAGCCGACGAGCCACGTCGTGCCCGCTCCCCCGCCGCCGAACCGGCCCGGGGCGGTCCACAGGTTGTCGTCGAGCACCTCGCCCCGCTCGGCCAGGTCGAGCAGGCGCTGCTGCCCGACGGCGGTGCTCCGCCCCCGGTCCCGGGCCGACCACGCCTCGCGCTCCGGCGAGCGGGCCGCGAGCTGCGCGACCTTCGCCTCGGCGTCGGCCCACGCCTCCTCCGTCGTGTCCCGCACGAACGTCGTGACGCGCAGCCCGAACTCGAGCGGTGCGTGCTCACGGCCGAGCTCGGCGCTCAGCTGCCTCAGCCGGTCGATGCGCTCCGCGATCCCGTCGAGCGGCTCGCCCCAGAAGAGCTGCACGTCGGCCTCGGTCGCCGCGACGCGCTCCGCCGCCTCCGAGGCGCCGCCGAAGTAGATCCGCGGGTGGGCGCGGTCGCCGCGGACCACGGGCCGCGGCCCCAGCGACGAGCGCGTCACCGAGAAGTGCTCGCCCGCGTACGTGACCTCCTCCTGCGTCCACAGGCGCCGCACGATCTGCAGGAACTCGCGCGTGCGGGCGTAGCGGTGCGCCGGGTCGGCCTCGCCGTCGCCGTACGCCTCCTGCCCGTCGGTGCCGGACACGATGTTGACGCGCAGCCGGCCGCCGCTCAGGTGGTCGAGGGTCGCGGCGGCGGACGCGAAGTGCGCGGGCCGCCAGAACCCGGGCCGGATCGCGACGAGCGGCTCGAACGTCGTGGTGCGGGCCGCGAGCGCCGTCGCGACCGTGAACGTGTCGGGACGCCCCCAGCTCGTCCCGAGCAGCGCGCCCGCGAACCCGTGGCGTTCCAGGGCGTGCGCGTGGCTCGTCAGGGTGTCGAGGCTGTTGTGGTCCTCGGTGGTGTCGTCGCCGCGGTGCCCCGGCCGCACCTGGTTCGGGATGTACCAGAGGTGCTCCGCGCTCATGCGAAGGCCCCCTCGACGACTCGTGCCCCGCCGTCGGACGACGTCCCGGCGGGGGCCGCGTCCGTGTAGCGGTTCGCCGGTCGTTCGAGCCCGTAGTGCTCGCGCAACGTCCGGCCCTCGTACTCGGTGCGGAACAGGCCGCGCTCGCGCAGCACGGGCAGCACGTGCTCGACGAACTGCTCGAGCCCCGACGGCAGCACCGCGGGCATGATGTTGAACCCGTCGGCGGCCTCGGCGTCGTACCAGTCCTGGAGCGCGTCGGCGACCTGCTCGGGCGTGCCGGCGAACGTGCGGTGGCCCCGCCCGCCGCCGAGGCGCCCGATGAGCTGGCGCACCGTCAGCCGCTCGCGCCGCGCGAGCTCGACGATCAGCGTGTACCGGCTCTTGGCCCCCTCGATCTCGTCCTCGGTGGGCAGGCCGTCGGGCAGCTCGCGGTCGAGCGGCAGGTCCTCGGGCGCGAGGCGCAGCGTCTTCGCGAGCTGGGCGCGCGCGTACTCGGGGACGATGAGCTCGTCGAGCTCGCGCTCCCGCGCGAGCGCCTCCGCCTCCGTGGACCCGATGACGGGGACGATGCCGGGCAGGATCTTCACCGTGCCCGGGTCCCGCCCGACCGTGACCGCCCGGGCCTTGAGGTCGGAGTAGAACGCCTGGGCGTCGGCGAGCGTCTGGTGCGCGGTGAACACGGCCTCGGCGTAGCGCGCGGCGAGGTCCTTGCCGTCCTCGGACGACCCGGCCTGCACGATGAGCGGGCGCGCCTGCGGCGAGCGCGGCGTCGTGAGCGCGCCGTGCACGGAGAAGTGGGTGCCGACGTGCGCGGGCCCGTGGATCTTGGCCGGGTCCGCCCAGACGCCCGCGGCCTTGTCGGCGAGCACGGCGTCGTCCTCCCACGAGTCCCAGAGCCGGAACGCGACGTCGAGGAACTCGGCCGCGCGCTCGTACCGCACGGCGTGCGCCGGCTGGTCGTCGAGGCCGAAGTTGCGCGCGATCTCCGGCCCCGCCGTCGTGACGACGTTCCACCCGGCCCGGCCGCCTGACACGTGGTCGATCGACGCGAAGCGCCGCGCCAGGTTGTACGGCGAGTTGTACGTCGTCGACGCCGTCGCGATGAGGCCGATGCGCTCGGTCACGGTCGCGATCGCCGTCAGCACGATGAGCGGGTCGAGCGAGCCCGCCGGGCGGCGCCCGACGTCGGACCGCAGCCCGGGGCCGTCCGCGAAGAAGATCGAGTCGAGCTTCCCCGCCTCCGCGACCTGCGCGAGGCGCTGCAGGTGCGCGATGTTCGTCGAGGTCCACGACGGGTCGCTCTCGGGCAGGCGCCACGACGCCTCGTGGTGGCCCGTGCTCATGAGGAACGCGTTGAGGTGCAGGCGGCCGGGGCGGTGGCCCGAGGAGGCGTGGCGGGTCATGCGGCGGTGTCCTTCCGGTCGGAGGTCGTCGGGGCGTCGCGGACGACGCCGAGCGCGTCGAGCAGCTCCGTGCGGAGCCGGGCGAAGCGGGGGTCCGCGGGGTCGCGGGCCTCGGTGGGGCCGTAGCTCCGGTCGATGCGGCGCTCGGCCGCGATCCGTCCTTCGTCGAGCACGACGACGCGGTCCGCGAGCACGATCGCCTCGTCGACGTCGTGCGTGACGAGCAGGACCGCGGGGCGGTGCCGCGCGCACAGGTCGCGCAGCAGGGCGTGCATCCGGATGCGCGTCAGGGCGTCGAGCGCGCCGAACGGCTCGTCGGCGAGCAGGAGCCGCGGCGAGCGCACGAGCGAACGGGCGAGCGACACGCGCTGCTGCTCGCCGCCCGAGAGCTCGTTCGGCCACGCGCGCTCGCGCCCGGCCAGACCGACCTCCGCGAGGCTCGCGCGGCCGGCGTCCCGCGCGGCGCTCCGCCCGCGCGCCCCGGCGTCGAGACCGAGCACCACGTTGTCCAGCACGCGCGCCCACGGGAGGAGCCGCGAGTCCTGGAAGACGACGGACACCTGGTCCGGCACGACGACCTCGCCCGAGCCCGCGACCCCGTGGTCGAGCGCGGCGAGCGCGCGCAGGAGCGTGCTCTTGCCCGAGCCGGACCGGCCCAGGATCGCGACGAACTCGCCGTCGTCCACGGTGAGGTCGAGGTGGTCGAGGATGCGCTGCTCCCCGTACGACCGGACGAGCGAGCGGACCCGCACGGCCGCGCCCGGCGCCGTCGGGCGGGCCTCCTGCGCGGTCAGTCCTCCAGCGTGCGCCGCCACGAGAGCACCCTCCTCTGCAGGAGGCGGACGGCGAGGTCCGCGGAGTAGCCCAGCACGCCGTAGACCACGAGGCCGACGAGGATGATCTCCGTCTGCCCGTACGTCCGGGCGAGCTCCATCATGTAGCCGATCCCGGCCGTCGCGTTGACCTGCTCGACGACGACGAGCGCGAGCATCGAGCCCGTGACCGCGAACCGCAGGCCGAGGAAGAAACCGGGCAGCGCGCCCGGCAGGATGACGCGGCGCACGAACTGCCACCGCGAGAGCTGCACCGTCTCGGCGAGCTCGACGTAGCGGCTGTCGATCGCGCGCAGGCCGTTGTGCGTGTGCAGGTAGATGGGGATGAAGACGCCGAGCGCGATGGTGATGACCTTCATCTCCTCGCCGATGCCGAACCACAGGATGAGCAGCGGCAGGAGCGCGAGGTTGGGGATGGCGCGCTTGACCTGGATCGGGCCGTCGAGCACGGCGTCGCCGACCCGGCTCAGCCCGGCGGCCAGCGCGAGCACGACGCCCGCGACGATGCCGGCCACGAGCCCGAGCGCGGCGCGCGTCAGGGAGACGCCGAGGTGCGCCCCGAGCTTGCCGTTCGCGACGAGCTCCGCGCCCGTCGAGACGACCGTCCACGGCGCGGACAGCACGCGCGGGTCGACGAGCCCCGTCGCGGACCCCACCGACCAGACGACCGCGAGGAGCGTGACCCCGACGAGCGCCGCGAGCGGGACCGGCCGGCCGAGCCCGAGGCGCGTGCCGCGCGGTCGCACGTCCGCCGGGGTCGACGGCGCGGCGTCGTCCCGCGGGACCGCGACGTCGACCCGCTCGACGACCGCGGCGCTCACTGCGCGCCCCCGTCCCGCGCGGCGGCGGCCGCCTCGCCCGCGACCGGGCCGAAGCGCACGTCGAACAGGTCCGCCGCGTCGAGCGGCTGCTCGTCGAGCTCCGCCGCGAGCAGGTCGACCGTCGCCTGCGTGCGCTCGATGCCCTCCGTGAGGTCGGACGGGACGTCCGGGACCGGCGCGTGGTCGACGAGATACTGCGCGTCCTCCTCGCTCAGCCCCTGGTCCTCGATGTAGTAGCCCTGCTTCCACTCCTCGGGGTGCTCCGCGACCCAGATCTTCGCGGCCGCCCACGCGGCGACGTACTCCCGCAGCGCCGCCGCCCTGGCCGGGTCGCGCACGACCTCGGTCGGGCCGTAGAGGTGCGACGCGTCGTCGCGCAGGTGGTGCTGGACCGACGTCGCGCCGTCGGCCTCGTACGTCGCGAGGTACCGGAAGAGCTGCGTGCCGCCGAGCGGCGCGACGTCGACCTCGCCCGCCGCGAGGGCCGTCGAGTAGACGTCGCCCGTGCTCGGGAGCTCGACGAGCTCGACGTCGTCCTGCGTGAGCCCGGCCTCCTGCAGCGCCTTGAGGACGATCGCGCCCTGCGCCTGGCCCGGGCTGAACGCGATGCGGTGACCGCGGAAGTCCTCGAGGGAGTCGAGCTCGACCCCCGGCGCCCCCGCGAACTCGTAGACCGGCGCGTCCTCCCAGTTCTCCCGGTAGACGGACGCGTACACCTGCACGTCCAGGCCCGTCCACGTCGCGTGGATCGGCGGGATCTCCGCGACGGCGCCGACGTCGAGCGAGCCGGCCCGGAACGCCTCCGTCGTCGCCGGGCCGCCCGAGATGTTGGCCCACTCGATCTCGAACGAGAAGTCGCTGTCCAGGTCGTCGCCCGCGAGCTCGAACGCCTTCTGCGTCGTCGGGTCGCCGACCCGCAGGACGGTGCCCTCCGGCACCTCGGTGGGCAGCTCGGCGTCCGGGGCGAGCGTGCCGCCGTCGGCCGGGTCACCGCCCCCGGACGCCTCGGCGGTGCTGCACGCACCGGCGGCGAGGAGCGCGACGAGACCGAGCGCGACGGCCGTCGCCCTCCGGCGGCCGGGCGGTGCGGACGGACGGGGCGGGGAAGCAGGCATGACGGGTCCTCTCAGGGAGAGCGCACGGGGACGCACGAGGGCGCGCGGGTGCCGTGCGCGGGAGGGTGGTGGGACGGCTCGACGGCGGCCCGGGGCGGCCGTCGGTCAGTGCGTCGGGGTGCTCAGCGGCACGGGGTCGGACGACACGCGGCCCGACGGCGCAGGCGCGCACGCAGGGCGCGACGACACGCGAGTCCGGGCACGTGCCCGGCGTCGGTGGCGGGGAGGGCGACGAGGCCCCCCGGTTTCGTCGGCATGCGGGCGACTGTGCCAGCGTGCGCACGCCCCGCAAAGGGCGGTCGACCCGTGTCCCACGACGAGGACGGACGTAACGCCGTGCAACGGCCCCTCGCCCGCCGACCAGGTGGTCCGTGTCGGCCGAGCAGGCGATGGTGGTGCGTCGGTCGCCCCGGACGCGCCACGACCACCTGCTCGGCGGGAGAGGGGGCGCCGGGACGACGACGGGCCCCGACCCTCCCGGAGGAGGATCGGGGCCCGTGTGTCAGGCGTTCAGGAGTGCGTCACTCCGCGCCGGCCTGCAGCTCGCCCGTCGGGGGCAGGTCGCGGACCGAGACGCCGGTCGGGGCGTCGAGCGCGGCGGCCGCGCCCACGCTCACCGGGCCGCGGTCGTGCTCGCCCTTCGAGACACCCCGGAAGGTGAACTCGCCGAGCAGGCCCTCGCCCTCGGCGTCGACCAGGACGATCTCGCCGGCCTTGAGCTCGCCGAACAGGATCTTCTCCGAGAGCACGTCCTCGATGTCGCGCTGGATCGCGCGGCGCAGCGGACGAGCACCCAGGACCGGGTCGTAGCCCTTCTCGGCGAGGAGCTGCTTCGCGGGCTGCGTGAGCTCGATGCCCATGTCCTTGTCCCGCAGGCGGGCGTCGAGACGGGCGATCATCAGGTCGACGATCTGGATGATCTCGGCCTGCGAGAGCTGCGGGAAGACCACCACGTCGTCGACGCGGTTGAGGAACTCCGGCCGGAAGTGCTGCTTGAGCTCGTCGTTGACCTTCGCCTTCATGCGCTCGTAGGACGTGACCAGGTCGCCGCCGGCGTTGAAGCCGGTCTGGACGCCCTTGGCGATGTCCCGCGTGCCGAGGTTGGTCGTCATGATGATGACGGTGTTCTTGAAGTCCACGACGCGGCCCTGCGAGTCGGTCAGGCGACCGTCCTCGAGGATCTGCAGGAGCGAGTTGAAGATGTCCGCGTGGGCCTTCTCCACCTCGTCGAACAGGACGACCGAGAACGGCTTGCGCCGCACCTTCTCGGTGAGCTGGCCACCCTCGTCGTACCCGACGTAGCCGGGGGGCGAGCCGAACAGCCGCGAGACGGTGTGCTTCTCGGAGAACTCCGACATGTCGAGCTGGATGAGCGCGTCCTCGTCCCCGAAGAGGAACTCGGCGAGCGCCTTGGCCAGCTCCGTCTTCCCGACGCCCGTGGGGCCGGCGAAGATGAACGACCCACCGGGGCGCTTCGGGTCCTTGAGGCCAGCACGCGTCCGGCGGATGGCCTGCGACAGCGCCTTGATCGCGGCCTCCTGGCCGACGACGCGCTTGTGCAGCTCGTCCTCCATGTTGAGCAGGCGGCTGGACTCCTCCTCGGTGAGCTTGAAGACCGGGATGCCCGTGGCCATGGCCAGGACCTCGGCGATCAGCTCCTCGTCCACCTCCGCGACGGTGTCCAGGTCACCGGACTTCCACGCCTTCTCCTTGTCGGCGCGCTTCGCGGTGAGCTGCTTCTCCTTGTCGCGCAGGCCGGCGGCCTTCTCGAAGTCCTGCGCGTCGATCGCGGAC
Source organism: Cellulosimicrobium sp. AB352 (assembly GCF_049538415.1). Taxonomy (NCBI): domain Bacteria; kingdom Bacillati; phylum Actinomycetota; class Actinomycetes; order Micrococcales; family Promicromonosporaceae; genus Cellulosimicrobium; species Cellulosimicrobium sp. AB352. The sequence goes on along the minus strand of NZ_JBMVFX010000008.1, from coordinate 79,605 downwards.
TCCTTCTCGCGGCGCGCCTCGGCGATCTCCTCGTCGAGCTCCTTGAGCTCCGGCGGGGCCGTCATGCGGCGGATGCGCAGGCGCGCGCCCGCCTCGTCGATGAGGTCGATCGCCTTGTCCGGGAGGAACCGGTCGTTGATGTACCGGTCCGCGAGCGTGGCCGCGGAGACGAGCGCGGAGTCCGTGATGGACACGCGGTGGTGCGCCTCGTAGCGGTCGCGCAGGCCCTTGAGGATCTCGATGGCGTGCGGGAGCGACGGCTCGGCGACCTGGATGGGCTGGAAGCGGCGCTCCAGGGCCGGGTCCTTCTCGACGTGCTTGCGGTACTCGTCGAGCGTCGTCGCGCCGATGGTCTGCAGCTCGCCGCGCGCGAGCATCGGCTTGAGGATGCTGGCGGCGTCGATCGCGCCCTCGGCGGCACCCGCCCCGACGAGGGTGTGGATCTCGTCGATGAACAGGATGATGTCGCCGCGCGTGCGGATCTCCTTGAGCACCTTCTTGAGGCGCTCCTCGAAGTCGCCGCGGTAGCGGGACCCGGCCACGAGCGCGCCGAGGTCCAGCGTGTAGAGCTGCTTGTCCTTGAGCGTCTCGGGGACGTCGCCGCGCACGATGTCCTGGGCGAGGCCCTCGACGACGGCCGTCTTGCCGACGCCGGGCTCGCCGATGAGGACGGGGTTGTTCTTGGTGCGGCGGCTCAGCACCTGCATGACGCGCTCGATCTCGAGGCTGCGCCCGATGACCGGGTCGAGCTTGCCCTCGCGCGCGGCCTGGGTGAGGTTGCGCCCGAACTGGTCGAGCACGGCCGAGCCCGACGGCTGGCCCTCGGTGGGACCGCCGGCGGCGACCGGCTCCTTGCCCTGGTAGCCGGACAGGAGCTGGATGACCTGCTGGCGCACCTTGTTGAGGTCGGCGCCCATCTTCGTCAGGACCTGGGCGGCGACGCCCTCGCCCTCGCGGATGAGGCCGAGCAGGATGTGCTCGGTGCCGATGTAGTTGTGGCCGAGCTGGAGCGCCTCGCGCAGCGACAGCTCGAGCACCTTCTTGGCGCGCGGCGTGAACGGGATGTGCCCGCTCGGGGCCTGCTGGCCCTCGCCGATGATCTCGGTCACCTGGGTGCGGACGCCGTCGAGGGAGATCCCGAGGGACTCCAGCGCCTTGGCCGCGACACCCTCGCCCTCGTGGATGAGGCCGAGGAGGATGTGCTCGGTGCCGATGTAGTTGTGGTTGAGCATCCGCGCCTCTTCCTGGGCGAGGACGACGACCCGACGGGCTCGGTCTGTGAATCTCTCGAACATGTGCTGCTCCTCGTGAGCGGCGTACACCTGCCCGCCGGACGACGGGTACAAGCCTGACCGCATTGACTCTATGCGGTTCGAACGAGCCGCACCCCCTCCGTATGCCGTTGTTCGCCAGGGGCGTGAAAGAGGGGTCGCGCCGTGACCTGCCGGGCGGTCCCGGGGGCACGACGGCGGAGATCACCCGGCCCGACACGCGCCGGGGGCGTTGACCGCGGCCCGCGCCACGGGCAGGCTCGGGAGTGCGCCCCGCACGACGTCCAGAAGGGTGGCGAAGAGCGATGCACCAACCGGACCAGCCGCCGGAGGACACCCCCGCACCGGACGCGGACGAGCGAGAGGCACGCCCCACGGGCTCGGCCGCGTCGTGGGAGCAGGTGGTCGCGCGGTTCCACGGCGCCGTCGCGGAGGTCGACGACCCGCTCACCTGGGGTCTCGACCTCGACGAGGAGACGCTCACGGGCGCCGGCCACGGCGCGCACGACCCGGCCGAGGAGCGCTTCCTGCGCTCCTACGTGTCGTTCACGGGCGAGACGCTCGACGTCGAGACGCTGCGGGTGCGGGCCGCGCACGACGAGCAGGCCGAGGACATCGCCCGCACCGCGCTCAGCGGGGCGCTCGCCGCGCCCCTGCACTCGGACTCCCCCGGCGACGACGACTTCCTCGACTCCTACCAGGAGTACCGCGCCGCGATGCGCGCGATCGTCGAGGAGGTGGACGTCGCGCCCGTCGTGCGCACCACGTTCCGGGTCGACGGCGAGACCCGCCCCTGCCTGTACGTCACCGTGCGGGAGCACGCCGCGGCGTACGTGCCGGTCGAGGACCGGGCGCTGGTCGTCTCGGGCCCGGCGGACCTGCTCGCGCGGGTCGACGTCGTCACCCGCCCCCTGCGCAACATCCTCCAGGACGAGCCCGACCCGCGGTTCTGACCGGCTCCGCGCGCCGCGCCACGGGACTCTCGTCCACCACCCCGGGACGCCCGTCCCGGGCGCGGCGCGGCCCCGCGGCCTAGGGTCGAGTCAGCACCGGCGCCGCCGACGGCGTCGGGGACAGCACGCCGACGGCGCACGCGGTCGGCCGACCGGGCGGAGGTGGCGAGATGCGCGGCGTGATCGTCGGTGTCGACGGGTCGGAGGAGTCGGGCGGCGCGCTCGACTGGGCGCTGCGCGAGGCAGCCGACCGGGCGGTGCCACTGACGGCCGTGCTCGCGTTCGAGTCGCGGCAGGGGCCGGGCGACGGCCCCGACGCGGCGGCCGAGGAGAAGCGGGCGCTCGCCCAGGAGTGGCTCGACGCCGCGCACGCCCGCACGGGGATCGGCCCGGACGCGGTCACCGCGACGGCCGTCGCCGAGCGCGGCAGCCCCGCGGCCGTCCTGCTCGCCCTCGCCCAGCCGCGCGTCGCGCAGGCCGCCCAGGACGACGTGCGGCCCGACACCACCGACCGCGACGACGCCGACCTGCTCGTCCTCGGCCGCTGCGGCCGGGGCCGCCTCGGACGGATGGTCCTCGGGTCGGTGCCGACCGCCGTCGTGCAGCACGCGACCGTCCCCGTGACCGTGGTGCGCGGGACGCCCGACGTGCGCCACGACCACGCGCGGCCCGTCGTCGTCGGGGTCGACGGGTCGTCGACGTCGGTCCAGGCGCTGCGGCACGGCGCCGACGTCGCGCGGCGCACGGGCGCGACGCTCGAGGCCCTGTTCTGCTGGCAGATCGTCTCGCTCGCCCCCCTGCCCGACTCGTGGGGATGGACGCCGCCCATCGACGACTACGAGAAGTTCGCCGCCCAGAAGCTCGACGCCGCGCTCGAGGCGGCGGGGGTCGACCTGCCCGACGACCGCCTCGTGCGCAGCGTGCAGCACGTGCACGCCGCGAAGGGGGTCATCGAGGCGTCGTCGCGCGCGGAGCGGCTCGTGCTCGGCAACCGCGGCGTCGGCGGGTTCGACCGGCTGCTCCTGGGCTCGGTGAGCCGGCACGCGGTCGAGTACGCGCACTGCCCGGTCACGGTCGTGCGGCCCGCGGACGCGACGCACCCCTCGGGCGCGCACGACGCCTGAGGTCACCCGCGGCGCGCGGCCGACCCCCGGAACGCGAACACGAGGACGCGCACGGCGAGCACGGTCCCGACGAACCCGAGCGCCGCACCGAGGACGGCGAACAGGCGCAGACCCTCGACGAGCTCGGGGCCGGAGTCCGCGGAGACGAGCACGACCGCCGCGACGACGGCCGCGGCAGCGATGACGGTGGACACGACCTGCTGCACGAGGCCGGTGAGGAACGCGCGGTCCTCGGGGTGCGCGAACGAGCGGACGTTGACGGTGAGCCGCCCGGCCTCGACGTCGCTCGTGATCTTCGCGAGCCGGCGCGGGAGCCGTTCCAGCTCGGGCGCGAGGCCGAGGAACAGGCTCGTCGCCCGCTCGCGCAGGCCCTCCGGCGTCACGACGCGCCGCACGAGCGGCTGCGCGGTCGCGCGGGCCCCGGCGACGAGGTCGAACCCGGGGTCGAGCAGGCGCAGCGTGCCCTCCAGCGACGTGAACGTGCGGAACGCGGCGGCGACCTGCGACGGGACGGCGAGGCCCGCGTCGGTGACGAGCCGGAACAGCGCGGTGAACATCGCGCCGCTCGCGCCGGCGCCGCGGAACCGCACGATCACCTGCCCGACGGCGCGCTCCAGGCGGCGCACGTCGAGGTCGGCCGGGGCGTCGAGCAGCTCCAGGAGGGCGTCGGTCGCGGCCACGGCGTCGTCGGCGTCGACCGCGAGCAGCACCGCCGCGAGCGCGAGCCGGTCGGGCTCGCCGAGCCGCCCGACGGAGCCCATGTCGAGCAGGCCGAGGCGGCCGTCGGCGGTGACGAGCACGTTGCCGGGGTGGAGGTCGGCGTGGAAGGTGCCCGCGACCAGCACCTGCTCGAGCGTCGCGGTGAGGAGCCGCGAGGCGAGGTCGGCGCGCACGGCGTCGTCGAGGCTCGCGAGCACGTCCGCGGCGCGGCCGAGGGGAACGCCGTCGAGCCGTTCCATGACGAGCAGCGTCGTCCCGGAGAGCTCGGGGTAGACGTCGGGGACCCGGACGCGCGGGCCCGCGCCCGGGTCGGTGGCGCCGTCGTCGGGGCGCCGGTCCCTCGCTGCTCCCCGCGCGAGCGCGGCGCGCAGCGCGAGCGTGTTCTCCAGCTCGACCGTGTAGTCGAGCTCCTCGCGCAGCGACGCGGCGAAGCCGTCGGCGAGGTCGACGACGCCGAGGGAGCGGCCCCACGCGGTGTCGCGCTCGATGCGGCGCGCGAGCCGCCCGAGGATCGCGAGATCCGTCTCGACCTGGGCACGGGCGCCCGGGCGCTGCACCTTGACCACGACGTCGCGCCCGTCGAGCAGGCGGGCCGCGTGGACCTGGCCCACGGACGCCGAGGCGAGGGGCTCCGGCGAGAAGCCGGCGAACGCCTCGTCGACCGGGCGCCCGAGCGCGCCCGCGACGGCCGCCTCCACCTGCGACCACGGCGCGGGCGGGACCTCGCTCTGGAGCGTGGCGAGCGCGTCCGCGAACGCGGCGGGGAGCAGGTCCCGGCGCGTGGACAGCACCTGGCCGAACTTCACGAAGGTCACGCCGGCGTCGCTGAGAGCGTCGCGCAGCGCGGCGGCCTGGCGCCGCTGGTCGGTGCGCGACAGGCGCGACCCGTCCGGCTGCCGAGCCCCGCGCGTGAGCGCCCCGCCGAGGCCGTGCCGGACGCCGATCCCCAGGATCTGGGCGTAGCGCCGCGTTTCGCGGCGGCCCTGGCGCAGCCCCCGGAGCGCGCGCCACGGCCCCGGGACGGAACCCGTCGGGACGAGGAGCTCGAGCACGAGGAGCACGCACAGCCCGAGCACGAACGCCCACGCGAACGCGAGCACGACGGCGACGAGCGCGACGCCCGGCGCGACGGTGAGCGTCCCGTCCGGGCGCGACCAGCCGACGTCGAGCAGGCCGCCCGTGAGCACCCAGGACGCGACCGACAGCATCGCGAGGGCCACGACCGCCGAGCGGATCCAGCCGACCGGCGCGCCCATGACGCGCCGCGCCGTCGCGGCGAGGAGCAGCAGCATGCCGACGGTGAAGACGAGGCCGAACAGACCGACGAGGAGACCGGAGACCACCTGCATGGCGGCCACTCTTCCGGACCGCACGGCAGACCACCAGCACGCGCCACCGGCGCGCCCCGCCCGCCCGAGCCGGTCGCGGCGACCAGCGCCGCACGGCCGCGGCATGGGGGGGCACCGACGTCCGCGGCGCGGCATGATGGAGCTCCCCGACAGGCCGGAGCCCCGATGACGAACGTCGACCTCCTCACGGAAGCCCACCTCACGACCGCCCGCACCGCGCCGAACGGTCGCAGCGCCGAGGTCGTGCTGCACGACGGCCCGCTGCGCCAGACGATCCTCGCGCTGCGCGCGGGCGTCGAGCTCGGGGAGCACAACTCCCCGCCCGCGGCGTCGATCCAGGTGCTGCGCGGGCGGGTCCGGGTCACGGCGCTCGGCGAGGGCGACGTGGAGCTGGGCGAGGGCGAGCTGCGCGTGCTCACGCACGAGCGGCACGCGGTGAGCGCGATCGAGGACGCGGCGTTCCTCCTGACGACCGTGACGAGCGTCCCGGGCAGCTGAGCGCCTGCTCCTGCGAACCGCCCGCACGGCTGCCAGGGTGGTGCGGATGAGAGCCTCGACAACGACGACCGTCCTCGCCGCGAGCGCCCTGGTCCTCGCGGCCTGCACCGCGACCCCCGGCGACGCCCCGGGCACCCCGGAACCGTCGGCCCCGGCCCCCTCGACCTCTGCCGCGACCCCGGCACCAGGCGATCCCGCCGCGGCGCTCCCGACGGACGCGCCCGCCGACGTCCTCCTCCCCGCGGGCGCGTGGGGCGGCGATGGAGCACGCGACGAGGCGGAGGGGGTCGCGGACTGGCACCTTCCGGAGGCGTGCGCCGACGGCGGCCCCGCGGACGCCACGGCGATGCGCACCGCGACCGAGGGCGACGGCGCGGCCGAGGGCGTCGTGGGGGTCCACCAGGTCGCGGTGTTCGCCGACGCCGACGCCGCCACCGCGGAAGCCGCGCGGCTCGCGGACCTGCTCGCCGCGTGCGCGGCGCAGGGCGGGGCGGAGGGCACGACGTACACGGCCGAGCCGCTCGACGTCGGCGCCCAGGGCGGCGGCCTGGCCACCGACTACTACGGGTCGGGCGGGAGCGGGGACCTGGACACGGCGCTCGGGACCTACCTGGCGACCACGCGCCGCGGTGCCGCGGTCACGCTCGTCGCGCTCGACGGCGGGGAGAGCACCGTGGGCGCGGCCCGCGAGACGGTCGCGGAGCAGGCCGGTGCCGCGTGGGAGCTGCTGTGCCGCTACGAGCAGGCGGGCTGCTGACGGACGGCGTCCTCCCGCCCGGGAGACTCACTCCCGGGACGTCGTGCCCCGGGTCGCCGTGGCGGGCGCTCAGACCCGGACGGCCCAGGCGGCGAGGGCCAGCGCCGTGACGTCCTCCGCGACGGCGCCCGGCCAGTCGGGCCGCTCGCCGACGGCGAGGCGTCGCCACGCCGCACCGCCCCACGTCCCGACGGCCCCGCCCGCGGCTCCCGCGACGGCGGCGAGGACCAGCCCGACCGGACCGGTCCGGTGCCGGGCGACGAGCACGCCGCCGACGGCGCCGCTCGCGACGCGGACGACGGGGCCGGGCGGCGCGAGCCGGCTCGGCGTCTGCGGCAGCTTGTCGCCGACCAGCTCGCCGACGACGCCCAGGAGCGCCGCGCCGCGCGCGAGCGGCCCGGGTCCGTGGCCCGACCGGCGCGACCCGCGGGGCCGCACGAGGCCGGCCAGCACCGGCGCCGCGACCCCGAGGCTGCTGCGCGAGCCCGCGGCGACGCCGAGCGCGAGGGCCCGGGCGAGCACCGCCGTCGTGCCGCGCGGGGCGGCTGCGTCCTGGGACGTCATGGGGTCCTCCTGCGGTGTGGTGGTGGCCCGGTCGACCGGGTTCTCCCGAACGTAGCCGCTCCCGGGGCGGCCCACCCGGCGGCGCGGCGCGCCGCCCGCCGGGTCCCGCGCCCGGGCCCACCCCCAGCGACGCCGAGGTCGGCGAGCAGGCGCTGCGCCTCGCGGTCGCCCGGGCGACGACGCACCCCGGCGCGTGGCGGTCCGGTGCCCGGTCGTGCTGCGGGAGCCCACCCCGCGCCCCTGCCGCCGCCCCTCACGGACGGGTCGCGCTCGAACGGTTGACGGATCGGCACCACGGGGGCATGATCGGGAGGAGACGATACCCCCTAGGGGTATCAGCAGCCGAGAGGAGACACGGTGGACCACCGCACGGAGCACGGCCCCGGGCGTCGGACCGGCGCGGACGGCGAGCACGAGCACCACGAGGCGCACGGGCACCCCGAGGCGCACGGGCACCCCGGCGCGGCGGCGACCGCCGCCGTCGACCACGCGACGCACGACCCGGCCGCGCACCGCGGCCACGACACGGGGCACGAGGACCACCACGCGGGTCACGCCACCGCGGGTCACGGCACCGCCGGGCACGAGGGCCACGGCACGTCCGGGCACGAGAGTCACCACACGGCCGGTCACGGCACGGCGGGCCACGCCGGACACGACATGGCCGGGCACGGGGGGCACGGCGGGCACGGCGACCACGTCGGGCAGTTCCGCCGCCTGTTCTGGATCATGCTCGTCCTCGCGATCCCCACGGTCGCGCTGAACGCCATGTTCGCGATGCTCCTGGGCTACGACCTGCCCGACGCCGCGTGGGTGCCCTGGGTGTCCCCCGTCCTGGGCACGGTGATCTACGCCTGGGGCGGGCGCCCGTTCCTCACCGGTGCGGTGAGCGAGCTGCGGAGCCGCAAGCCCGGGATGATGACGCTCATCTCGCTCGCCATCACGGTCGCGTTCGTGTCGTCGCTGGGAGCGAGCCTGGGCCTGCTCGCGCACGAGCTCGACGTCTGGTGGGAGCTCGCGCTCCTCGTCGTCATCATGCTGCTGGGCCACTGGCTCGAGATGCGCTCGCTCGCGCAGACGGCGTCCGCGCTCGACTCGCTCGCCGCGCTCCTCCCGGACGAGGCGGAGCGGGTCGCCGAGGACGGGACCGTGACGACCGTCGCGCCGACGGACCTGCGCGTGGGCGACCTGGTCGTCGTCCGGCCGGGAGGGCGCGTGCCCGCGGACGGCGAGGTCGCGTCCGGCTCGGCGGACGTCGACGAGTCGATGATCACCGGCGAGTCGCGCCCCGTGCGCCGCGCCGTCGGGGACGCCGTCGTCGCGGGGACCGTCGCGACGGACGACGCGCTGCGCGTGCGGATCACGGCCGTCGGCGAGGACACCGCGCTCGCGGGCATCCAGCGGCTCGTCGCGGACGCGCAGGCGTCGTCGACCAAGACGCAGCGCCTCGCGGACCGCGCCGCCGGGTGGCTGTTCTGGTACGCGCTCGGGGCGGCTGCCCTGACGATCGGCCTCTGGCTGGTCTTCGGCACGCCCGAGCAGGCGCTGATCCGGGCGATCACCGTCCTCGTCATCGCGTGCCCCCACGCGCTGGGCCTCGCGATCCCGCTCGTCGTCTCGCTGTCGACGGAGCGCGCCGCGAAGGCGGGCGTCCTCGTCAAGGACCGCCTGGCGCTCGAGCGCATGCGCACCGTGGACACCGTCCTGTTCGACAAGACCGGGACGCTCACCGCGGGCGAGCCGGTCGTCGTGCACCTCGCGACCGCGGGCGGCACGTCCGAGGCCGCGCTGCTCGCGCTCGCGGCGGCGGCCGAGGCGGACAGCCAGCACCCGCTCGCCCGCGCGATCGTGCGGGCGGCCGAGGAGCGGGGCGACGACGTCCCCCGCGCCACCGACTTCCGGTCGCTGACGGCCGTCGGCGTCGAGGCGACCGTCCCGACACCCGACGGCGCGCGCCGCGTCGCGGTCGGAGGGCCGGCACTCCTGCGCGAGCGCGGGCTCGACCCCCTGCCCGACGCCGCGGCGTGGGCCGAGGACGGGTCGACCGTCCTGCACGTGGTCGTCTCGGACGACGCCGGCGCCCGCACCGGCACCGGCACCGCACCGGACGCGCGGTCCGGCGAGGTGGTGGGCGCGTTCGCCCTGGCGGACGCGATCCGTCCCGAGTCGCGCGAGGCCGTCGACGCGCTGCACCGGCGCGGCATCCGGGTCGTCATGATCACCGGCGACGCCGAGCCCGTCGCCCGCGCGGTCGGGCGCGAGCTCGGCATCGACCAGGTCTTCGCGGGCGTCCGCCCCGAGGACAAGGACGCGAAGGTCGCCGAGCTGCAGCACGGCGGGCGCGTCGTGGCGATGGTCGGCGACGGCGTCAACGACGCCCCGGCGCTCGCGCAGGCGGACGTCGGCATCGCGATCGGCGCGGGCACCGACGTCGCGATCGCGTCCGCCGGGGTGATCCTCGCGAGCTCGGACCCGCGGGCGGTGCTGTCGATCATCGAGCTGTCGCACGCGTCGTACCGCAAGATGCAGCAGAACCTGTGGTGGGCCGCGGGCTACAACATCGCGGCCGTGCCCCTCGCCGCGGGCGTGCTCGCGCCCGTCGGGTTCGTCATGCCGATGGCGGTGGGCGCGATCCTCATGTCCGCGTCGACGGTCATCGTCGCGCTCAACGCGCAGCTCCTGCGCCGCACCGACCTCGACCCGGCCCGGCTCGCGTCGCGGTGACCGGGGCCGCGAGACCCCCTCGACCACGAGGTTGCTGTCGTCCTGCCGCGCAGGGCGACAGCAACCTCGTGGTCGGCCGCGCGGAAGGTCGTGCTCGACCGTGAGGAACCTCGTGCGCGCTGCGAGACTGGGCCGGTGACCACGCCGCACCCCGACGACCGGCCCGTCGCCGGCGTCCTCCTCACGCCCGGCGCCGGCGCGAGCCGCGACCACCGCGCGCTCGTCGCGATCGACGAGGCGCTGGCCGCCCTCGACCCGCCCGTCCCCGTGCGCCGCGTCGACTTCCCCTACCGGATCGCCGGCAAGCGGATGCCCGACCGGCCGCCCGTCGCGATCGCGCACGTCCGCGCCGAGGCGGAGGCGTTCGCCGCCGAGCTCGGCACCACGACGGACCACCTCCTGCTCGGTGGCCGCTCGTACGGCGGCCGCATGTGCTCGATGGCCGTCGCCGAGGGGCTCCCCGCCGCCGGGCTGGCCCTCGTCAGCTACCCGCTGCACCCGCCGGGCAAGCCCGAGCGGCTGCGGACCGAGCACTTCCCGGACCTCCACGTGCCGGTCCTCCTCGTCTCCGGGCGCACCGACCCGTTCGCGACGCCGGACGAGCTCGCCGAGCACGCGGCCGCGATCCCCGGGCCCGTCACGCGCGTCGAGCTGCCCGGTGCCCACGACCTCAAGGGGCAGGACGCGGCCGTGTGCGAGGCCGTCGTCCGGTGGCTCGCGACGCTCGGGGCCTGACGCACCCCAGGGCGCCGCTCCGGCGTTCCGACCGGCCCGCACGACTGCGTACGATGTGCCGCGGACCGCTCCCGAACGACCCGGAGGTGCTGATGCGTGCCGCTGGCCGCCTGCTCGCCCTCGCACCGCTGGCGGTGCTCGTGGTGGCCGTCGCCGCCGCACCCGCGACCGCCGTCGGGCGGGACGGCGAGAGCGGGCTCGAGGTGAGCGTCGACGGCGTCTCGTTCGACCCGGAGCGCCTCTGGTCCGAGTGGGGCGCCGTCTCGTACGCCGTGAGCGCGCCGGACGGGAGCCGCGAGCGGTACTACTCCGACTCCTACGGCCCGCGCGACTCCGCGGACGGGTTCCTGGCCTTCTCGGTGCCGTCGCGCACGTTCCCCGACGGCTACTGCGTCACGTGGGCCCAGGTGTCCGGCCTGCGCGCGCAGCACGCGCGCTGGAACGGGGACGACCCCGTCTGCACGACGGCGCAGGCCGCGCCCTCCCCCACGACGCCGCCCCCGGCGCCGACCCCCGACGCCCCCGCGACCTCGGCCCCGACGGCCGAGGCGCCGCCGGTCGCGGCGGTCGTGGAGGCGCCCGTCGAGACGCCGGAGGCGCCGGAGCCCGACGTCACGGAGGAGCCGACCGCCGAGCCGACGGAGGAACCGACCACGGCCGCCCCTGCCGAACCGACGCCGACCGCCGCGCCCACGACCGCGGGCCCCGAGCCCGCGCGCGTCCCGCTCGCGTCCGTCGACCGCACGGCGCCGCCCCCGCCCGCGGGCGAGACCTTCCCGACCTTCGCCGCGGTGGGTGTCGGCGGGCTCGTCGCCGCGGCGGCCGGCGGCGTGATCCTGCTCGTGCGCCGCGTGGGCTGAGGCCTCGACGAGGCTCTGCGGCGGGCCGGGGGTCCACGGCGACACCGTGCTCCGGGAGCAGAAAAGGCCGGGTCCGAGGACCCGGCCTGACCTGCCGTGATGGAGCCGCCTAAGGGAATCGAACCCTTGACCTATTCATTACGAGTGAATCGCTCTGCCGACTGAGCTAAGGCGGCGTGCTACGTCGCGGTCCGCTCGGCGAACCGGTGGCAACGAGCGCCTACTGTACCCAACGACCGGGCCAGATTCCAAAGCGGGCCCGAGGGCCGCCGTCGGGCACCCTCCGCGTCAGCAGCGGAGCCCGTCCTCGGGGACGGTCCCGTCCACGAGGTAGGCGTCCACGGCGTCGCTCAGGCAGTCGTTCGCGCGCCCGTACGCGGTGTGTCCCTCGCCCTCCCAGGTGACCAGGACGGCGGAGTCGAGCGTGTCGGCGAGGCCCTCGGCCCACACGTACGGGGTGGCCGGGTCGTTGGTCGTGCCGATGACGAGGATCGGCGCGGCGCCCTCCGCGGCGAGGTCGAACTCCTGGTCGACGACGGGGTACGCCCAGCCCTCGCACGTGAGCCCGCCGAACGCGAAGAAGTAGCCCATGGTCGGGGCCTCCTCCTCGAGCCGCTCGAGCTGGGCCTGCATCGCGGCGGGGTCGTCGTCCTGGCGCCCGTCGAGGCAGTTCACGGCCCGGAACGCCTCGGACGAGTTCGACGAGTACGTGCCGTCGGCGTTCCGGTCGTTGTAGAAGTCGGCGAGGTAGAGCAGGCCGTTGCCGGTGCCCTCCTCGAACGCCTCGGTGAGCGCCTGCGTGAGCACGGGCCAGCTCTGGTCGTTGTACAGCGTGACGGCGACGCCGTAGAAACCGAGGGTCTGCGTGACGCTGCGACCCGAGTCCGTCGGGAGCGGGTTCGCCTTCGCGGCGTCGAGGAGCGAGCGGATCTGACGCATCCCCGCGTCCGTGTCGCCCTCCAGGGGGCACTTGGCGCCGGCCTCGCAGTCCTCGACGTACGCGCGCAGGGCGTTCTCGAAGCCGACGGCCTGCTGCTCGGAGATCTCGTCCGGGTCGAGCGAGGTGTCGATCGCCCCGTCCAGCACCATGCGGCCGACCTTGTCCGGGAACAGCCCGGCGTACGTGGCCCCGAGCTGCGTGCCGTAGGAGTAGCCCAGGTACGCGAGCTTCTCGTCGCCGAGGACGGCGCGCAGCATGTCCATGTCGCGCGCGGCGCTCTGGGTGTCGACCTGGCCGAGCAGCTCGCCCGTGTTCTCGGCGCACGCGTCGGCCCACGCGCGACGGTCCTCCGCGAGCGCCTCGAGCCCCGCCTCGTCCGTGTCGAAGTCGCGCGACAGGGACTCGTCCTTGGCGGCGTCGTCGAGGCACACGACGGGCGACGACTGCCCGACGCCGCGAGGGTCGAAGCCCACGAGGTCGTAGGCCGCGGTGACGCTCTCGCCGACGGTCGGCGCGAGCGACGCGACAAAGTCGACGCCCGACGCGCCGGGCCCGCCGGGGTTGGTGAGGAGCGAGCCGATGCGCTCGCCGGTCGCGGGCTGGCGCTTGACCGCGAGCTCGATCTCGCCCGCCGCCGGGTCCTGCCAGGAGAGGGGGGCGCGCGCCGTCGTGCACTCCCAGCCGGCCCCGCAGTCCTCCCACGCGAGGGTCTGCCCGTAGAACTCCTCGAAGCCCTCCGGTCCCGTCTCGCCCGTGCCGGTCGACGACGCGGTCGGGACGTCCTCGACCGGGGTCTGCTGCTTCGGGGGCGCCGAGCACGCGCCCGCGACGAGGGCCAGCGCGAGGGTCGCGGCGCAGGCCAGGGCGCGGCGAGCGGGGCGGGAGGAGGGGGACGTCGTCACCCGGACACGGTAGCCGCTCGCCCGTCGCGCGGGAGACGGCCCACCGGCGGCGGCCCGTCCTTTCACGCGCTCTTCACCGCGCGGGTCGTCACCCCGCGGTCCAGGCGAACTCGCCGGCCGCGCCCTCGGCCGGCGGCGGCACGACGACGGTCCCGCGGTCCCCGAGCACGACGCTCACGTCGGCGCTCGTGTCCACGTCGTCGGGCACCGCGACGACGGACGTCGCGGGGACGTAGTCCATGGTGCACGCGGTGTCGGCGGGGATGTCGACGAACGACACGACGACGTCGCTCCCCTCGACCGCGGCGTCGTCCTCGGCGAGCAGCGGGCACGAGCTGGACCCGAACGTCACGACGAGCAGGAGGCCCGGCTCGGCGCTCCACGCGGCGCCGGTGCCGCCTTCGGTCGGCGCGTCCGCGCCGGGCGGCAGGCCCTTGCCGTGCGCGCCCGCAACGACGTCCATCGTCGCGGCGTCGGGCAGGCCCTGCTGCTCGTCGGTGGGGTCGTCGGTCGGCTCCGCCGAGGGATCCGACGAGGGGTCGCCGTCGGGCTCCGTGGTCTCCTCGGTGGCGCTCGTGCCGTCACCGCCCCCGTCAGTGTCGGACGCGCACGCCCCGAGCAGGGCGACCGTGGCCGTGAGCGCGAGCGCCGCGGTGAGGCGCGCGGTCCGGGCGGCGGGACGACGGGCGGGGACCATGGGGACTCCTCGGTCGGCGACGGGTGCGCGACCATCGTGGTCCGCGCCGGGACCTCGCGCGCGCCGAACCGCCGACGCGCCGCGGGATCGTGACCCGACGGTGACCCGGGGTGGGAGCATCCCCGCATGGACGCACCGCACCCGACCCGCGGCACCGAGCGGCCCCCGCTGCGCTGGGGCCTGCGCACCGACCTCCTGCGGCACGGCGACGGCGGCGACTCGAGCCGCGTCGGGTACGTGGAGCTGTTCTTCGACCTGGTGTTCGTCTTCGCGGTCACCCAGCTCTCGCACGGGCTCATCGCGCACCCCGGCGTCGAGGCGCTCGGGCACACGCTCCTGCTCGGCGTCGCCGTCTGGTGGGTGTGGGTCGACACGATGTGGGTGACGAACTGGCTCGACCCCGAGCGCCTGCCGGTGCGGGGCCTGCTCGTGGTGCTCATGCTGCTGGGCCTCGTCCTCGCGAGCGCGATCCCGGAGGCGTTCGACGACAAGGGCCTGCTGTTCGCCGTCATGCTCGTCGCGATGCAGGTGGGGCGCAGCCTCTTCACGATGGTCGCGATGGGCCGCGTGTGGCCCGAGAACGCGGTGAACTTCGTCCGCATCACGACGTGGCTCGCGGCCTCGGGCGTGCTCTGGGTCGCGGGCGGCCTCGTCGAGGAGCACCGGCTGCTGCTGTGGGCGGTCGCGGCCGCGATCGACGTCGCCGGGCCGCGCGCGATGTTCTGGCTCCCGGGGATCGGGGCGTCGCGCGCGAGCACGTGGGTGGTCCGCGGGGAGCACATGGCCGAGCGCGTCAGCCTGTTCGTCATCATCTGCCTGGGCGAGTCGATCATCGTCACGGGCGCCGCGTTCGCCGAGCTCCCCCTCGACCTCACGACCGTCTCCGCGTTCTGCTCCGCGTTCGCGAGCACCGTGCTCATGTGGCTGCTGTTCTTCGACCGGTCCGAACGGCGCGCCACCGAGTACTTCACGTCGCGCGCCGAGCGCGGGATGGTCGCCCAGACGGCGTACACGTACGTCCCCTTCGTCATCGTCGCCGGGATCGTGCTCACCGCCGTCGCCGACGAGCTCGTGCTCCTGCACCCGCTCGGGCACGACGGCGGTCACGCCGACGCCTGGACCGCCGGCCTCGTGTGCGGGGCGGCGGCGACGTACCTCGTGGGGAACGCGCTGTTCCGGCGCGCGACGGGCGGGCGCTGGTCGCTCCCGCACGTGCTGGGCGCGGTCGCGGTCGGCGTGCTCTTCGCCCTCCACGCGTGGCTCTCGCCGCTCGCGCTCAACTGGGTGACGGACGGCGTCCTGCTGGCGGTCATCGTGGGCGACGTGGTCCGCGCGCGGCGGGTCCCGACCCCACCGTCGGCCGCGCCGTCGGACGGGCCGTCGGGTGCGCCGTCGGACGGGCCGGGCGCGCCGACGGGGCCACCCCCCGAGGCGCCGTCCGGGACCCCGTGAGCCGGGCACCGTGCGTCTCGCCGGGCGCGATCGTCGCGACGTCGCTACGTTCGCCCTGATGGCGCGGGGCAGCAGGCCGTCGCGTCGCGGGACCCGTCGAGAAAGGGCGTGACCGTGGACTTCTGGGACTTCTTCTGGCTCCTCGTGTGGAGCTTCTTCTTCATCGCGTACCTCATCGTGCTCTTCCAGATCATCGCGGACCTGTTCCGTGACCGGGAGCTCTCCGGGTGGTGGAAGGCAGTCTGGATCATCTTCCTCATCTTCCTGCCCGTACTGACGTCGCTCGTCTACCTCATCGCGCGGGGGCGCGGCATGGCGGAGCGACAGGCCGCGGCCGTCGTCCAGGCGAAGCACGACACGGACGCCTACATCCGCCAGGTCGCGACGACGTCGCCGGCCGAGCAGATCTCCCACGCCAAGTCGCTCCTCGACTCGGGCGCCATCACCCCCGAGGAGTTCGCGCAGCTCAAGGCGAAGGCGCTCGCCTGACCGACCCCTCCCTCCCCCGGGCCGGGCGTACCCGCGTGCGGGTGCGCCCGGCCCGTCCCACGATCGAGACATGACCCGCTTCGGCTACACCCTCATGACCGAGCAGTCCGGCCCTCGTGCGCTCGTGGAGCACGCGGTCGACGCGGAGCGCGTCGGCTTCGACTTCGAGGTGATGAGCGACCACTACTTCCCCTGGCTCGACGCCCAGGGCCACGCCCCGTACGCGTGGTCCGTGCTCGGGGCGGTCGCCCAGGCGACCGAGCGCGTCGGCCTCATGACGTACGTGACCTGCCCCCTCCTGCGCTACCACCCCGCGGTCGTGGCGCAGAAGGCCGCGACCGTGGCGCTCCTGTCCGACGACCGCTTCACCCTCGGGCTCGGCGCCGGGGAGAACCTCAACGAGCACGTGGCGGGCGAGCGCTGGCCCGCCGTCGGCGAGCGGCACGACATGCTCGAGGAGGCGGTGCAGATCATCCGCTCGCTGCTCGACGGCGAGCGCCTCACGTTCGACGGCGTCCACTACCGCGTCGACTCCGCCAAGCTCTGGGACCTGCCCGACGAGACCGTCGAGATCGGCGTGGCCGTCTCCGGGCCGCAGTCGATCGAGCGGTTCGCCCCGCTGGCCGACCACCTCGTCACCACCGAGCCCGAGGCCGGTGTCGTGCAGCGGTGGTCCTCCGTCCGCGAGCGCGCCGAGCTCGCGCCGTCGCGCGTCGTCGGGCAGATGCCGATCTGCTGGGACCCGGACGAGGAGACCGCCGTGGCGCGCGCGCACGAGCAGTTCCGGTGGTTCGGCGGCGGCTGGCGCGTCAACGCGGACCTGCCGACGACCGAGGCGTTCGAGGCGGCGACGGCGTTCGTGCGGCCCGAGGACGTGGCCGCGTCCATCCCGTGCGGCCCCGACCTGGACGCGGTCGTCGAGGCGGCGTCCGCGTGGTGGGAGGCAGGATTCACCGACCTCGCGCTCGTCCAGGTGGGCGAGGTCGGGCAGCGCGAGTTCCTCGAGACCGCGGCCGGGCCGCTCCTGGAGAAGCTCCGCGCGGCGGCGCCGTCGAGCTAGCGGCCGTCAGCCCTGGGGGCGCAGCGCGACGACCATCGCCTCCACGGCCAGCAGCGGCGCGACGTTGCCCTCGAGCCGCTCGCGCGCGACGCCGATCGCGTCCATGCGCCGCACCGTCTGCTCGGGCGTCGAGTCCTGCGCGAGCGCGCTCACCGTCTCGGCGAGCTCGGTGTTGACGAGCTCGACCTGCGCCCCGAGCTGGACCACGAGCACGTCGCGGTACAGCGAGAGCAGGTCGACCATCGCGCGGTCGAGCACGTCGCGCTGGTGGCGCGTCGCACGCCGCTTCTGGTCGGCCTCGAGGTCGCGGAGCTGGGAGCGCAGCCGCGGCGGGAGCGTCTCGCCGTCCGCGACGCCGAGCGCACGCAGGAGCTCGGCCTTCTCCGCGGCGTCGCGCTCCTCCGTCGCCGCCTTCGCCTCGGCCTGCGCGAGGTCCACGAGCTCTCCCGCCGCGAGCACGGCGTCGCCCACCCCGCGGACCCGCCGGGCGAGCGACAGCACGGACGTGCGGCGCTCGCGCGCGCCCGCGTCCCGCGCGAGGCGCCGGGCGAGGCCGATGTGGCTCTGGGCCGCGCGCGCCGCGACGAGGGCGACGTGCTCGTCGACGCCGTCGCGCTGCACGAGCAGGCCCGCGACGGCCTCGACCGGCGGCACCCGCAGCACGACCCCGCGGCACCGCGAGCGGATCGTCACGAGCACGTCCTGCGGGCTCGGGGCGCAGAGGATCCACACCGTGTGCGGGGCGGGCTCCTCGATCGCCTTGAGGAGGACGTTCGTGGTGCGCTCCGCCATGCGGTCGGCGTCCTCGACGACGATGACCCGACGCCGACCCTGCGACGGGCTGCGGCTCGCGACCGTCACCAGGTCGCGCACGTCGTCGATCTTGATGGTCACGAGCTCGGTCGCGACGAGCGTCACGTCCGGGTGCGTCCCGGCGAGGGTCGTGCGGCACGCCTGGCAGCGCCCGCAGCCGCCCTGCTCGCACTGGAGCGCGGCCGCGAACGCGCGCGCGGCGTTCGAGCGGCCGGACCCGGGCGGGCCGGTGAGCAGCCACGCGTGGGTCATCGCGGCGGGGTCGGTGGCCGCGGCACGGAGCGTCGCGACGGCCTGCTCCTGCCCGACGACGTCGTCCCAGACGCTCATGCGCGCGCGTCCCCGGCAGGCCGCGCCGGGGCGCCCGGGAGGAGGTCCGTGCCCGGCGCGTAGCCGATCGCGCTGTCCGTGTCGTCGAAGCCGTCGTCGGGCAGCGCGGCGACCGTGTCCTCGGCCTCCTCGACGACGGGCGTGAGCTCGAGCCGCGCGGCGACGTCGACCCGGATCTGCGCCTGGAGGTCGTCGACCGAGCCCGCGGCGTCGAGGACGACCCAGCGGTCCGGGTCCGACGCCGCGCGCGTGAGGAACGCCTCGCGCGTGCGGCGGTGGAACTCCGCCCCCGCGCGCTCGAGGCGGTCGTGCTGGCGGCGGATGCGACCGGCGGCGACCGCCGGGTCGAGGTCGAGCAGGATCGTCACGTCGGGCAGGAGGTCCTGCACGGCCCAGCGGGAGATGAGCTCGACCTCGTCCGCACCGAGCTCGCGCCCGCCCGCCTGGTAGGCGACCGACGAGTCGAGGTAGCGGTCCGTGACGACGATCGCGCCGCGCTCGAGCGCGGGGCGCACGAGGCTCGCGACGTGGTGCGCGCGGTCCGCGGCGTAGATGAGCGCCTCCGTGCGGGGGTCCATGTCCTGCCCGTGGAGCACCGCGGCGCGCAGCTCCTTGCCGAGCTCCGTGCCGCCCGGCTCGCGCGTCAGCACGACCTCGCGCCCTGTGAGCTCGCCGAGCCACTGCCCGAGCAGGCGCGCCTGCGTCGACTTGCCGACGCCGTCGCCGCCCTCGAAAGAGATGAAGTACCCGGGTGCGCTCACGGCGACCACCCTAGTCGCGACGTCGGACACGGGCCGGTCCCCCGGCCGCCGGTCGTGCGGGACGGCCGCAGGCGCCGGACGCGCGGGATAGCCTCGGGCCATGCCCGATCCCGTGACCGCCCCCGCGACGGACCCCGCGCCCGCTCCTCTGCCCACCCCCGGCGTCGCGTTCGCCGGGCGGACGTTCCACGCCGTGCTGTTCGACATGGACGGCACCCTCATCGACTCGGTCCCGGCGGTGGACCGGAACTGGCGTCGCTGGGCCGCGGAGCACGGGCTGCCCGACGCCGAGGACTTCCAGATCCAGCACGGCACCCCCGCGCGCACGCTCATCGCGACGCTCCTGCCGGCCGACCAGGTCGAGCCCGCGTACGACCGCATCCACGAGCTGGAGCTCGAGGACAACGAGGGCGTGACGATCCTGCCGGGGACGCGCGACGCGCTCGCCGCCCTGCCCCCGGAGCGGCAGGCGATCGTCACGTCGTGCACCCGCCCCCTCGCGGCGGCGCGCATGGCCGCGTCGGGCCTCGTCGCGCCGTCGGTGGTCGTCACCGCGGACGACGTCGCCCACGGCAAGCCCGACCCGGACCCGTTCCTCCTCGGCGCGGAGCGCCTGGGCGTGGACCCGGCGCGGTGCCTCGTCGTCGAGGACGCCCCGGCCGGGGTCGCGTCCGCCCGCGCCGCGGGGTGCGCCGTGCTCGTCGTGACGGGCACGCACACGGCCGACGAGCTGGCGTCCGCGTCCCCTGCACCCGACGCGCTGGCGGCGGGTCTGGCGGCGGTGCGCTTCGCCGCAGGCCCGGACGGCATCCGGATCACGGACGCCTGACCACCCCGCCGACCCTGCGGTCGTCTCCCGTCCTCCTCCCTTGACGGGCCAACCCCCCTGCTCGGCGGACTGCAGCGGGCTGATCCTCAGTAGACGGACGCTCGCTGGGCGGCCGCGACGACCTTCGACGCGGCGGCGTGAATCTCCGCCAGCTCGTCGAGGGTGAGGCCCGTGGCGGCGACGATCGCGGGCGGGATGCGCTCCGCGTCACGACGCCGCGCCCGCCCCTCGGGCGTGAGCGTCACGCGGACCTGGCGGCCGTCGTCGGGCGAGCGAGAACGGCGCACGTAGCCGAGGCTCTCGAGCCGCTTGAGGAGCGGCGAGAGCGTCCCCGCGTCGAGGTGCAGCCGCGCCGCGAGGTCGCCGACGGTCGACGTCGTGCCCGCCGCGTCGTCCTGCCACAGCGCGAGCAGCACGAGGTACTGCGGGTGGGTGATGCCCAGGGGCTCGAGCAGCGGCCGGTACAGGGCGACCATGCCGCGCGCGCCCGCCGAGAGCGCGAAGCACACCTGCGCCTCGAGCGCGAGCGGGTCCGCGAACAGCGTCGCCGCGCCCGGTGCGGACGCCCCGCCGTTCTCCTCGCTCGTCATGGCGCCATGCTACCGAGGATCGCGCTATTCTTGGTACGCCAATCATTGGTGCACCAACCATCAGCGGACGAGCACCAGCCACCGGCCCCCGGGCCGGCGACGCGACACCAGCGGAGGACACCGTGGCGCGCAAGAACGACAAGCGCACGCTCGGCATGCGCATCACCGAGGGCTTCCTGCCGATCTTCGGCCCGGCACAGCTGGGGCGACAGGAGGCCGACGGCCGCGGCGTGTCCGACGCCGAGCGCGAGCGCGACCAGGAGCTGCGCACCCGCTTCGAGCGGGTCACCGGCCCCGACGGCCGCAGCTACGTCGTCGAGCACACCGACTGACGCGACGCCCGCCCGCGGGCGTCACTCCCCGGGGTAGACGACCCCGACCTGGCGACGCACCTCGTCGAGCGTGCGCATGACCTCGAGCGTCGAGTCCCACGACATGCGCGGGCTCTGCGTCTCGCCCGCGGCGACGCGGCGCGCGACCTCGGCGGCCTGGTACTGCTTGCCCTCGCCGGAGAAGCCGTCGTAGTACCAGGACGCGCCGTCGTGCCGGACGACCCGGAACGACGTCGGCGCGTAGAACGTGCCCTCGACCTCGATGCGGCCCGCCGTGCCCGAGATCACCGCCGTGTTCGCGGTGCGCGACCACAGCGTGGTCGAGAGCGTCGCCTGCGTGTCGCCGCAGCCGAGCACGATGCTCACCTGCCCGTCCACGCCCGTCTCCGTGAGTGCACCGACGGCCGTCACTGTCGACGGCGCGCCCAGCAGGTCGTGCGCGAACGACACCGGGTAGACGCCCAGGTCGAGCAGCGCGCCGCCCGCCAGCTCCGGCGCGTAGAGCCGGTGCTCGGGGTCGAACGGGAACCACTGGCCGTGGTCCGCGCTGAGGTTCACGACGTCGCCGATCTCGCCGCGCGCGATCACGCCGCGCAGCGCGGCGACGTGCGGCAGGAACCGCGTCCACATGGCCTCCATGACGAACACGCCCGCCTCGCGCGCGGCGTCGAGCACCTCGACCGCCTCGGCCTCGTTGCGCGTGAACGCCTTCTCGACGAGGACGTGCTTGCCCGCGCGGATCGCGAGCAGGGCGTGCTCGTGGTGGTGCGAGTGCGGCGTCGCGACGTACACGACGTCCACCTGCGGGTCCTCGACGAGCTCGTCGTAGCCGTGGTGCGTCGTCGGGACGCCGTGCGCGGTCGCGAAGCGCTCGGCGCGCACGCGGTCGCGCGAGCCCACCGAGGCGACGCGACCCTGGGTGTGCAGGCGCACCGCCTCCGCGAACGACGACGCGATGCCGCCTGCGCCGAGGATGCCCCAGCGGATCGGGGGCGCGCTGCGCGGGTCGGGGACCGTGCCCGTCACCTCGGCGGACAGGTCGGGGAACGGGTGGACGCCGGTGGCGGCCGGGGTCTCGTCGGGGTGCGCGGCGGGCGGCGGGGCGACGGTGCTCATGCGCCCACGCTATCGCCCTGCGCGGGCCTCGCCGCCGCTCGTCCACAGGCCGCGCGTCGGGCGCGCGAGCCACCCTCCCCCGCACGGGTGGTGCGCGCCGCCGCGCGGCACGTCACGATGGGGGCATGACGACCCCCGCGCCCCGGACCGGCACGCCGACCGACGCCGGACCCGAGCCCGAGGCACGGGCGAGCGCGCGCGACCTCGTCAAGGTCTACGGATCCGGCCCGACGGCCGTCCGCGCGCTCGACGGCGTCGACGTCGACTTCGCGCGCGGCCGGCTCACGGCGATCATGGGGCCGTCCGGGTCCGGCAAGTCGACGCTCATGCACTGCCTCGCCGGGCTGGACTCCCCGACCTCCGGCAGCGTGGTGATCGACGGGCAGGAGATCAGCCGGATGTCGCAGCGGCGGCTCACGGCTCTGCGCCGCACGCGCGTCGGGTTCGTCTTCCAGGCGTACAACCTCGTCCCGACGCTCACGGCCGCGGAGAACATCACGCTCCCGCTCGACATCGCGCGCACCCGCGTGGACCGCGACTGGTTCGACGAGGTGACGACCGCCGTCGGGCTCACCGACCGCCTGCACCACCGCCCCTCCGAGCTCTCCGGTGGGCAGCAGCAGCGCGTGGCGTGCGCGCGGGCGCTCGTGTCGCGGCCCTCGATCGTGTTCGCCGACGAGCCGACCGGCAACCTCGACTCGCGCTCCGCGGGCGAGGTCCTCACGTTCCTGCGCCGCTCCGTCGACGAGCTCGACCAGACGGTCGTCATGGTCACGCACGACCCGCGCGCGGCGTCGTACGCGCACCGCGTCGTCTTCCTCGCGGACGGGCGCCTCGCGGGCGAGCTGCACGACCCCACGCAGCAGGACATCCTCGACGCGCTCGCGCTCGCCGCGGACGCCGGCGCATGATCCGCGTCGCGCTGCGGGGCGTGCGCGCGCACGTCGTGCGGTTCGTCCTGTCGGTGCTCGCCGTGACGCTCGGCGTCGCGTTCGTCGTCGGCACGTTCGCGTTCCGCGGCATGCTCTCCTCCACGTTCGACGACATCATCGCGACGACGCTCACGGCCGACGTCTACGTGCGCGGCGCGCAGGAGGTCGAGAGCGACGCGTCCGGGCCCGGTGGCGGCGGCGCCGCCGGCGGGGGCGGGTTCGCGGGCGACCGCACGCTCGTCCCGGCCGACCTCGCGACGGAGGTCGAGGGGGTCGACGGTGTCGAGCGGGCCGTGGCGGACGTGTCCGGCCCCGTCGTGCTCGTCGCGGCCGACGGCACCGCCGTCGTGACCACGGGCCCGCCGAGCACGGCGTTCTCCGTCGACCCGGAGGACCCGAGCCTCACGCTGCTCGACGGCGCGTGGCCCGGCCCGGGCGAGATCGTCCTGGAGCAGAGCGCGGCCGAGACCGCTGACCTCGCCACGGGCGACGAGACCACGGTCGTGCTCGGCGGGGAGCCGCGCCCCGTGACCGTGTCCGGCGTGTTCGGCATCGAGGCCGCCGCCGCGGGTGCGGTCCTCGTCGGGATCGACGGCGACACGGCGCGCGAGGTCTACGCGCCCGACGGGCTGGTGCCCCAGATCGCGGTCTGGGCGGACGCGAGCGGACCGGTGGACGAGGACGCCCTCGCGGACCGCGTCGCGTCGGTCCTCCCGTCCGGCGCGGAGGCCGTCACGGGCGAGCAGGCGCGCGCCGAGGCGAGCGAGGCGGTCGAAGAGGTGCTCGGGTTCGTCGAGACCTTCCTGCTCGTGTTCGCCGCCATCGCGCTGTTCGTCGGCGCGTTCATCATCGCCAACACGTTCGCGATGTCGGTGCGCGAGCGACTGCGCGAGCTCGCGCTCCTGCGCGCGCTCGGCGCGTCGCCGGGCCAGGTGTTCACGTCGGTCCTCGTCCAGGCGCTCGTCGTCGGGCTCGTGGGTGGCGGGTTCGGCGTGCTCGCGGGGGCCGGCCTCGTGCGGGTCATCCGGTGGGGGCTCGCGCTCGCCGGCTTCGAGTTCTCCGGCCGGGTCCCGCTCGGGACCTCGCAGGTCGTGGCCGCCGTCGCGCTCGGGGCCGTCGTCAGCGTCCTCGCGGCCGTGCTGCCCGCGCGGCGGGCCGCCGCGATCCCGCCCGTGCAGGCGATGCGCGACGACGTCGCGCCCGACCGCGGCACCGGCCTGCGGGCGGTGGGCGGGGTGGTCGTCGTCGCGGCGGGCGCCGGTGTGCTGTGGCTCGCCGCATACCTGGGGTCCTCCGTCGTGGACGCGCCGACCGGCTGGGCCTGGGTCGACGACCTGAGCCCCCGCCTGCTCCTCGGCGTCGGGGCCGGGCTCGTGCTCGTGGGCGTGCTCGTCGGGTCGCCGGCCGTCGCGCGCGGCGTGCTCGCGGTGCTCGCGTGGCCGCTCGTCGTCGCGCTGCGCCCGCTCGGCCGCCTCGCGCGCGGCAACGTCACGCGCAACCCCCGCCGCACCGCGAGCACCGCGGGAGCCCTGCTCATCGGCATGGCGCTCGTGTCGGTCACGGGCGTCATCGCCGCGTCGACCCAGGCGTCGGTGCGGAGCATCGTCGAGAACGAGGTGCGGGCCGACCTCGTGGTCGACTCCGCGACGCTCGTCGTGCCCGAGGGCGCGGTCGAGGCCGTGACCGCGACGCCGGGCGCCGCGGTCGTGGACACGGTGCGGCTCGGGTCGGCGCCGGTCGCCACGGTCGGCGGCGGCTCCAGCACGGCCGACGGCACGGACGACGGCGCGCGCGGGACCGACGTCGCGGGCGTGCCCGCCGGGTTCTTCGACACCGCGCTCGAACCCGTGACGCTCGCCGGGGACCCGACGGCGACGCTCGAGGACGGGGACGTCGTCGTGCACCGGCGCACCGCGCGCGAGCGCGGCTGGGAGGTGGGCGACACGCTGCGGCTCGGCGAGGGCGATGCCGCCGTGGAGGCGCGCGTGGGCGCGGTGATCGACAGCCAGCTCGTGGGGACCGGCGTCCTCGTGCGCGACGACGTGTTCGACGCCGTCGTGCCGGCCGCCCAGGCGAGCGTGCGGATCGTCTACGTGTCGGCGGCCGACGGCGCGAGCCCGGCCGACGTCGAGGAGCTGCGCACCGCCCTGACGTCCGCGGTCGAGCCGTTCCTCGTCGTCACGGTGCTCGACCGGGAGCAGACCGCGTCCGCGTTCGCCGACCAGGTGAACCAGGTGCTCGTCATCCTCTACGCCCTGCTCGCGCTGTCGATCGTCATCGCGCTGCTCGGCATCGTCAACACGCTCGCGCTGTCGATCATCGAGCGCACGCGCGAGATCGGGCTGCTGCGCGCCGTCGGGCTGGGACGCCTTCAGCTCGCGGGGGTCATCGCGATCGAGTCGGTGCTCACCGCCGTCTACGGGACGGTGCTCGGCGTCGCGACGGGCATCGGCATCGGCGCCGCCCTCCCGGGCGTGCTCGCCGACGAGGGGCTGAGCACGCTCGCCGTGCCGTGGGGCCAGGTGCTCGCGATCCTCGGTGTCGCCGTCGTCATCGGGCTCGTCGCGAGCGTCTGGCCCGCGATCCGCGCCGCCCGCCTCCCGGTCCTCGACGCGGTGACCGTGGACTGACCGCCTCCCCCTGAGTGCAGGAGCTCGTCGCGTCCGGACGCCCGGTCGCGACGAGCTCCGGCGCTCACGGGACGGGGAGGGGGTCCGGTGCCGGGGTGCGGTAGCGGCGCAGCGGGGCGTTGCCCCACGCGACGAGCCCGACGACGGCGCTCGCCACCAGCCCGCCCGCCACCAGCGCGACGGGCGCGGACGTCAGCGACGCGAGCACTCCCCCGCGGAAGTTCCCGACCTCCGGGCCGGCGACGCCCACCACGTGCTCGACCGAGGACACGCGGCCACGAAACTCGTCGGGCGTCTCGAGCTGCACCAGCGCGCCGCGCGTCACGACCGACACCGTGTCCGCCGCGCCGGCGACCGCCAGGCACGCGAGGGCGAGCCACAGCGGCCCCGCGAGCCCGAAACCGGCGAGCGCGACGCCCCACGTCGCCGCCGCGGCGAGCTGGAGCGCGCCCGAGCGCGTCGCCCGCGTCACGGCCCCCGAGAGCAGGCCCGCGCCGATCCCTCCCACCGCGACCGCCGAGAGGAACAGCCCCAGGGTGCGGGGGTCGCCGTCGAACCGGATCTCGTTGACGAGCGGGAAGAGCGAGATCGGCATGGCGAGCACGGTCGCCGCGACGTCCGTCGCGAAGGCGCCGCGCAGCGTCGGCTTGCGCCACACGATCGACCACCCGCCCGCGGCCGCCCGACGGCGAGGCGCGGGCCCGGGCGTCGGGCCGCCCGCGTCGTCCGGCAGGGCCGGGCGTGCCGCTTCGGCCCCGGCGGCGAGCGCGGTCGCGGCCGGGGTGCCGACGGGGAGCGGGGGCAGGGGCGGGAGGCGCACGAGCCCGAGCAGCGCGACGACGGCGGCCACCGCCTGGAGGCCGTACGCCGCGGGCAGGTCCCAGCGCGCCAGGACCAGGCCGGCGAGCGCAGGCCCGACCAGCATGGCCACCTGGAACGCGAGGTTCTGCAGCGCGAGACCCGCGGCGACCTGGTCGGGCGGCAGCAGCCGGGGCGGCACCGTCCGGCGCGCCGGCGAGCCGAGCGCGTTGCACGCCGCGCCGGCGGCGACGAGCCCGAGCAGGAGCCACACCGACCGGTTCCCCGCGAGCGCCTGCGCGGCGAGACCAGCAGCGGAGAGCACCTGCCCGACCGCGGCGAGGCGCATGAGGGTGCGGCGGTCGTGCACGTCGGCGAGGTGCCCGCCCACCAGGCCGAGCGTGAGGAGCGGGACCGCCGTGGCGAGGCCGATCGTGCCCGTCCACAGCGGGCTGCGGGTGAGCTCCCAGACCTGGAGCAGCACCGCGACGTTCGCGATCTGGAACCCGAGGCCGCCCACGGCGGACCCGGCCCACAGGTCGCGGTACGCGCGGCTCGCGCGCAGCGGCCGCAGGTCGAGGACGTGGTCGCGCACCTCAGCGCTCCCGCGGCGCCGGGTGGCCGGCCGCGTCGAGGCGCTCGACGAGCCGCTCGCGCAGCGACCGACGGGCGAGCACGCGCTCCAGCTCGACGACGACCGCGCTCAGGGCGTGCGGCAGCTCGTCGTCGATCTCGGCGACGGACTCCTCGGTCGCCCGCCACTCCGCCTCGAGGAGCGGGACGAGCTCGCGCGACCGCGCGGTGAGCGCGACGCGGCGCGTGCGGGCGTCCGCGCCTGGCGCGGTCTCGACGAGGCCCTCGCGCCGCATGGCGGTGACCGTCTGGCTCATCGCCGAGTGCGTGCGGCCGAGCGAGGCGGCGAGCTCTCGGATGGTCAGGGGGCCGGTGTGCGCGAGCCGGATGAGCGGGTAGACGAACCGCGGGCGCACCCCCACGATCCCGCGGTCGGCGTAGACGGTCTCGATCTCGTCGTCGAGGCGTCGGAGCACGGCGTGCAGGGAGTCCCACCGGCCGGGGACCGTGGTCGGGTCCGGAGAAGTCATAGCACTGTTATAACAGCACTCATGCGATCGTCGGTTGGCTGTCCGGGAACGACTAGGTTGCCTCCCTAACTAGATAGCCGTACTGTCTAGCCCATGACGTTTGACGAGCGGCTCGACCGCGAGCTCCTGCGCGGCGTGCTGCCGCTGTGCGTGCTCGCGGTCGTCGCAGCCCACGGCCCCACCTACGGCTACGCGATCACGCGGTCGCTCGCCGACGCGGGCCTCGGCACCGTGAAGGGCGGCACGCTCTACCCGCTGCTGCAGCGGCTGGAGGACGACGGCCTCGTCACGACCTCCTGGCACCAGGGCGAGCGCGGGCCGAGCCGTCGGTACTACGCCGTCACGGACCAGGGTCGCGTCGCGCTCGCCGCCGCGACCTCCCGCTGGGACGCCGTGACGACGGCGGCGACCACCCTCGTCGCCGGCGCGTCCGGCGCGCCCTCGCCGGACGGCGCGATCCCGGCCGACGCACCCCCTCCCGATCCCACCCCGACAAGGACCCCCCGATGAGCGACACGACCCGCTACACGATCGAGCGCCGCCACGCGCCGCACGTCGACCCGCGCTGGGCCGAGGCGCTCCTGCTGGAGCTGCGGCTCCAGGGCGTCGCCGGAGCGCGCATCGGCGCGGTGCTCGCCGAGGTGGACGCGCACGTCGTCGACTCCGGCGAGACCGCGCAGGAGGCGTTCGGCGATCCCGTGGCGTACGCGCGCTCGCTCGACCTGCCCGAGGACCCCGCGCAGTCGAGCTCCTCGATCGGGCGGACGGTCGCCGCCTCCGCCGTGCAGACGGTCGGGATGCTCGGCGTGCTCTGGTCGCTGCGACCCGCGCTCGACGGCGGCGCCCTCGTCGTCCCGGCCGGGATGCTGCTCGTGCTCGTCGCCGCGCTCGCGGGCTTCGTCGGGCTGTGGCGCGCCGGCGACCGCGTGCTGCGCGCCGCGCTCGCCCACCCCGTGCTGACCGTCCTCGGGAACATGGTCGTGACGGCTGCCCTCGTGGCCGTCGCGGTCACGCTGCGCGCCCCGGTCACGAGCCTCCCTGCGGTCCCGGTCCTGGTCGCGGCCGCGGTCGCGCTCCTCGTGGGGACCGTCTGGGGCCTGCGCGAGCAGGGCTCGGGCGACCCCGTCGTCGACCCGCTCGACGACGCGCCGCACGCCCGCACCGACAGCACGGGGCGCTGGGGCGCACTGCTCCTGCCCGCCGTGACGGTGGTGCTCGGGACGGTCACGGTGCTCGTCCGCTGAGCCGGGAGGGGACCTAGGTCACGCGACCCGGCGTCCCGGTGGTGGTCCCCGGGGACGCGTGACACGGTGGGGATGGCCGGCGGGCACCGGCCTCGCACGGCTGCGGCGCGCCCGACGGCGACCCACCGACTCCACAGGAGGCCACGATGTCCGAGGTTCCCGTCCGCACGCTCATCAGCCCGCTGCGCTACGTCCAGGCCCGCGGTTCGCTCACGCGGCTCGGCGAGTTCGTCCGACCGATCGGCACGAAGCCGCTGCTCGTCGCCGACGACGTCGTGTGGGGCATCGTCCAGGACACCGTCGCGGTGTCCTTCCAGGAGCAGGACCTCCCCCGCCACCGCACGGGGTTCGGCACCTACGCCACCGCCGCGGAGGTCGACCGGCTCGCGCGCGAGATCGACGAGCTCGGCGCCGACGTGATCGTCGGCATCGGCGGCGGCTCGACCATCGACGCGGTAAAGGCCGCGGGCCACCTGCGCGGCATCCGCTGGGTGTCCGTGCCGACCGTCGCGTCCACCGACGCCCCGTGCTCCGCCCTGTCCGTGATCTACACCGAGGACGGCGCGTTCGAGGAGTACCGGTTCTTCCCGCACAACCCGGACCTCGTGCTCGTCGACACGGGCCTCGTCGCGAACGCGCCCGTGAAGTTCCTCGTCGCCGGCGTCGGCGACGCGCTCGCGACGTGGATCGAGGCGCGCGCCGTCGCCGAGGCGAACGCGTCGACCATGGCCGGCGGCCTCCCCCTCGTCACGGGCACGGCGCTCGCGCAGCTCTCGTGGGACATCCTCTGGGAGAACGCGCTGCCCGCGATCGACGCGGTGAAGGACCACCTCGTGACGCCCGCGGTCGAGAAGGTCGTCGAGGCGAACACGCTGCTGTCCGGGCTGGGCTTCGAGTCCGGCGGCCTCGCCGCGGCGCACGCGATCCACAACGGCCTCACCGCCGCGCCCCAGACGCACGGCCTCACGCACGGCCAGAAGGTGAACATCGGCTCCGTCACGCAGCTCGTCCTGGAGGGTGCACCGACCGAGGAGATCGAGGAGTTCGTGCGCTTCACGACGCGCGTCGGTCTGCCGAACACGCTCACCGAGATCGGCCTGACCGCCGACGACGTGCACGACCTCACGCGCGTCGCGGAGGCCGCCACCGCGGAGGGCGAGACGATCCACGCCATGCCGTTCCCCGTGCGCGTGCCCGAGCTCGTCGACGCCCTGCGCTCGATCGAGGGCTTCTCCCGCCGCGTCCGCGCCGAGGCGGGCCTCCCCGAGCCGGTCAAGCACACCGCGCACTGACCGTTCCCACCGGGCCGGGCCCCGCCGTCGCCGGAGGGGCCCGGCCCGGGACGGGCCGACCAGGCGGTCCCGACCGGCCCACCAGGTGGATCTGGTGCGTCCAGCGGCCCGGACGCACCACGATCACCTGGTCGGCCGACGGCTGACGGCCGACGGCTGATGGCCGACGGGTGAGGGCTGACCGCGGCTACTTCTTCGCGGCCGTCTTCTTGGCGGGGGTCTTCTTCGCGGCTGGCTTGCGGGCCGTGGTGCGCTTCTTCGCCGGGCCCTGCGCGCGCTTCTCCGCGAGGAGCTCGATCGCCTGCTCGGGCGTGATCGACTCGGGCGTGACGTCGCGGGGCAGGGTGCGGTTCGTCTCGCCGTCGGTGACGTACGCGCCGAACCGGCCGTCCTTGACGACGATCGGCTTGCCGCTGTTCGGGTCGTCACCGAGCTCGCGCAGCGGCGGCGTCGCGGCACGCTGGCCGCGCCCGCGCTTGGGCTGCTTGTACAGCTCGAGCGCCTCGTCGAGGGTGACGGTGAACATCGACTCCTCGTCGGGCAGCGACCGGGAGTCGGTGCCCTTCTTGAGGTAGGGGCCGTAGCGGCCGTTCTGCGCCGTGATCTCCTCGCCCGACTCCGGGTCGGTCCCCACGACGCGCGGCAGCGACAGCAGGCGCAGCGCGTCGTCGATCGTGATCGTGTCGAGCGACTGCGTCTTGAGCAGCGATGCCGTGCGCGGCTTGGGCTGCGCGGCCTTCGCCCTCTTCTGCGCGGCGGCCGAGAGGCTCGCGTCGATCGGCGGGAGGTCGAGCACCTCGGTCACGTACGGGCCGTAGCGGCCCGCCTTCGCGATGATCTCGTTGCCGGACACCGGGTCGGTGCCGAGCACCTTGCCGTCGTCGGCGCCCGCGGCGAGCAGCTCGCGCGCCTTGGCGACCGTCAGCTCGTCGGGGGCGACGTCGTCGGGCACGGACGCGCGCGGCGGGTTCTCGCCCTCCTTGACGGGGACGGAGAGGTCCTCCACGTAGGGCCCGTAGCGCCCGACGCGGAGCTGGATGCCCTCGCCGATCGGCACCGAGTTGATGCCGCGCGCGTCGATGTCGCCCAGGTTCGCGACGAGGTCGCGCAGGCCCTCGGCGTCCTCGCCCTTCGCGGCGTCGCCGAAGTAGAACTCGGTGAGCCACGCGACGCGGTCGCGGCGACCGGCGGCGATCTCGTCGAGGTCGGCCTCCATGCGCGCGGTGAAGTCGTAGTCGACGAGCCGGTCGAAGTGCTCCTCGAGCAGCCGCACGACGGCGAACGCGAGCCAGCTCGGCACGAGCGCCTGCCCGCGCGACAGCACGTACCCGCGGTCCTGGATCGTCGAGATCGTCGAGGCGTACGTCGACGGCCGCCCGATCCCGAGCTCCTCGAGCGCCTTGACGAGGCTGGCCTCGGTGTACCGGGGCGGCGCGGACGTGGAGTGACCGTCGGCGGTGAGGTCGTCGGCCCGCAGGGCGTCGCCCTCGCTCATCTGCGGCAGGCGCGCCTCGTCGCCGCCCTTGGCCCCGACGACGGGCGCGTCCTCGGCGTAGCGGTCGACGTCCGAGCTCTCCTCGTACGCGGCGAGGAAGCCGCGGAACGTGATGACGGTGCCCGACGCGGCGAACACCGCGTCGCGGCCCGCGACGTCGCCCGCGGCGGCCGAGAGGGTCGCGCCGAGGCGGACGGACGCCGTCGACCCCTTCGCGTCCGCCATCTGCGACGCGACGGTGCGCTTCCACACGAGCTCGTAGAGCTTGAACTGGTCGTCGCTCAGCTCGCGCTTGACCTGCGCGGGCGTGCGGAACGAGTCGCCCGCGGGGCGGATCGCCTCGTGCGCCTCCTGCGCGCCCTGGTTCTTCGCGGCGTAGACGCGCGGCTTCTCCGGGACGAACTCGGGCCCGTACAGCTCGGCCGCCTGGCGGCGGGCCGCCGTCGTGGCCTCCGCCGACAGCGACGGCGAGTCCGTACGCATGTAGGTGATGTAGCCGTTCTCGTACAGCGACTGCGCGGTGCGCATCGCCTGGCGCGACGACATGCGCAGCTTGCGGCTGGCCTCCTGCTGGAGGGTCGACGTCGTGAACGGCGCCGCGGGACGGCGCGTGTACGGCTTGGTCTCGAGCGAGCGCACGGCGAACGCCGCGTCCGCGAGGCCGGTCACGACGGCGCGCGCCGTCGTCTCGTCGAGGTGCGCGACGCCGTCGCGCGCCGCCGCCGGCTTGAGCTGCCCGCGGTCGTCGAAGTCGCGGCCCGAGGCGACGCGCGCGTCGCCGAGCTGCACGAGCCGGGCGCCGAAGGCCTTGCCCGCGTCCGGTGCCGACGCGTCGGCGTGCTCGAAGGTGCCCGTGACGTCCCAGTACTCGGCGGGGACGAACGCCATGCGCTCGCGCTCGCGCTCGACGACGAGGCGCGTCGCGACCGACTGCACGCGGCCGGCCGAGAGCCCCTGGGCGATCTTGCGCCACAGCACGGGCGAGACCTCGTAGCCGTAGAGGCGGTCGAGGATGCGGCGGGTCTCCTGCGCGTCGACGAGGTGCTCGTCGAGGTCGCGCGTGTTCTGCAGCGCCCGCTGGATGGCCTCGCGCGTGATCTCGTGGAAGACCATGCGCTTGACCGGGACCTTGGGCTTGAGCGCCTCGAGGAGGTGCCACGCGATGGCCTCGCCCTCGCGGTCCTCGTCGGTCGCGAGGTAGAGCTCGTCGGCGTCCTTGAGCGCGCGCTTGAGCTCGGCGACCTTCTTCTTCTTGTCCGCGTAGACCTCGTAGTACGGGTCGAAGCCGTGGTCGACGTCGACCGCGAACTTCCCGTACGGGCCCTTCTTCATGTCCGCGGGCAGCTCGGACGGCTGCGGCAGGTCGCGGATGTGCCCGACGCTCGCCTCGACCTCGTAGTCGTCGCCGAGGTAGCCCTGGATCTTGCGAGCCTTGGCGGGCGACTCGACGATCACGAGCTTGCGTGGCATCCGATCCTGCTTTCGTCCGTGCGTACGTGTCCGTGGCGGGCGCTCCCTGCCCGACGGCGGGGGGCCCCGCCGGGGCCCCGGCGACCCGGACGACCGTCCGGTCGCCCGCCGTGGCAGCCTACGACGTTACTCCCGTCGCGCCAGCCGCACGCACCCTACCCCCGAACGGGACGACGGTCGGGGCGGGCTGTGGACTGACGGACGAGGAGCAGCACCGCGAAGGCCGCGGCCGTCACCGCCAGCACGCCCGCGACGCCGCCCGCGTAGGCCGTCACCTCCTGCGCCGCCGTCGTGCCCCAGGTCGCGGGCGTCGCGCGCAGCGCGAGCGCCGCCGCGACCCCCGCCGCGGCCGCGCCGAGCAGGAGGAGCACCGCCGTCACGGTGGAGCCGGGCGTGGGCCCGGCGCCCGGGTCGAGCGACGACCTCGGCGTGAAGACGCACACGAGGGCGGCCCACGCGAGGACGACGAGGACGGCGGCGACGACGTCGCTCGGGCGGTGCCACTGGCCGACCAGGGTCGAGACCCCGGTGGCCGCGGTGTACGCGCCGCCGAGGACGGCGACGAGCGCCCGGGCGCCGCGCGGCACGACGAGCAGCAGCGCGGCCGCGACCGACCCCGCGACGGTGGTGTGGCCGCTGGGCAGCGAGTTCTCCCAGTGCCAGCCGCCGATGAGCTCCTCGCGGCCAAGGAGGGAGTGCTTGACGAGCTGCGTCGTGACGTTCGCGCCGACGACGAGGAACGCGACCTGCACCGCGAGCCCCCAGCGGCGGCGGAGGAGCGCGATGCCCATCGCGGCGCCCAGGCCGCCGACGACGAACGCGACGGAGACCGTGTCGAGCACCGGCTCGGCGACCGCCCACAGCTCTCCCTGGCCGGTCACGGCGCCGTCGAACGCGGCCCGCTCGAGCATCTGCCCGGCGAACGTGTCGACGAAGAACCGCCACACGAGCCACGCCCCCGCGACCGCGAGCAGCGCGACCACGGCCGCGACGACGCGCGAGCCGGTGCTCGGTCCGTCGGGACCCGGGACGGCGTGCGCGTGCGGCGCCCGGCGCGGCGCCGGGGCCGAGGGACCGCCCGCGGCGGCCTGCGGGACGGGCGGGTACGGGGTCCCGGCGGGGGGCGCTGCGGCGGGGCCTGCGGGAGGCACTGCCGGGGGCGCTGCGGCGGGCGGCGGCGCGGCCGTCGGTCCGGGCGTGGGCGGCATCGGCTGCGTCGCCGGGAGCGGCCGCGTACCCGCCCCGCCGCTGGTCGGCAGCGGCCGGGTCGGGGCGTGGTCGGAAGGCATCCCACCACCGTAGAGGACGCGTGTGCGCATTCGGGGAAGACGACGGGAAGAGCTGCGGGCGCTGCCCCGGACCGGTCCGGGGCACGGCCCGCCCGTCCGGGTCGAGGGGCCCGGGCACGGCGTCGCAGGCCGCCAGTAGGGTGACGCCATGACCGACGCCTCCCCCGCGCCGAGCGCCCCCGGCGACGCCGACGCGAGCGACTCCGCGTCCCCCCGGAGCCCGCGGCCCCGGCGCCCGCGCCCCGGGACCGCCGAGCGGAGGGAGGAGATCCTGCGCGCGGCGATGCGCGTCTTCGGGTCGCGGGGCTACCACCAGGGGTCGCTCGCGGAGGTCGCCGAGCAGGTGGGCATCACGCACGCCGGCGTGCTGCACCACTTCGGGTCCAAGGAGCGCCTGCTCACCGAGGTCCTCGCGTCCCGCGACCGCGACGGCGTCGCGCACCTCGAGGGGCAGCACATGCCGGGCGGGCTCGACCTGTTCCGGCACCTCGTCGCGACCGCCGCCGCGAACGCCGAGCGCCCCGGGATCGTGCAGACCTACACGGTCCTCGCCGGCGAGGCCGTCACGGACGACCACCCGGCGCGCGCGTGGGTCACCGCGCGCTTCGCCGGACTGCGCGCCGACGTCGCCGGTGCTCTCCGCGAGGTCGTCGAGGAGCGGCGGGCCGCGGGCGACGAGACGGCGGCCGTGCCGGACGACCGCGCGCTCGACCTCGCCGCCTCTACGATCATCGCCGCGATGGACGGCCTCCAGACCCAGTGGCTCCTCGACCCCGACGCCGTCGACCTCGCCGAGGCGACCGCGTTCGCGATCGAGGCCGTCCTCGCCGCGACCCTGGCGGGCGCCCGCCCGCTCGCCTGACGCGCTACGTCGCCACGCTCTCCGGCACGGGCTCGGGCACCGGCTCGACCGCGGGCTCCGCACCGCCGTCCGACGGCGCGGCGTCGCCGTCCGACGGCGCGGCCTCGCCCTCCCGGCGGCCCTCGCGGTACGCGGCGATGGACAGCGTCCGCAGGCGCGACGACCGGCCGGTCGGGTTGTCGACGAACCCGACGGCCGAGATGTAGGGCTCGATGACGTGGATCTTCTGCAGCGGCGTGACGATGAGCAGCTGCAGCCCGAGGCGGCGGAACAGCTCGAGCGCGAAGCGCGTCGACTCGTCCGACCCCCGCCCGAACGCCTCGTCGATGACGACGAACCGGAACGCCGTCGACCGCACCGCGCCCCAGTCGAGCTTGAACTGGTAGGCGAGCGACGCCGCGAGCACGGTGTACGCGAGCTTCTCCTTCTGGCCGCCGGACTTGCCGCCGGAGTCGGAGTAGTGCTCGTGCTCGGAGTCGTCGGCGCGGGACCGCTCGGACGCGGAGAGCACGAACCAGTTGCGCACATCGGTCACGCGGCGGCGCCACGCCTCGTCCAGGTCCGTCATGCCCTCGCGGCCGCGGAACCGCTCGACGAGCGCCTTGACCCGCAGGAACCGGTCCTCCGAGTAGGACAGCGCGCCGTCGGCGAGCGACCCGTCGCCCTCGGCGAGCGCGCGGTCGTCCTCGGCGAGGATCCCGTCGCCGTCGGTGCACGCGCGCAGGTCCTGCTGGAACTCGCGCACCTCGAGGTTGGGCGTGCGCGACATCTCCAGACGGATGTACCGGCCCGGGTTGTAGTCGATCGCGCGGAGCGAGTCGTTGATCGTGTCGATCCGGTCGCGGATGACGTCGGCCTGCTTGGCGAGCTCGGCCGCGAAGCCGGCGATATCGCGGATCGCGTTCGTGTTGAGGTACGCCTTGAAGTCAGCCTCGAACCGCGGGAGGTCGTCGCGCACGAGCCGGTCGTGGATCTCGCGGTAGCCGTCGGCCGACCGCACGTCCGCGTCGAGCTCCGCCGTCTCGACCGGGTACGCCGACCGGAACGAGGCCATCTGCCCCGCGATCCGCGTCCCGAGGTCCGCGCGCTCGCGCTGCGCCTGCTCGGCCTCGGCCGTGAGCCGCGAGCGCACCGCGTTCTCGACCGCGTCGAGGTCGGCCGCGCGCGTCGGGCCGTCGGCGGCGCCGCCCGGGCCCACCGTGCCGAACCCGGCGAGCTCGCGGTCGAACTCCGCGGCGAGGGCCGCCGTCGTCTCCTCGTCGAGCGTCTCGCCCGCGCCGTCGAGCACGGCGCGCGCCCGCTCCCGCGCCGTCCGCGCCTCGTCGAGCGCGTGCCGGTCGGCACCGAGCGTCGCGACGACGCGGTCGCGCTCCGCCTCGAGCTCGGCCTGGCGGCGCGCGTTGTCGTCGAGGAGCGCCGCGAGGCGGCCGAGCTCGTCGCTCGCCTGCTCGAGCCGTCGCTTCTCCTCGGCGAGCTCGGCGATGCGCGCCGTCTCGGCCCCGCGGTCGAGCTCGTCCCAGTCGCGGTAGACGTCGAGCCGCCCGAGCGCGGCGGAACGGGCCTGGAGCGCCTCGCGCGTGGCGGCCGCCTCGTCCCGACGCCGTGCGAGCGCGTCGCGACGCGCCGTGACCTCGGCGGCCTGCTCGAGCAGCGCGTCGATCTTCGCCTGGGTCGACCAGCCCAGCACATAGCCCCGGCGGTCGTCGACCGCGCGCGTGTCGTTCTTCTCGTGGTGGTCCGGCGAGTGCTTGACCTGGCCGGCCCGCGTGATCGCGCGCGGGAGCCGGCGGAACGCGTCGAGGTCCGGCGCGCACGCGTGGTCGGCGCGGCGCTCGAGCTCGGCCTCGACCCACGCCGTGAGGGTCGGCGCGTCGTCGAGACGCCGCACGTCGAGCAGGTCGGCGAGGAGCGGGACGCCGTCCTCGCGCGGAGCCGGCCGGGCGGCGGCGACGCGCTCGGGCACCCGGTGGTAGACGAGCCGCAGCCCGAGGTGCTCACGGTCGACCCACGCGGACAACGCGTCGTAGTGCGCCGCCGGCACGAGGAGCGAGAGCGCGAAGCCGCGCAGCACGCGCTCGGCCGCACCCTCCCAGTCGGCGTGCTCGGGGCGGACGGCGAGCAGCTCGCCCACGAAGGGGACGTCGCCCGGCGCGAGCCCGACGCCGTCGCACAGCCGGTCCCGGACCTCCAGGTGGGTGCGCGGCAGGTTGGACCGGCGGTCGGCGAGGCTCGCGAGCTCGGCCTTGACGTCGGCGGTCTCCTGCTCGACGGCGCGCACCTGCGCCGCGACCTCGCTCGCCTGCTCCTCGGCCCGGGCGAGGTCGTCGCGCACGCGCACGGCGGCGTCGTCGGCCGCGCGACGGAGCGCCGCGAACGCCTCGGCGTCGACGAGCGCGGCCGCCACCGCGCCCGCGGTGGCGCCCTCCCCCGGCCCCGCCGGGACGGAGTCCCCCGCCGCGGCGTCGGCGCCGTCCGGGGCGCCGAGCGTCAGGCCGGCCGCCGCCGCGTACCCGGCGAGCTGGGCGACGCGTCGCTCGCGCGCGGCGCGCTCGACCTCGCGGCGCGCGACCTCGCCCTCGATCGCGGCGAGCCGGTCGCCGCCGTGGCCCGCGCGCTCGAGCTCGAGCCGCTGCCGCTCGGCGCCGAGCAGCCCCAGCTCGTCGACGACGCGGCGGCGGCGGGCCTCGCCGTCGGCCACGCGCTCGTCGAGGGCGGCGGTGAGACCGTCGAGGTCCGCCACGCGGCGCGACGCGGTGAACGCGCGCAGGGCGTCGCGGCGCGCGACGAGCGCCTCGGCCCGCTCCCCGAGCGCGTCGTGCGCGTCGCAGTCCGCGAGCAGGGGCGCGAGCCGCTCGATCTGGGCGGTGGCCCGCACGACGGCGTCGTGGGCGCTCGTCAGGTCGTCGAAGTGCGCGACGAGCCGGTCCGTCCAGCGGTCGGCGTCGAACGGCTCGAGCATGTGCTCGCGCACGAACTCGCCGAGGTCGCCGACCGACTTCATCGACACCGTCTGGTGGAACAGGTCCATCGCCTGCTCCGACGGGATGCCGAGCAGGCGGCGGAAGTCGCGCCCGTAGTCGGGGAAGTGGTCGCGCACCTGCGCGCCGGACTCGCGCAGGCGGCGGCGCAGCGCCGTGACGTCGCCGCCGAAGCCCGCGAAGTCCTCGGTGATCGTCAGCGGGCGGTCCGCCGTCACGAAGAAGCGGTCCGGCTGGCCCGCCTGGCCCGGGGCGAGCCAGAACACCTGCGCGAGCGTGACCTCCTGGTCGAACCCGCGGTTCGAGAACCGCCCCAGCACGACCGAGTACGTGCCGCGCTCGCGCAGGCCCACGTGGCGCGTCGTGCCCGTCGCCTCGTCGCGCTCGGACTTGTAGTGCCCCGCGACGTACGACCGCAGCGACCGCTCGCGCGCCCCCGCCCCGGCGGCCTTGTTGTACGAGATCCGGTGCGACGGCACGAGCAGCGTCGTCACCGCGTCGACGATGGTCGACTTGCCCGAGCCGATGTCGCCGGTCAGCAGGGCGTTGCGACCGTCGAGGTCGAACGCCCACACGCGCTGGTCGAACGTGCCCCAGTTGAGCACCTCGAGCCGTTCGAGCCGGAACCCGGCGCGCGCGTCGAGGTCGGCCGCCGGGTCGTGCAGCTCGACCGCGCTGAACAGGCCCTCCATCACGCCACCGTCCTCGTCGTCGTCCCCGCCGTACCCGTCGCCAGGCCTGTCCCCGCGCCCGCCACCCCCGTGCGCGTTCCCGCCCCCGGGCCGCCGCCCTCGGCGGCGAGCTCCAGGTACTGCGCGAGGCGCGCGTCGAAGTCCGCGAGCCACTGCGCGTCGACGAACGCCTTGAGGATGCGGCGCACCTCGTACCGCCGGGCCTCCGCGTCGGCCGGGTCGCCGGGGTCTCCCGGTGCGACGGCGTCGGGCCCGTCCGGGTCCGGGCGGCCCGCCGGGCGCAGGAAGCCGAGCTCCACGACGCGCCGCACGAGCGCGTCCACCCGGTCCACGAGCCGCGCCTCGTTCGCCGCGGCGCCCGCGTCCTGGGTGAGGAAGACCCGCAGCAGGTCGACGATCTCCGAGCGCGTGAGCACGAGGCGCGTCTCGCCGCCCTCCGAGTCCGCCTGCGCGAGCCGCTTGCGCAGCAGGGCGAGCAGCAGGCTGACGTCGAACGGCAGCTCGCGGCGCGGGATCAGCCGCGGCACGCGCTCGTCGCGCTCGTGCTCGGGCTGCGAGCGCAGGTAGGCGTAGCCGTCGCCCTCGTCGACGACGACCTGCAGCCCGAGCATCGCGACGGCGTCGCGCACCTGCGCCTCGCGGGCGAGCAGGTCGCGCCACAGCGCCTCGCCGGACTCGCGGTAGACGACGCCCTTGAGCAGCGACGTCACGACGACGGACAGCTCCGGGTCGCGCGCGGTGCGGGTCGTGCTCACGGGGTCTCCTCCGGGCTCGGGTCGGGGGCGGCGTCGGGTCGTGCGTCGGGTCGCGCGGCAGGGGGCCCGCCGGGCGGGGAGCCGCTCGTCCGCCGCGCGTACGTGACGCGGGGCAGCCGCGCGACGCGCACCACCGGGTCCGGCGCGCCGTCCTCGGCGACGGGCCCCGCCGGGGCCTCGCCCTCCCAGCGCACCTCGTCGCTGCGCTCGTCGTCGTGCACGACGACGAACCGCGGGTCCTCGAGCGACAGGTACGTCACGAGCTCGGCCAGCCCGTGCTCGAGCGGCGCGTCGGCGAGCAGGTCCGCGAGCGCGACCTCCCCCGGGCCGCCGGGCCGCGAGAGCGTCGCGCGGACCGTGCGCGCGAGGCGCTCCGGGTCGACGTGCACCTGGTCGTAGAGCGCGTCGACCTCGAAGTCGTCGTCGCCGACCTCGACGTGGTCGGAGTCGAGGCGGGCCGTGGGCCGCGGCGTGAAGAGCGGCCGCTCCGTCGGCAGCACGACCTCGGGCGCGACGGCGTCCACCGGCATCCCCGGCGGCGCACCGGCGCGGCCTGCCGCGCGGGCGACGTCGCGCGCGGCGAGCGCCTTCGCCTCGACGCCGCGCAGGATGTCCATGACCCGTCGGTTCTCGAGCCACACCTGGTCGTCGAGGAAGCGGCGGAGCTGCTCGGAGAGGGTCCGCACGGTCGCCTGGGTGCGCTCGCCGGCGTCGAGCCAGTCGTAGTGGACGCGGCGCAGGCGGCGGTGCTCCTGCTCCCGGGCCGCGGCCTGCGCGGCGGCGTCCACGACCGGGCCCGGCGTCCCGGGGGCCGGCCGGACGACGTCGGGCGCGATCGCGTCGAGGGACTGCACGCGCTCGACGAGCGCGGTGAACTCCTCCTGGCGGCGCCGGTCGAGGAGGAAGTCGTAGAACGCGTGGAACGACCGCCCCTGGTCCGACTCCGCGATGGCCGTGCGCGACCGCACGACCTCCTCGAGCAGCTCGCCCTTCGCGCCGTCCCACCCCGTGATGCGCTCGCGCAGCTCCCGGTCGAGGGAGCGGAAGTTCGCCTCGACCTCGCGGAAGTCGGAGAGCAGATCGGCCGCCGTCTGGGTGAGCTGCTGGTAGCGG
The DNA here is from genome assembly GCF_049538415.1 of Cellulosimicrobium sp. AB352. Taxonomy (NCBI): domain Bacteria; kingdom Bacillati; phylum Actinomycetota; class Actinomycetes; order Micrococcales; family Promicromonosporaceae; genus Cellulosimicrobium; species Cellulosimicrobium sp. AB352. The sequence goes on along the minus strand of NZ_JBMVFX010000008.1, from coordinate 39,086 downwards.
TCGCGCTGCGCCGCCGCGTCGAGGACGGCGACGCGCCCGGCGCGGACCTGGGCGATCTCGTCGTCGATCGCGGCGCGGCGCTCCTCGAGCTCGCGCAGGCGCTCCGCCGGGTCGGTCTGCGTGCCGACGGCGAGCTGGCGCAGCAGCTCGAAGACGGTGTTGAGCCGCGACTCGGTGCCGACGAACCCGCGCCCGCGCAGGGACGCGACCCAGCGCACGGCCTGCTCGACGGCGGGCGTCGCGTCGTAGTGCGGCTCGGCCGAGCCGGGCGGGTACCAGGCGCGCAGCCAGCTCTGGTCCGGGTGCGTCCAGTGGTCGACGTACGCCTGCGGGGCCCGCGGGTACCGCGGCTCCGTGCCGGAGGCGCGCGCGGCCCGGCCGTCGACGGCCCACAGGTGGTCGTCGAGGCGCGCGACGAGCTCGCTCTCCGGGATGGCGCGCACGTTGTCCTCGACGAACAGGGTGCCGAGGAACGAGAGCACGAGCGGCGCCGTGTCCGCGCGCAGGAGCCGCCACGCCGCGCTCGACCGTCGCAGGGAGTCGACGTCGTCGTGCTGCACGCAGGTCCTCTCGGGCGGGGCGGGTCGGTGCCCGGCGCGGCGGCCAGGGCGCGCCACGCGAGGGGGCGCCCCCAGATCTTAGGGCGGACCGCCCGCACCGCCCCCACGACCCACCGCGAGGCCGCCCTCCCGCCGGGCTCGGTGGGCGTCCGACCGGTCGGCCCGGGACCGCCCGAGAAGCGCCCCGGATCCGGGACCATGGTCCCTGTCGGCCCCGCCGCGCACGTTCGTACGCTGGGTGCGGCGCCGGGCCGGCAGCGCGCCCACCCTGCCGGCCGGCGCCACCTTCTGCCCCGCCCGCCGGACCTCTCCGGCGGGGCCCCGCGGACCCGAGGACCGCCCGTGACCGGAACGACCACCGCGCTCGCGGACGACGCCCGCTCGCCCGGCCCGACGGCGTCGGGCCCCACGCCGGACGCGGGCTTCGACCCCTTCGCCCGGCCCACCGGCTGGACCCACTCCCGCGGCGTGCTGTTCGGCGAGATGCTGCTGTTCGGGCTGCTCAGCCTCACGGCGGCGTTCGTGCTGTCGTACGACGCCGTCCTCCTCGCCGGGGACCCCGGCGCGGTGCTGTCGTGCGACGTCAACACCGTGCTGTCGTGCGGGACGGTCGCGCAGTCGTGGCAGGCGCAGGTGTTCGGCTTCCCCAACGCGTTCCTCGGGCTCGTCGCGGAGCCGATCGTCATCACGACGGCGGTCGCGGCGCTCGGCGGGACCCGCTTCCCCCGGTGGTTCCTCTTCGCCGCGCAGTGCGTGTACCTGCTCGGGGTCGTGTTCGCGTACTGGCTCTTCTACCAGTCGATGTTCGTCATCGGGGCGCTGTGCCCGTGGTGCCTGCTCATCACGGTCTCCACGACGCTCGTGTTCGCGTCGCTCCTGCACTGGAACGTCCTGGAGGACAACCTCTACCTGCCGCGCGGCGCCCAGGCGCGCCTGCTCGGGTTCGTGCGGTCGGGGGCGTACGGCTACCTCGTCGCGGCGTGGCTCGTGGGCCTCGCCGCCCTCGTGCTGCTCAAGTACGGCCCGGCGCTGCTGGCCTGACGGCCCACGCGGCCGAGCACGAGGCTGCTCCCGGGAAGCGGACGGGAACGACGGCAACCTCGTGCTCGGCGCGCGGCGGGCGGGTCAGGGCGTCGTCGCCCCCAGCGTGTAGGCGCCCGAGCCGGAGTACGCCTGGACGACGAACCGGTAGTAGCCCGCGGCCCCCGAGTAGGAGACGGACTCGTTCGCGCCCGGGGAGGTCGACTGCGCGACCGTCGCCCACGTCGACCCGTTCCAGCGCTGGAGGTAGAGGTCGAAGTCGGCGCCGCTCGGACCGCTCACGCACGCGCGGTGCGTCCCGGCGGCCCCCGCCGTGTAGTACGACCCGTTGGGCTGGACGGCCGTCGTGCCCGCGGCGAGCGACCCGGTGTACGTGCGGGCGTAGCCGCTGCAGCCCGTCGGCGGCTGCGGCGTGCCGCCCCCGCCGTCGCTCGTGACGAGCGTCAGGCCGTACGCCGAGAGGATCTCGCCGACCGGCTGGAAGTACGTCGTCCCGCCGGAGCTGCAGTTCCCGGACCCGCCGGACGTGACGCCCTGCGCCTGGTTGCCCGCGAGGAGCGAGCCGCCGGAGTCACCGGGCTCGGCGCACACCGTCGTGCGGATGAGGCCCGTGACGGTCCCCTGCGGGTAGGTGACGGACGCGTTGTACGCCTGGACGGTGCCGCAGTGCCAGCCGGTGGTCGAGCCCGAGCGGCAGACGGAGGCTCCGACCGGCGCCTGCGTCGCGCCCGCGACCGCGACGCGGCCCCCGGCGTAGTTGTTCACCGCGCCGACGGGCGTGTTGCCCGCGTCGACCTGGACCCACGCGTAGTCGTTGCCCGGGAAGCTCGACCCGCGGAACGTGCCCGCCGGCCCGGACGTGCGCGCGCCGGTCGAGCCGCAGTGCCCGGCGGTGACGAACCCGCCCTGGACCGCGAACCCGACGGAGCACCGGCTGCCGCCGCCGATCGTGTACGCGTTGCCGCCCACGACGTCGATCAGCGGCCGCGGGGACTCCGTCGTCTCCTCGTACGCGACCGCGTCGGCGGGCACGCCCGCGGCGGCGACCTGGGCGGCGACGTCGGCCTGGCCGCCCTCGCGCACCGAGACGACGACGCGGTTGCGCGTCACGTCGACGTACCAGCCCGGCAGCGCCGCCGGGTCGTCGGCGAGCGCGCCGTCGAGCGTCGCGCGCCAGGTCTCGAGGTCGGCGAGCGTGTGGTCGACGTCGACCGCTGTGGCGCCCTCGGCGCGCACCGTGCGCGCGTCGGCGGCATCGGTGACGCCGACGTAGAGGACGTTCGCGGCGTCGTCGACCCACGCGCCCGCGTAGTCGGCGCCGAGGCGCCGCTCGAGCGCGGCCTCGGTGCCCGCCGCGTCGGACTGGAAGGCGAGGCGCGTCCGTGCGTCCCGCGCGCTGAGGCCCAGGTCGCGCTCCAGCGCGCGCTCCAGGCCGGGGGCCGTCTTGGGGACCGCGCGCACCGTCGCGCGCTGGTCGTCGGGTGCGGGCGTGGCGGCGACGGCGTGCGTCGCGGCCCCGCCCGCCAGGAGCGTCGCCGCGGCGGTGACCGCGGCGAGCCTCCTGCGGAGTGGTCGTGTCATGTCGTCCATTCCCTTCGCCGGGCCCGGGTGGCCCGGTCGAGGCCACGCTAGGGACACGTCCAGGGGGCGCCCAGATCACGATCAGGTCATACGCGGGCGCTATGTGGGGGCTCGCCCCTACGCGGTCTCCACCGGGTGCTCGGCGCGCCACCGCCGGTAGCGGGGCGAGCGCTGGACGGCGTCGCGGTGCGCGCCGGTCGCGGCCCGCAGGACCGCGTCGACCGGGAGGCGGTCGACGGCGTCGCGCCGCCACCCCACGTGGTGCGTCCAGCGCAGCGGGGCGCCCTCGATCGCGACGGTCCGCACGCCGGGGGCGTCGAGGAGCACGGGCTGGACGAGCGCGACCGCGTGCCCGCCGCGCACCTGGTCGATGCACGACGTGCGGTCCGACTCCCCCATCGCGCGCGGCGTGAAGCCCGCCCGCGCGCACGCCCCGACGAAGCAGCGCTCGAAGCACCCGCTCCCGGGGGCCGTGAGCCACAGCGCGTCGGCGAGCTCGCCCAGACCGACGGCGTCGCGCCCCGCGACGGGGTGGTACTCGTCGACGAGCACGAACACCGGGTCGGTGGACACCGCCGTCCACACCAGGCCCCCCGCCGCGGGCGGGGACGCGTCGCCGCACATGCCGACGAGCGCGACGTCGAGGGTCCCGCTCGCGAGCCGGTCCGCGGTCTCCTCGACGGACCACGACGTCGCCGTCGTGACGAGCAGGTCGTCGACCCCCAGCGCGCCGGGCAGCGCGGTGTGCAGCCGGCTCGCGAACAGGCCGCCGATCGCGGAGCTCACCGTCCCCACGTGCACGCGGCCGACCGTGCCGTGCTCGCTGGTGAGCCGCCGGGCGTCGTCGACCAGCGCGGACATGGCGGGCAGCACGACGCGCGCGTGCCGCAGCACGAGCTCGCCGAGCTCCGTGGGGCGCGCGCCCTGCCGGTCGCGCGTGAAGACGCACCCGCCGAGCGTGCGGTCGATCCGGTTGAGCTGAGCGGTGAGGGCGGGCTGCGCGAGGCCCAGCGACGCCGCCGCCTTGGTCACACTGCCCGTCTCGGCCACCGTCACGATCATGCGCAGGTGCCGCACCTCGAGGTCCATGCCGCCCCAACGTATCGGTGCGGCCGGGGCGTGTCGCGCGCGTCAGCCCACGGGTGCGAGGAAGCCGTCGCGCACGAGCCCGCGCACGTCGGGCAGGAGCTCGCCCGCGAGGTCCTCGGCGCCGACCTCGAACAACGCGGCGATCGCCCCCACGAGCTGCCCGACCGTCAGCTCGCCGTCGCTCGCGCCGACGAGCGCGGCGAGCCCCGTCGTCGCCCGCACGGCGCGGCCCAGGCCGTCGCCCTGGCGCAGCAGGACGACCGTGGGGTCGGGCGCGCCGGGCGTGTGGAACCGCTCCTCCGTGACGTCGGGCGCGACGGCGAGCCGCTCGCCCGCGAGGGCCGCGTCGTCGCGCGCCGCGAGCCAGTCGTGCGCCGCGAGCGACGCCGCGAGGTGCGCGCCGAGCGGCTGGCGCACCGACCCGGTGTGCTCCTCGAGCCGCCGCAGCGTCGGGCGCGCGCCCGCGAGCGGACGACGCAGCGTGACGATGCCGAAGCCGACGGCCTCCACGTCGCGCGCGGCGAAGTCGTCGAGCCACGCGCCGTACGCCGCCGCCCACGCCGCGGGCTCGCGCTCGGGGGTCGTGCCGCCGTCGCGGATCCAGGTCTCCGCGTACTCCGCGGGGTCGAGCACCTCGCGCTGGACCACCCAGCCGTCGAGGCCGGCCTCGTCGAGCCACGCGCCGACGCGCTCGTCCCACGGGACGCCCCGGCGGTGCTCCCAGTTGCCGAGGAGCTGCGCCACGCCGCCGGGCTCGAGCACGGCGCCGACCCCGGTCACGAGGTCGCGCACGAGGTCGTCGCCCGACCGGCCGCCGTCGCGGTACTCGTAGTCCGGGAGCGCGCCCCCGCCGGCGCGCGGGGTGATGACGAACGGCGGGTTCGACACGACGAGGTCGAACCGCTCGCCCGCGACCGGCTCCAGCATCGAGCCCTCGCGCAGCTCGACCCGCCCGGCCGGTGCGGCGCCTCCGGGCCCGGCCGCCGAGGAGTCGCCGGAGTCCTCGTCGAACGCGGCGTTGAACGCAGCGTTGAACGCGGCGAAGCCGAGCGCCCGGCGCGAGATGTCCGTGCCGACGACCGCGCGCGCGTGCCGCGCGGCGTGCAGGGCCTGGATGCCGCAACCTGTCCCGAGGTCGAGCACGCGCCCGACCGGCGTCCGGACCGTCACCTGGGCGAGGGTCAGGGACGCGCCGCCCGCACCGAGCACGTGGTCCGGGGCGAGCCGGCGACCCGTCGCGAGCTCGCCCAGGTCCGACGACAGCCACCACGTGACGGGGCCCGCGGCGTCGGTCGCCGCGTACGGCCGCAGGTCGACGAGCGCGCGCACCGCGTCGTCGTCGCCCGCGCCCGCCGCCTCGACGAGACCCAGCCGCCGTGCGCCGTCGACCCCCGTGCGCCCGAGCGCCGCGTCGAGGGCGCGCCGGGGCACGTCGTCGCCGAGGAGGAAGAGGGCGGCGAGAGCGGCCGTGGGGTCGGCCCCCTCCCGACCGCGGTCGCGCAGCGCGCGCCGCGCCGGGACGGCCTGCTCGCGGTGCAGCGCGGCGGACGCGACGGGACCGAGCACGCGCTCGACGCCGTCGACCGTGAAGCCCGCCGCCGCGAGGTCCTCGCGCAGCGTCGCCGCGGCGGCCGCGAGGTCGGCGAAGGCGAGGCCCGCGCCGGGCGGGACGGGGCCGGGCCCGTCCGCGGCGGTGCGCGACGACGGGCTCGGGGTGCTGGTGGCGGGAGGCATGGCTCCATCCTCACCGATCCGCGCGCGGCGGCCGAGGGCCCGCGCCGCCCCGGACGCGACGGACCCCCGGCGCGCCGAGGCGTGCCGGGGGTCCGTGGGGGACGACGTCGTCAGCAGTTCTGCGTGCCGTAGACCGCGACGTTCTGCGCCGAGGTCTGGAAGGTCTCGTCCGTCATGAGCGACATGATCGAGGAGGTGTCGGCGTTGGCCGGGTCGTCGACCGCGGTCTCGAGCGTGTCGGTGAGCTGGCGGAAGACGCCCGTGACGTTGTCCCAGTCGGTGCTGATCTCGGCCGGGGCCTCGGCGGCCTCGAGCGACGCGGTGAACGTCTCGAACTGCGTCACGGCGGCGGCCGGGTCGCTCGTGTCGATCGAGCTCAGGGTCGTCTGGGCGTCGAGCAGGGCGTCGTAGGCGGTGCAGAAGTCGCCCGACGCCTCGGTGTCGCCGGACTCCTCCTCGGTGGGCTCCTCGGACGGGGTGGTCTCCTCCTCGGCCGACGTGCTGGTCTCCTCCGCAGGCGTGGTCTCCGAGTCGGTGCTCGCGTCGTCGCCGGAGCCACCGCAGGCGGCCAGGCCGAGCACGAGGAGGGCGCTCGTCGCGAGGGCGGTCGTGGTCTTGGTGATCGTCAGTCGGGTGCGCATGACGCCCATGGTTTCCCACGGACGCGCGTCGCGCGCCCTCAAAGCCTCGAAGTGGGGACCGCTCCCCATGTGGCCATCGCCACGGGGTGAAGTTCCGGCGGGTGCCGGTCAGCGCGCACAGCCGGCCCGGAAGTAATCGGTGACGGCCCGGGACGACGACGTGAGCGCCGCCGTGTCGATCCGGCGCCCCACGCGGTCGATCGCCCGCGACAGCTCGCCCGTGTCCCGCGTGCCGGTGGCCTCGACCTCGTCCGCGATCATCGTGAGGTAGGTCGTGACGACGGCCCAGTCGCGCGCGACCGCCGCGGGCGGGGTGGCCCCGGCGAGCGTGTCGCGGGCGGTGGTGAACCCCTCGACGAGCGCCTCGGGGTGGTCGACCGTGAGGTTGACCTGCGCCTTGGCCGCCGCGCCCCACGCGACCTCCGCCTCCCGGCACGCCGGGTCGACGGCGCCCGCCCCCGGGTCCGTGCCGTCGTCGGGCGCGGCGGGGTCCGACGTCTCGGGGTCCGTGCCGTCGGCGGGTGCCGCGCCGTCGTCCGCGTCGTTCCCGGCACCCGGGGACGACGCCGCGGGTGCGGCGGGCGGGGGCGGTGCGGCGGCGGGCGCTGCGCCCGGGAGGGACACGACGTCGAACGCCCCGCTCGCGACGACGGCGAGGCACAGCCCGGCGACGACGGCGAGGACCGCGGCGTGGGCCACGGCGCGCACCGGTGATTGCATGGCCCCTATGATGACGCCTCCCGCGGGCGCGAAGAACCCCGCGGGCCTTGCCGGCCGGCGGGGTCCTCGGGGTCGCCGCGGCGTCAGCCCATCGTGTTGACGATGAGACCGATGTGGGTGAAGAAGTTCATCGCGCCGAACAGCAGGAACGCGACGCCGGACAGGCCCCAGGCCCACCCGATGACGACCCGCACGACGCGCCGCCCGGAGCGGACCGCGAACGGGAAGAGGATCGCGCCGACGCCCACGAGCGCGATGAGCCCGGACATGAAGATCGCCTCGACGAGCGGGTAGGCGGCGAACGCGCCGGAGATCGGCTCCTCCGGCGGCGCGGCGAAGAGCTGGTACGTCACGCCGGCGATCGCGATGGCGACGAGGCCGAGGCCCATGCCGAGCACGAACACCGAGACGGGGCGCGCGACGGCCTGCAGGTGCTCGGTGGCGTCGGCCCGCTCGAGCGCGGCGCGGCCGCGGGTCCAGAGGTAGAACGCGGCGGCGAGGAGCAGCACGCCGAACGCGAGGCTCGTCTCGCCGAAGATGATGTTGTCGAACGGGAAGCCGCCCGCGGCGAGCGGCCACGTGAGCGTCATGTGCAGCCCGGTCGCCGTGAGGATCGTGCCCAGCACGCCGAACGCGAGCGACCAGCCCTCCACGACGATCTTCCCGGGCGCCCGCAGGAGCTCGCGGCCGAGCATGACCAGCAGGATCAGCCCGGCGCCGACGGCGACGGACATCACGGTGTTGTAGGTGGGCATCTGTGCCCAGTCGATGACGAGCCCCTCGGCGGCGACCATCCTTCTCCACTCCTCGTTCGTTCCACGGGCCGCGCTCGCGGTCCGAGGGCGATAACCATACGAGCGTATAGGTTATTCCTCACTACGATGGCCGCGTGGACGACGCTGCGGGTGCCCGGGACCGGTCGGCGACGAGCGGCGCGCGGGGCGCACGCACCACGGTGCAGGGGCGCAGCGCGGAGCGACAGCGCGCGATGGTCGACGCCGCCGCGCACCTGCTCATCGACCAGGGCTTCGCCGCCGTGACCCACCGGCAGGTCGCCCGCGCCGCGGGCGTGCCGCAGGGGTCGGCGTCGTACTACTTCCCGACGAGCGCCTCGCTCGTCGCCGCCGCCGTCGAGGCCGCGGAGGACGTGCGCGCGACGGCCGCGCAGGAGCACGCCGACGCCCTCGCCCACCGGCGTCGCTCGAGCGCCGCGACGGCGCGCGAGCTCATCGAGACGCTGTACGCCCCGCACGTGGACGACTCGGTGGTCGACGTGCGCCTCGACCCCATGCTCACGGCCATGCGGGACCCGGCGCTGCGGCCGATCATGCGCGCGTCGCGCCCGCGCCTGCTTGCGGCGGCACGGACGGTGCTCGACGCGTCGGGCCACGGGCACGTGACCGACACCGACCTCGTCGCGCACGTCGTGGACGCGGCGCTGCTCTCGGGGGCCGCCGCGGAGGACGGCCACGTGCTCGACCACGCGACGCGGACCGTCGCCCGCTTCCTCGACCACTGGCACTGACGGCGCAAACTTACTGACCAGTTACTTGGTTTCCGGTAGAGTGACGGCGCCCGGTCCGCCGACGCCGTGCCCGCACCCGCGGCGCCGCCGGGTGCCGTCGCCGCCGCCGTGGAAGGACCGTCCTTGAGCACCCTGCCCTACCTCGACCCCGCCGTGCCCGTGGCCGACCGCGTCGAGGACCTCCTCGCCCGCATGACGCTGCCCGAGAAGGTCGGACAGATGCTCCAGCTCGACGCGCGCGACGGCGTCGGCCCCGCGGTGCTGGAGAAGCACGCGGGCTCGCTGCTGCACACGTCGCCGGAGAACGTCCTCGCCGCGCACGAGCTCACCGGGCGGACGCGGCTGCGCATCCCCCTGCTGATCGCCGAGGACTGCATCCACGGCCACTCGTTCTGGGTCGGCGCGACGATCTTCCCCACGCAGCTCGGCATGGCCGCGACGTGGGACCCCGCGCTCGTGGAGCAGGTCGCGCGCGCGACCGCGGTCGAGGTCGCCGCGACCGGCGTCCACTGGACCTTCTCCCCCGTGCTCTGCATCGCCCGCGACCTGCGCTGGGGCCGCGTCGACGAGACGTTCGGCGAGGACCCGTTCCTCATCGGCGAGCTCGCGTCCGCGATGGTCCGCGGCTACCAGGGCGACGGGCTGTCCGACCCGACGGGCGTCCTCGCTACGGCGAAGCACTTCGCGGGCTACTCCGAGACGCAGGGCGGGCGCGACGCGAGCGAGGCCGACATCTCGCAGCGCAAGCTCCGGTCCTGGTTCCTGCCCCCGTTCGAGCGGGTCGCGCGCGAGGGCTGCGCCACGTTCATGCTCGGCTACCAGTCCATGGACGGCGTGCCCGTCACCGTGAACGGCTGGCTGCTCGACGACGTCCTGCGCGGCGAGTGGGGGTACACCGGCACGCTCGTCACCGACTGGGACAACGTGGGCCGCATGGTCTGGGAGCAGCACATCCAGCCCGACTACGTGCACGCGTCCGCCGCGGCCGTGCGCGCCGGCAACGACATGGTCATGACGACTCCGCGCTTCTTCGAGGGCGCGCTCGAGGCGGTGGACCGCGGCCTCGTCGAGGAGGCGGCGATCGACGCCGCCGTCCGGCGCATCCTCACGCTCAAGTTCCGCCTCGGCCTGTTCGAGGACCCGCGGCGGCCGGACGTCGCGCGCCAGCAGGCGGTCATCGCGTCGGCTGGGCACTCCGCGGTGAACCTCGAGGTCGCGCGCCGCTCCCTCGTGCTCCTCGCCAACGACGGGACCCTCCCGTTCGCGGGCGGGCTCGACCGCGACGCCGGCACGCCCGACGGCCGGGCCCTCGCCCCGGCCGGGGCGCCCGCCCGGACGATCGCCGTCGTCGGCCCGAACGCGGACGACGACCACACGCAGCTCGGCGACTGGGCGGGCGCGTCGGGCCAGGCCGACTGGCTGCCGGACGGCCACCCGCGCGAGATGACGACGACCGTGCTCGACGGCTTCCGCGCGCTCGCCCCGGAGGGCTGGGCCGTGACCCACGCGCGCGGCGCCGACATCCTCACGCTCGCGCCCGACCCGGAGGGCGAGCTGTTCCCCGACGGGCAGCCGCGGCCGCAGGTCGTCGTCCCGGCGGCGCCCGACGACGCGCTGATCGCCGAGGCCGTCGCCGCCGCGCGCGACGCCGACCTCGCCGTCGCCGTGGTGGGCGACCGCATCGAGCTCGTGGGCGAGGGGCGCTCGACCGCGACGCTCGAGCTCGTCGGCGGCCAGGTCGCGCTGCTCGACGCCCTCGTCGCCACCGGCACCCCCGTGGTCGTGGTCGTCGTCGCGTCGAAGCCGCTCGTCCTCCCGCCGTCGGCGCACGCGGCGGCGGCGGTCGTCTGGGCGGCCAACCCCGGGATGCGCGGCGGCCAGGCCGTCGCCGAGCTCGTGCTCGGGCTGATCGAGCCCGAGGGCCGGCTCCCGATCTCGTTCGCGCGCCACGCGGGCCAGCAGCCGACCTACTACAACGTGGTCCGCGGCCAGCACGGCGTCCGCTACGCCGACCTCACGCAGAGCCCCGCGTTCGCGTTCGGCGAGGGCCTGAGCTACACGACCGTCGAGTACGCCGACCTGCGGGTGCTCGGCACGGAGCACGGGCCCGACGACGTCGTGCGCGCCGAGGTCACGCTGACGAACACCGGGTCGCGCCCGGTGCGCGAGAACGTCCAGGTCTACGTGAGCGACACCGTCACGTCGGTGACGTGGGCCGAGAAGGAGCTCAAGGCCTACCGCAAGGTGGACCTCGCGCCGGGCGAGTCGGCGACCGTCGGCCTCGAGGTGCCCGTGGCGGACTGCACGCTCGTCGACGCGCATGGGCGCCGCGTCGTCGAGCCGGGCGAGTTCGAGCTGCGCGTCGGGCCGTCCTCGCGCGAGGACGCGCTCCTGCGCGCGTCGTTCACCGTCGCGGGCTAGTCCCGCGCACGACGGAGGGCGCCCGGGTCGACCCGGGCGCCCTCCGTCGTCTGCGGTGGCCGGGCGTCAGGCGCCCGTCGCGACGCGCTCCCGCTCGACGGCGGACTCCTCGCGGTCGACGCGCGCCGCACGCAGCCGCGACATGATCACCGAGCCGAACGCGATGGCCGCCGCGACGACCGCGATCGCGATGCGCAGGACGTGGTTCGCGTCCTCGGGCACGCTCATGAGCACGACCGCGGGCGCGATGAGCACCGACACGAGGTTCATCACCTTGATGAGCGGGTTGATCGCCGGGCCGGCGGTGTCCTTGAACGGGTCGCCGACCGTGTCGCCGATGACGGTCGCGGCGTGCGCCTCCGAGCCCTTGCCCCCGTACGCGCCGTCCTCGACGATCTTCTTCGCGTTGTCCCACGCGCCGCCCGAGTTGGCGAGGAACACGGCCATGAGCACGCCCGCGCCGATCGCGCCCGCGAGGAAGCCGGCCAACGGCCCGACGCCCAGGCCGAAGCCGACGGCGATGGGCGCGAACGCGGCGAGCAGACCGGGGGTCGCGAGCTCGCGCAGCGAGTCGCGCGTGCAGATGTCGACGACCCGGCCGTACTCGGGGCGCTCCTGGAACGTCATGATCCCGGGGTGCTCGCGGAACTGGCGGCGCACCTCGAACACGATCGCCCCGGCCGCGCGCGTCACCGCGTCGATCGCGAGGCCCGAGAAGAGGAACACGGTCGCGGCGCCGAGGATCACGCCCACGAGCGTGATCGGCGAGATGATCTGGTAGTCGAGCATCGCCGTGACGAGACCGCTCCCGACGCCCTGCACGTCCGCGAGCGCGTGGCTCACGGCGTCGGCGTACGACCCGAACAGGGCCGTCGCCGCGAGGACGGCCGTCGTGATCGCGATGCCCTTGGTGATCGCCTTCGTCGTGTTGCCCACCGCGTCGAGGTCCGTGAGGATCTGCGCGGCCTCTGCGTCGCCGTCGCCCGACTCGCCGACCGACATCTCATAGATGCCCTGGGCGTTGTCGGAGACGGGGCCGAACGTGTCCATCGCGACGATGACGCCGACCGTCGTGAGCAGGCCGCACCCGGCGAGGGCGACGAGGAACAGCGCGAGCCACACCGACCCGCCCGCGAGGAGGAACAGGCCGCAGATCGCCGCGGCGATCACGCCCGCCGTGTACACGGCCGACTCGAACCCGACCCCGATGCCCGACAGCACGACCGTCGCCGCGCCCGTGCGCGAGGTGGCCGCCACGTGCAGGGTGGGCTTCGACGTCGTGCCGGTGAAGTAGCCCGTGATCCACAGGATGATGCCCGCGAGGACGATCCCGATGACGACGGCGAGGCTCGCGACGACGCGCGGGTCGGCCGCGATCCCGGACAGGTCGCCGAGGTCGGCCGTGCCGTCGAGCGCGGCGAACGACGACGGCAGGTAGACGAACGCGGCGACGGCGGCGAGCACCGCGCCGATGAGCGCCGAGAGGTAGAACCCGCGGTAGATGGCCTTGAGGCCGTTCTCCTGGCCGCGCACGCGCGTGATGAACACGCCGAGCACCGCGACGAGCGCGCCCAGGGCCGTCACGACGAGCGGGAACACGAGGCCCTCCTCGCCCATCGCCGCCTTGCCGAGGATGAGCGCCGCGACGAGCGTCACCGCGTACGACTCGAACAGGTCGGCCGCCATGCCCGCGCAGTCGCCGACGTTGTCGCCCACGTTGTCCGCGATGGTGGCGGCGTTGCGCGGGTCGTCCTCGGGGATGCCCTGCTCGACCTTGCCGACGAGGTCCGCGCCGACGTCCGCCGCCTTGGTGAAGATGCCGCCGCCGACGCGCATGAACATCGCGAGCAGCGCCGCGCCGAACCCGAAGCCCTCGAGCACCGCCGGGGCGTCGCCCTTGTAGACGAGCACGACGCCCGCGGCGCCGAGCAGGCCGAGGCCGACGACCGACATGCCGACGACGCCGCCCGTCCGGAACGCGATGCGCGCGCCCTCCGAGCGCCCGCCCGGCCGGGTCGCGGCCGACGCGACGCGCACGTTCGCGCGCACCGCGAGCCACATCCCGAGGTAGCCGATCGCCGCCGAGAACCCGGCGCCCACGAGGAACGCGACCGAGCGCCCCACGCGGATGCCGCCGTCGCCCGGCAGCAGGAACAGGAGGCCGAAGACGATCGCCGCGAACAGCGCGAGCGTGCGGAACTGGCGGCTCAGGTACGCGCCGGCGCCCTCCTGCACCGCCTGGGCGATGTCCTGCATCTTCGCCGTGCCCTCGTCCGCGGCGAGGACCTGTCTGCGCAGCACGACCGCGAAGGCGAGGGCCACGAGGGCGATCGCCGCGATGACCGCGACGATGGTGAGACTTTCCGTACCGAGCGTGAGCATCCGTCCTCCTTGACGAACCGCGCGACCGTCGCGCCGGTCCCCTGCCGGAGCGATGGGGGTGAGTCTACGCACGTGTGTCGTACGTCACGACCACTCGTGCAGGACGTCACGAGCGCACCCGGTGACGGCGCCCCGGGCCCTGTCAGCCCGGCGGTCGCGCGGTCGCTCCGCCGGCGTCCGGGGCGAGGTCCGTGGCGAGGCGCGCGACGGCGTCGGGCCGGGTGAGCGGGTAGAGGTGGCCCTCCCCCGCGAGCCCGACGCGCGGCACCCCGAGCCGGTCCGACAGCTCGCGCTGCGCGCGCAGGAACCGGGCGCTCGCCCGCAGGCCGGTGACGAGCAGCGGCTCGGCGCCCGCGGGCAGACGGCGGCCGTCGTCGAGCAGGTCGCGCACCCGCGGCGCCTGCTCCCAGCTCGCGAACCACTGGTGGGCGAGCAGTGTCCACGCCTCGCGCGAGCCGTAGCGGGCGCGCGCGACGTCGTGCGGGAGGCGGTCCGGGGCGCGCGTGACGACCCGGACGCCCACGCGGCGCAGGGTCGCGCCCGTCACGGCGAGGCCGCTCGCGAGCACGCCCGCCGCCGCGGTGCCGGCCCGGGCCGTGACCCGCCCCGTGTGCAGGGCCGGGAGATGGGCCTCCCACGGGCTCGTCGGGTCGAGGAGCACGAGCCGGCGGACCTCGTCCGGGTGCCGCAGCGCCCACTCGATCGCGGTGAGCCCGCCGACGGAGTGCCCGACGAGGTCCACGGGCCGCGACCCGCCGACGCCGAGACCCTCCCGCACCACGTCGACCGGTCCCGTCACGGGCACGCGCCACGCGTCGAGGACCCGGACGTCGTCGGTGCCGGACGCGGTGCCGAGTGCACGTGCGAGCGGGGCGAAGTCCTCGGGCGTGAGCGCGAGGCCCGGCAGGACGACCCAGGTCATGCGGACTCCCTCTCTCGCGGTGCGCGACCACCCTACGGAGCGCTCCTGGGCGTGCGTAGGGTGGAGCCTGTGTCGACGCCCAGCACCCCCGTGACCGACCCGACCCTCCACGACCGCGCCCTCGCCCACGCGCACGACCTCGCGACGTTCGTCGAGGCGTCCCCGTCGTCGTACCACGCGGCGCACGAGGTCGCGCGCCGGCTCGAGGCCGTCGGCTTCGAGCGCCTGGACGAGACCGCGGCGTGGCCGTCGGTGACCGAGGGCGACGGGCCCGCGGGCGGGCGGTACGTCGTCGTGCGCGACGGCGCGGTGATCGCCTGGGCCGTGCCCGCGGGCGCGACGGCGACCACGCCGTTCGCGATCCTCGGCGCCCACACCGACTCGCCCGGCTTCAAGCTCAAGCCGCGCCCGAGCGTCGGCCGCGAGGGCTGGTGGCAGGCGGGCGTGGAGATCTACGGCGGCCCGCTGCTCAACTCGTGGCTCGACCGCGAGCTCGAGCTCGCCGGTCGCCTCGTCACGGCCGACGGCGAGGAGCACCTCGTGCGCACGGGCCCCCTGCTGCGCATCCCGCAGCTCGCGATCCACCTCGACCGCGCCGCGAACGACGGGCTCACGCTCGACAAGCAGCAGCACACGCAGCCCGTGTGGGGGCTCGCGTCGGCGTCCGGTCCGGCCGGGTCCGACGTCGCGGGCGCGCCGCACGGGACGAGCGGCGGGGACGTGCTCGCCGAGCTCGCGCACCACGCGGGCGTGCGGGCGAGCGAGATCGCCGGGTACGACGTCGTGGTCGCCGACACCCAGTCGCCCCGCGTGTTCGGTGCGCACGGCGCGTTCCTCGCGTCCGGGCGCCTCGACAACCTGCTGTCGGTGCACGCCGGTCTCGTCGCGCTGCTCGAGATCGCGGGCACGCCCGACCGGCCCGTCGAGGGCGCCACGATCCCCGTGCTCGCCGCGTTCGACCACGAGGAGATCGGGTCGGAGTCGCGCTCCGGCGCGTCCGGCCCGTTCCTCGCGGACGTGCTCGCCCGGGTCGCGGCCAGCCTCGGCGCGACGGAGGAGGAGCGGCACCGTCAGCTCGCGGGGTCGCTGTGCGTGTCGAGCGACGTCGGCCACTCGGTGCACCCCAACTATCCGGAGCGGCACGACCCCGCGAACCGGCCGCTCGCCGGCGGCGGGCCGATCCTCAAGATCAACGCGAACCAGCGCTACACGACCGACGCGCACGGCGCCGCGGCATGGGCGCGCGCCTGCGCCCGGGCCGGGGTGCCGAGCCAGGAGTTCGTCTCGAAGAACACCGTGCCGTGCGGCTCGACCATCGGGCCGCTCACCGCGACCCGCCTCGGCATCCGCACGGTCGACGTGGGCGTCCCCATCCTCTCGATGCACTCCGCGCGCGAGCTCACCGCCGTCGTGGACCCGTGGTACCTCTCGCGCGCGGTGCTCAAGATCTTCCAAGGCTGAGTCTCCCCCACCCCGCCGGCCGAGCAGGCGGTTCTGGTTCGTCCTGGGCGCGGGACGGGCCAAGACCGCCTGGTCGGGCAGCCGCGATCGCCTGGTCGGGACCAGTCAGGGGCGCTCCGCGCGGGCGCGGACGCCGCGCAGCATCTTCTGCGTCATGAGGAAGCTCACCGGCTGCACCGCCTCGACGACCGCGCGGCCCGCGGCGCCCAGCGGCAGGTACCGCTCGCGGACGAGCAGGCGCGACCGCGGGGTGCCGTCCGACCCCGGCGGCAGCGGTCGCACGACGAACGCCCACGAGAACCGGAACGGCATCGTGTCCGGCTGCCCGGGCCCGGGTGCGCCGAGCAGCACGAGGTGCGAGCCCGGCTCGAGCTCTGCGACCCGCAGGACGGCCTCGTCGGCCAGGTGGACGTCGTCGCCCACCGCGAGGCCCTGCCAGCGCTCCTCGATCGCGTCCGCGCTGCGGATGCCCAGGCCAACGAGGTTCTCGAGCGCGTCGTAGGAGTAGAAGCCGCCGCGGCCCTGGCCGAGCTGGACGAGCCACGGCCAGACGTCGGCCGGCGGCGCGTCGACCGTCACGGCCCGCGTCGCGACGACGGCGCGCGCGTCGGGGACGAGGTCGTCGCCCGGGAGCACGCACTCGTGCTCGCCCTCCCACGTGCCCCACGTCTGGGTCATGCGCCGGGTGAGCAGGAGCGCCCCGGCGGCGAGCGCCGTCGTCGTCAGGACCCGGACCCCACGCCACGCTGCCATGCGTCGATCGTCGGCCGTGCGCCCCTCCCCGCGCGAGGGCCGGAGGTCCCGAGCACGGCCCTCGGCCGAAGCGTGGGCCCGAGGTGGGACACTCGGAGACGTGCTGCACGCCCCCACCACCTCCCCGCGACCGACGAGCGCGACGCTGCTCGACGTGCTGCGCGCGGGCGGTCGGCGCGACGAGCGGCTGCGGCACGTGCGCGAGCTGCCCGCGCGCCCCGGCACCCAGGGCGAGTGGCCCGCATGGGCCGACGCGTCGCTCGTCGCCGGGTACCGCGCGCTCGGCGTGGAGCGACCCTGGGAGCACCAGGTGGAGGCCGCCGACGCCGCGTGGTCGGGCCGGCACGTCGCGCTCGCGACCTCCACGGGCTCCGGCAAGTCGCTCGCGTTCTGGCTCCCGGCGCTCACGGCCGTCCGCGCCGACGCCGCGGCGCGCGTGCTCGACCCCGGTCGCATCGAGTCGGTCGCGCGCCGTGGTGCCGTGCTCTACCTCTCGCCCACGAAGGCGCTCGCGGCCGACCAGCTCTCCGGCCTCCAGCGGCTCCTCGACGCCGCCGGGACGCGCGACGTGCGGGTCGCGACGTGCGACGGCGACACCGCGCAGGACGAGCGCCGGTGGGTGCGGGAGCACGCCGACGTCGTCCTCACGAACCCGGACTTCCTGCACTTCGCGCTCCTGCCGCACCACCGCGGCTGGACGCGGCTGCTGAGGGACCTGCGGTACGTCGTCGTGGACGAGGGGCACGCCTACCGCGGGGTGTTCGGCGCGCACGTCTCCCTCGTCCTGCGGCGCCTGCGGCGGCTCGCCGCGCACTACGCGCGGGAGGGCGACCCGCCTCCGACGTTCGTCGTCGCGTCGGCGACGACCGCCGACCCGGCCACGAGCGCGGCCCGGCTCGTCGGGGTCGAGCCCGACGACGTCGTGACCGTCGCGCGCGACACCTCCCCCGCGGGGCGCAAGACGTTCGCCCTGTGGGAGCCGCCCGTCGTGGTGGGCTTCGAGGCGTCCGCGGACGACGGTCCCGCCGAGGGCCACGACGACGACCCGGCGGTCGCGACGCCCGCCGAGGGGCCGGAGCACCCCCGCCGCAGCGCCACCGCCGAGACGGCCGACCTGCTCGCCGACCTCGTCATCGCGGGCGCCCGCACGCTCGCGTTCACGCGCTCGCGCCGCGGCGCGGAGTCCGTCGCGGTCCAGACGCAGGACAGCGTGCGCGTCGTCGACCCCCGGCTCGTGCGCCGCGTCGCCGCCTACCGCGGCGGCTACCTGCCCGAGGAGCGGCGCGAGCTCGAGGACGCGGTGCGCACCGGCGACGTGCTCGGCCTCGCGACGACCAACGCGCTCGAGCTGGGCGTCGACATCTCGGGGCTCGACGCCGTCCTCATCGCCGGCTGGCCCGGCACCCGCATGTCGGTCTGGCAGCAGGCGGGCCGCGCCGGGAGGGCGGGCGCCGACGGCCTCGTCGCGTTCGTGGCACGCGAGGACCCGCTCGACACGTTCCTCGTGCACCACCCCGAGGCGGTGTTCGACGCACCGCTCGAGGCGACCGTGTTCGACCCCGCGAACCCCTACGTCCTCGCGCCGCACCTGTGCGCGGCGGCGGCGGAGGTGCCGCTGCGGTCCGAGGACCTCGCCGCGTTCGGCACGCCCGACGTCGTGCGCGGCCTGCTCGATGTGCTCGTCGCGCGCGGCGCCCTGCGGCGCCGGGCCTCCGGCTGGTACTGGACGCACGCGCAGCCCGCGTCGGGCATGACCGACCTGCGCGGCTCCGGCGGCGCGCCCGTCCGGGTCGCCGAGGCGCGCACCGGCCGGCTGCTCGGGACCGTCGACGCCGCCTCCGCGGACGGCTCCGTGCACGACGGCGCGGTGTACGTCCACCAGGGCCGCACCTACGTCGTCGAGCACCTCGACCTCGCGGACCACGTCGCGCTCGTGCGTCGGCAGGACGTCGACCACGGCACGTGGTCCCGGTCGACCACGTCCATCACGATCGTCGACGAGCCCACCGACGGGGACGTCGCGACGGGCCGCGAGGTCGTCGAGCGCAGCTGGGGCCCGGTCGGCTGGGGCTACGGCCCGGTCGACGTGTGCTCCCAGGTGGTGAGCTTCCAGCGCCGCCGCCTCCTCGACATGCAGGTCCTCGGCACGGAGACCCTCGACCTTCCCGAGCGCACGCTGCCGACGATGGCGGTCTGGTGGACCGTCCCCGCCTCCGTGATCGAGGAGGCGGGCGTCAACGCCGACGAGCTGCCCGGCGCGCTGCACGCCGCCGAGCACGCGTCGATCGGTCTGCTCCCCCTCCTCGCGACGTGCGACCGCTGGGACCTCGGCGGGGTGTCCACCGCGCTGCACGCCGACACCGGCGAGGCCACCGTGTTCGTCCACGACGCCTACCCCGGCGGGGCCGGCTTCGCCGAGCGCGGTTTCGAGCTCGGCGCGACCTGGCTCCGCGCGACGCGCGACGCCATCGCCCGCTGCCCGTGCCACGACGGCTGCCCGGCGTGCGTGCAGTCGCCCAAGTGCGGGTCGTACAACGCCCCGCTCGAGAAGGCCGCCGCCGTCCGGCTGCTCGACGCCGTGCTGGCGCACGCCCCGGTCGCCGAGACCGGGACCGAGGCCGACGCCGACGCCGACGCCGCGGGGCGGACCGCAGGTATCCCGCGATAGGGCACGGCACTTCCGCAGGGTCGAGGACGAGTACCGTCCGGTCGCTGACGGCACCCGTCCCACGAAGGATCGCGCCCGCCGGTCACAACGCTCGCGCCGCCCGACGGACCGCTGCCCCTGCCGGTGGCGGCCGTTCATCGCGCGCTCGCGGGGCCGGCGCGGGCGGCGGCGGTCGCGCGGCCGAGCGTGGCGCCGAGGAACGTCACGCCGGCTCTCGACTCGACGTCCACCCGGACGACCCCGGCGCCCTGCTCCGTGCACGCGACGACCACGGCCCGGTTGCGCGCCGCGGCCTCGCGCGCCCGGCCGCAGGGTTCCCACCCGTCGCGGACCGCCGTCGCCGCCGCGAGCGCCGCGAGGTCAGCTCCGGTCTGCGCGGTGCCACGCGCCGCCTGCGCCTGCGCGAGCCCGGCGAGCGCGAGCGCCAGGACGAGGACCGCCGCGACGACCCCGAGCACGAGCACCGTGCCTGCTCCGTGCTCGACGTCGAGGTGGACGGCCACCCCCGGCCTCGCACCTGGCCGGCCGTCGGTCTCGGTCCCGATCGCGGTCTCGATCCCGCTTCCGGCCCGAGTCTCGGCGCCAGACCTGGTCCCGGACCCGGTCTCGGTCTCGGTGCGCCGTCCCCGCGGAGGCCGCGCCGCGGTCACGGCTCCGCCCACGCGACGGCCGCGCCGCTCGCGCGCAACGGCGACCCGGCGAGCCACCCGCCCACGACGGGCGTCGTGACGCGCACCTCGACCCACGGGTCGCCGCGCAGCACGCCGACCGTCGCGCCGGCTCCGGCGACCCGGAGCGCGGTCGCGCGCACGGTCGCGTCGTCCTCACCGATGGCCACCGCCCGGGCGGCGGCCCTCGCCGCGTCGGCGGAGCGCATCTGGGCGCCCGCCGCCGCGGCGAGGGTGAGGACCACGACGAGCACCAGGACGACCGCGGGCAGGGCGACCGCGAGCTCGGCCGTGACCGCACCTCGCTCGCCGCCCTCACGGACCCGACCCCTCGGCCGGCGGCTCTCCGCCCCGGCGTCCCGTCGCACGGGCTCAGCCCAGCGAGAGCGCGCTGCGCACGATGCCGAGCAGCATCTCGCGCACCTCGCCGCTCTTCAGCACGACGATGAGCAGCCCGGCGAAGCCTGCCGCCGCGACCGTCGCGATGGCGTACTCAGCCGTCGCGAGACCCGCCTCGCCGTCCTGCCCCGTGCTCGTCCCCGTCAGGCGCGCGAACGCGCGTCGCGGCTGTCGTGTCATCTCCGGCTCCCCTCGTGTGGCCCGCGTCGTGCGGGCGGTCGGGGAGACCCTGCCGGGACCTGCACCCCTGCCGCACCCCACCGCGGGGCGTCGGTGGACGGGGCTCTCAAGACGACGACCTGTGCACGGCAGCGCGCCCTCCGCCCGCGTCGACGGGCCGAGCCACCAGCACTCCGTCGCACGATCAGCACCCGGTCGACGGGTCGAGCCACCGGCACCCCGTCGCACGATCAGCACCCGGTCGACAGGTCGAGCCACCGGCAACCCGTCGCCCGAGGAGCACCCCGTCGACAGGTCGCGCGAGCAGCACCCCCGTCGACGGGTCGAGAGACCAACCCCGGCCAACCGGGGCGCGGTCAGCCCCAGGTGAGCGGGGCGAGCTCGAGGTGGAAGCGGAGCCTGCCCGGGTCGACCGGGGACCCGTAGAGCGGCGCGAGCGACTCCTCCAGGGCACGCGCGTGCTCCGGCCAGGTGTCCTGGGCGTTCGCCAGGAGGAGGGAGAGGTCGGCGTGCCGGTCGGCGACCCCGAGCCGCCCGACGTCGACGAACCCGCGGAGCTCCAGCGTCTCGGGGTCGAGCAGGACGTTGGGCAGGCACAGGTCGCCGTGGCAGACCACGAGGTCGGCCGCCTGCTGCTCCCGCCGCCACGGCAGCTCGGCGAGGAGCTCCGCAAGAAGGTCGGCGGGATCCCGGGACTCCTGCTCCGGCCGCAGGAACTCCGGGTGCACGCGGCCGCCGTCGACCACGTCGCGGGCGAGGGCGACCATGGCGTCGAGGCTCCGGTCGAACGGGCAGCCGGCCACGGGGAGGTCGTGGAGGGTCCGCGCCGCCGCGAGGACGCTCGTCCAGGCGCGGTCGACCTGGTCGGGGCGGACCGTGTCGGCGGGCACGCCCGGCACCGTGCGCGTCACGAGCACGGCCTGCTCCCCCGTGTCCTCCCACGCCAGCACCTCGGGGACGACGATCCCGCGCTCAGCCGCCCAGAGCGCGCGGTCCCGCTCGTCCGCCAGGGCGGCCGCCTGGTCCGGGCCCACGACCTTGGCGTGCCGTGCGCCGTCCGCGCTGACGAGCACGCGGGCCGAGGACTCGCCGCTCCCGACGTCCCGCCAGGCGTCGTCCCGGAGCGCAGCGGGCACACGGGAGACAGGGGACGGGTCCATGCGGCCACCGTAGCGACCCGACACCGACCTCGGCCCCGGCCCCGGCCCCGGCCCCGGCCCGGCCCGGCCCCGATAATCACACCGACGCCCGCCTCTGCCTCCGGACCTCCGACGCCTATCCGGAGAGCAGACCCGCCCCGAGGGAGACGAGGACGGGCAGCAGCCCGACGAGCACGAACGCGGGCAGGAAGCACGCACCGAGAGGGAGCACGAGGTGCACGGCGAGCCGTGCCGCGGCAGCCTTGGCCGCCCCGGTCCGGTCCTGGCGCGACGCCCCGGCCGCCGCCCGCAGCGACGACGCCGGAGCGGCGCCGTGCAGCCACGCGGGCCGCAGCGCGCGCTGCACGACCCCGAGCCGCGGCGGTGCACCCGCCCAGGCCCCGTCCCACGACGCCCCGAGGAGGAGCGCCGCGCCGGCGGCGCGCAGCCCCGCACCGTCGCGGCCACCGACGCACGACCCGACGACGTCGAGCGCTCGCGGGATCGCCGCCCCCGACCCGACGGCGGCCGCGAGGAGCTCGAGGAGCACCCCGGTCTCGATGCCGGGTTCGCGGTCGTCGCCCCGGCGCCGTCGGCCACTCGGGTTGCCGGCGGGATCGTCCGGCGCGGGCGCTGCCCGCCCGACGGCGACGGCGCGCCGTCCGGCCTCCGTGCGCGCGGACCACCACGGCGCCGCGCCCGCCAGGACGCAGAGCGCCACGAGGACGAGGGTCATCGGTGCTCTCCTTCTCGGGCGGGCCGCGCCGCGCGCCGCGCGGTCACCGGTCGTCCCCTGCGGTGCGCGCCCGCTCGACGAGCCGAGCTGACCACGTGCGGCCCGCGACGAGCAGCAGGACCCCGAGGAGCACGCCTGCCGTCCCGAGGCCGCCGTCGGTCGCCGTGCCGAGCGGGTCGGCGCCCAGCACGTAGCCGAGCAGCACCCCGACGACCGGGAGCCAGAGCAGCACGCGGGCGGTCGCGCGCGGTCCGGCGAGCGCCGCCTCCCGCTCGGCCCGCGCCTCGGCGTCCGCGGCCACGGACACGGCAACCTCGTCGAGCACGGTCGCCAGCGGCGCACCGAGCTCCGCGGCCAGCCGGCACGCCGCGACGAGGGCACGCGCCGTCGCCGGGCCGCCGACGTGCGGCGCGAGGTCCGCGACCCGCGGGACGCCCCCGCCGTCGACCCGGACCCCGACCGCACGACCCCACGCGACGCCCGGCGCGGCTCCGGACCGCAGGAGCGCGCCGACCTGCGTCACGACGACGCGCACGAGCTCGGGCACCGCCTGGGGTCGGGCCGGGCGGCGCAGGACGGACCACCGCACGCCGCGCGACGCCGACCGACCGACGACCTGGCGCGCCGACCGACCGCCCCGGGCCGTGGCGCACCAGACCGCGGTACCGACGAGCAGACCCACGAGGACCGTCATGCGCGCGCTCCCCCGCCGCGCACCGTCCGGGCCGCACCGGCGCGGAGGCTCCCGGCACGTCGTCGCGTCATGCGGACCACCGCCCCACGAGCTCGTCCCACGCCGGTCCCGCGACCGGCCCCGCCGCGCCCGGCGACCCGTCTCCCGTCGAACCGCCGCGCGGCGACCCGGCGCCCGGCGACCCGCCTGCCGTCGACCCGCCGCCCAGCGAGCCACCGCCCGGTGACCCACCGCCCGGCGGCACGACGGTCCCGTCCCACGACCCCGCGACGTCCACGCGCAGGGCGCCGCGCTCGTCCTGCCGCACGACGCCGAGCTGCGCGAGGACGCGCCGGGTCGTGCCCGCCGTGCGGACGCGGCGCAGGTGCAGCACGACGTCGAGCCCGCCCGCGGCCTGCGCGGCGACGGCGGCCCGGTCCATCCCCGCGAGCGCCGCGAGCGCCTCCAGCCGGGCGGGGACCACCTCGACGTCGTTGGCGTGGATCGTCGCGAGGCCGCCGTCGTGGCCGGTGTTGAGCGCCATGAGCACCTCGCGGACCTCCGGCCCACGGCACTCGCCCAGCACGATGCGGTCGGGCCGCATGCGTAGCGCGGCGCGCACGAGGTCGGCGAGGTCCACGCCGCCCGCGCCCTCGACGTTGGGACGCCTCGCCGTGAGCGGGACGACGTGGGGGTGGTCCGGGTCGAGCTCGCGCGCCTCCTCGACGCAGACGACCCGCTCGTCGGGCGGGACGAGCGCGAGGAGGGCGGCGAGGAGCGTCGTCTTGCCGGTGCCGGTGCCGCCGGAGACGAGGACGTTCGCGCGCCGCGCGACGAGGCCGCGCAGCACCGGCTCCCACGCGTGCGGGACGGTGCCGCCCGCGACGAGGTCGTCGAGCCGGAACGTCCGGGTCCGCAGGACGCGCAGCGAGACGACGGCCCCCGTCGCGCACACGGGCGCGACGACGGCGTGCAGGCGCGTCCCGTCCGGGAGGCGGGCGTCGACGACGGGCGACGCGTCGTCGAGCCGCTGCCCGCCCGCCGCGGCGAGGCGCACCGCGAGCGCCCGCACGGCCTCGGGGCCGCCGAGCGCGACCTCGACCCGTTCGAGGCCGGCGCCGCGGTCGACCCACACGTCGTCGGGCCCGTTGACGAGCACGTCCGTCACGCCGGGCTCGTCGAGGTACCGCTGGAGCGGCCCGGCCCCGAAGATCTCCGCGTGGGCCGTCCGGGTCAGCTCGCGCAGCGCGGTCGTGCCGAGCACCCGGCCCGACGCCCGCAGCGCGTCCGCGACGGCCGCGTCGCCGAGCACCTCGGTGGCGCCGCCTGGGTCGTCGCTCGACCGCACGAGGCGGTCCCGGACCCCGTCGAGCAGGGCGACCCGGCCGCGCTCGGCACGCGGCGGCTCCTCCCCGCGGCGCTGCGCCCCGTCCGCGACACCTCCGTCCCGACCACGCCCGCCGCGCGGCGCACGCGCCTCCCGCGCGCTCACCGGGCGGGCCCGAGGTAGCGCGCCGCGAGCTCGCGACCGGCCCGGACGACCGGCCCGCGCCCGACGCACGGTCCGTGGCCCCGCTCGACCGCGCCAGCGAGCGCACGGTCCCACCCGGCGGTGGCGGCGACGTCGAGCCCGACGGCGGCGGCCACCTCGGGCGGCGAGAGCCGACCGGGAGCGGGGCCGCGCACGACGAGGGCGGCCCGGCCCGGCAGACGGTCGCGCACCGCCGCGGCGCCCGCGACCCCGGCGACGTCGAGCGGGGTCACGAGGAGCACCTCGTCGCAGGCCTCGAGCAGCGACGCCCCGGCCGCGCCCGCCCCGAGGGCCGCGCGGTCGGAGTCGAGCACGAGCACCCCGGACCTCGCCGCCGTGGCCTCGGCGAGCGCGGCGACGACGTCGGCGAGCGCCGCCTGCTCCGGGCCCCCGCCGCGCTCGGTGCTGACGACCGGCACGGTGCCCCAGCGGGGCAGGCGCGCGAGGAGGTCGTCGCCGTCGATCCTGCCCCGCGCGTCGGCGAGGTCCGGCCAGCGCACGCCCGGGTCCTGCTCGACACCGAGCAGGACGTCGAGGCCCCCGCCCAGGAGGGAGAGGTCGACCAGGCACGTCGGCGCGCGCCGCCGCGCGACCGCCCGGGCCAACGACGCGGCGACGACGCTCGCCCCCGCCCCGCCGCGCGCACCGACCACCGCCACGACCGCTCCGTCCATCGCGCTCCCCCGCCCTCCGTCGACCGGGGACCACCCTGGCCCGGCGACGCGGGCCGCCGTCGGCCCGTCACCCGTCCTGGGGACGGGCCCGTCGGCGAGCGCTCCTGGGGACGGCCACGTTCCGCCGCTAGGCTCGCGACCGTGACCCCGCTCCCGGACCCGACGGACCCGCCGCGCGCCGGCCGGGTCGCCGCGTTCTTCGACCTGGACAAGACGATCATCGCGACGTCGTCGGCCGCGGCGTTCTCGCGGCCGTTCTTCGCGGGCGGGCTCATCAACCGCGGGGACGTGCTGCGCAGCGCGTACGCGCACTTCCTGTTCATGGTGGGCGGGGCCGACGCGGACCAGACGGAGCGCATGCGTGCGCACCTGTCGAACCTCGTGACCGGCTGGGACGTCGCGACCGTCTCCCGCATCGTCGAGGAGACGCTCCACGAGCACATCGACCCGGTCGTGTACGCGGAGGCGGTCGAGCTCATCGAGTCGCACCACGAGCACGGGCACGA
Source organism: Cellulosimicrobium sp. AB352 (assembly GCF_049538415.1). Taxonomy (NCBI): domain Bacteria; kingdom Bacillati; phylum Actinomycetota; class Actinomycetes; order Micrococcales; family Promicromonosporaceae; genus Cellulosimicrobium; species Cellulosimicrobium sp. AB352. The sequence continues at coordinate 13,082 of NZ_JBMVFX010000008.1, read as the reverse complement.
CGTCGTCATCGTCTCGGCCTCGGGGAGCGAGGTGGTGGAGCCCATCGCCGCGGTGCTCGGTGCCGACCACGCCATCTCGTCCCGGATGGCCGTCGAGGGCGGTCGCTACACCGGCGCGATCGACTTCTACGCGTACGGCGAGAACAAGGCCGTCGCCCTACGCGAGCTCGCGGAGCGCGAGGGCTACGACCTCGCGGCGAGCTACGCGTACTCGGACTCCGTGACGGACGCGCCGATGCTGAGCGCCGTCGGCCACGCGTTCGTCGTCAACCCCGACCGGACGCTGCGTCGTCTCGCCGCCGAGCACGGGTGGGGCGCGCTGACGTTCTCGCGGCCCGTCGCCCTGCGCTCGCAGCTCGCCGCGCCGACGCCGGTGCTCGCCGCCGCAGGCCTCGTCGGGCTCGGCGTCGTCGGGTGGCTCACGTGGCGGGCGTGGCGCCGCCGCTCGCGCGGCTGACCCTCTTCAGCGTCGCTGCCCGCGCGGCTGACCCGCCCGTCCGGCCCCCCGCGGACGACCGCCGAAGGGCCCGATCCGGACCTCCCGGACCAACCGCACCGGCGTGTTCGAACCCCGGTAGAACACGGTGTGGAAGAACCCCCGGAGCGCTTGCGCCCGCCGCCCCGGCGGGCTGTGATGGAAGGACAACAGCACCGCGGCGGTACCCACGCGCAGGGCAGTCCACCGAAGGACGCGCTGACCGGAGCGGACCAGGCCACGACGGCCCCCGACCCGTTGCAGCGACTTGGAGCGAGCGCGCCTGTTCACCGCCGCCGCTGGCGACCACGGCGTCCGCGAGGGCGCCGTCGTCGTGTCCGGGCTCACGCGCCCCGTTCCCGCGTCGCGGCCCGCCGGCCGGGCGATACTGGGGCCCATGACGTCAGCGCCGAGTGTCTCCTCCTCCATCACCGCCCGCCTCCAGGTCGAGGCCCGCCCCACCGCCGTGAGCGAGCTGACGACGGCGATCGAGCACACCGGGGGCATCGTCACCGCCCTGGACGTGACGGCGTCGGGCCACGAACGCATCACGGTCGACGTCACGGTCGCGACGCGCGGCGAGGAGCACGCCGGGCAGATCGTCGAGGCGCTGCGCGCGCTCCCGGGCGTCGTCGTGGACCGCGTCTCCGACCGCACGTTCCTGCTGCACCTGGGCGGCAAGCTGAAGATCGAGTCCAAGGTGCCGATCCGCAACCGCGACGACCTGTCGATGATCTACACGCCCGGCGTCGCGCGCGTGTGCGAGGCCATCGCCGCCAAGCCCGACGACGCCCGCCGCCTGACGATCAAGCGCAACACCATCGCGGTGGTCACCGACGGGTCGGCCGTGCTCGGGCTGGGCGACATCGGCCCCCTCGCGTCGCTGCCCGTCATGGAGGGCAAGGCGGCCCTGTTCAAGCGGTTCGCGGACATCGACGCGTTCCCCATCGCGCTCGACACGACCGACGTCGACGAGATCGTGCGGACGGTCAAGGCGATCGCGCCCGTGTTCGCGGGCATCAACCTCGAGGACATCTCGGCCCCCCGGTGCTTCGAGATCGAGGCGCGGCTGCGGGCCGAGCTCGACATCCCCGTGTTCCACGACGACCAGCACGGCACCGCCATCGTGGCGCTCGCCGCGCTGACCAACGCGCTCAAGGTCGTGGGCAAGCAGCTGCCCGACGTGCGCATCGTCCTCTCGGGCGCGGGCGCGGCCGGGACCGCGGTGCTCAAGCTGCTCCTCGCGGCGGGCGCGCACGACGTCGTCGTCGCGGACATCGAGGGCGTCGTGCACCCGGGCCGCCCGGGCCTGTCCCCGTCGCTCGCGTGGACCGCGGTCAACACGAACCCGCGGCGCGTCACCGGCACGCTGCGCGAGGCCGTCGTCGACGCGGACGTGTTCATCGGCGTCTCCGCGCCGGACGTCCTCACGGGCGACGACGTCGCGCGCATGGCCCCCGACGCCATCGTGTTCGCGATGGCGAACCCGCGGCCGGAGGTCGACCCGGTCGAGGCGGCGGAGCACGCGGCCATCGTCGGCACCGGGCGGTCCGACTTCGCGAACCAGATCAACAACGTGCTCGCGTTCCCGGGCGTGTTCCGCGGCCTGCTCGACGCGCGGTCGCACCGGATCACCGACGCGATGCTGCTCGCCGCCGCGCGCGCGCTCGCGTCCGCGATCCACGAGGACCAGCTCAACCCGACCTACATCATCCCGAGCGTGTTCAACCCCGAGGTGACGACGCTCGTCGCCGCGGCGGTCGAGCGCGCCGCGCGCGAGGACGGCGTCGCCGAGCCGCCCGCGCTGACCGGCGGCCTCCCGCGCGTCGCGACCACGACGTCCGCCCCGACCACCGCCCCGGAGGCCTGAGCGTGCAGCGCGTCACGACCCGCAACGCGGCGTTCCAGCAGTGGGAGGCCCTGCTCACCAACCGCACGAAGCGGCACCGGGCGGGCGAGATGGTCGTCCAGGGGGTCCGGCCCATCACGCTCGCCGTCGAGTCCGGGTGGACCGTGCGGACGTGGCTCGTCGACGCCGACCGGTCGCTGTCGTCGTGGGCCCACGCGATGCTCGACCGGGTCCGCGCGCAGCGGTTCGCCGTGTCGTCCGCGCTCCTGCGCGAGCTCGGCGGCAAGGAGGACGAGACGCCCGAGCTCCTCGCCGTCGTCGCGACGCCACCCGACGACCTGGGCCGGATCGGCGGCGGCACCGTGAGCGCCGACTTCCTCGGCGTCGTGCTGGACCGGCCCACGAGCCCGGGCAACGTGGGGACCGTCGCGCGGTCGCTCGACGCGTTCGGCGGGAGCGGGCTCGTCGTCGCCGGGCACGCGGCCGACCCGTACGACCCGCGCGCCGTGCGCGCGAGCACCGGCTCGATCTTCTCCGTCCCGACGGTCCGCGTCCCCGCGGGCCGCGACGTCCTCGACTGGGTCGCCGCGCAGCGCTCCTCCGGGGTCCCGCTGACCGTGCTCGGGACCGACGAGCACGGCGACGTCGAGCTCGCCGCGCACGACCTCACGGGCCCGACGCTCGTCGTGACGGGCAACGAGACCACAGGCCTCAGCGCAGGCTGGCGCGAGGCGTGCGACGTCATGGTGAGCATCCCCATGCTCGGCTCGGCGAGCTCGCTCAACGCCGCGAGCGCGACGACGGTCGTGCTGTACGAGGCCGTGCGCCAGCGCCGGGCGCGCTGACGGCACCCACGGCGGCGGTCGGCGCACGCCCGACGGCGGGTGCGGCGTCCGAGGGGCGCCGCACCCGCCGTCGTCCCCGCGTCAGGACGAGCGCGGCGCCGTGCTGCCCGGAGCGCGGGTGATGTGGTGCACCGCCTGCGTGCGCAGGCCGGCCCCGTTGAACTCCTGGTAGATCTCCTTCGCCTCCTGGAGCGCCTGCTTGACCTGGTTCTTGTCGAGGTGAGCCGCGGTCAGCTGGTTCTGGTAGAGGTACAGGAACGTGTTGAAGTCGATCTTCGTCAGGTCCACCGTGGACTTGACCGCGACGAACGCGCTGATGCGCTCCATCTTCTCGTAGATGCCGCGGGCCGAGACGTTGAGGTACCACGCCTTGAGGTCCACCCGGACGATGGACAGGCCCTCGGTCACGACGTAGTACTCCTCCATCGTGCCCGTCGACGCCGACGCGCCGCCGAGGAACACGGTGAGGGCCTCGGAGATGAGGCCGCCCACCCCGTCGATGATGCTGTCCGCCGTCCCCGAGACGAACGACTTGAGCGACGACTTCACGGTGTCGGCGAGGTGCTCCGTCGACGTGGACGTGAAGGCGTGCACCTCCTTCTTGGACGCGAGGATGGACGTGATGGGCACGGTCGAGTTCGTGCCTCCCGCCCCGCGGAGCGACTCCTGGATCTTCGCCTCGAACAGCTCGGCCTTGGTCTCCCCGAGCCGGGCGAGCGACTCCACGACCTCGCGCTGCGTCTGCGCGAGCTCGTCGCTGTTGTCGAACTGCTTGACGATGTCTCTCACGAGCGACATGACTTCCTCCGATGACGTGTGGTGCGGTGTCGGAGCACGGCGACCGCCGCGCCCCCGTGGCGCGAGGTCAGAAGACGACCTGCGTGCCCTGCAGGTCGACCTGCCTGCTCAGCGCGTCCGGCCGCGGGTAGCCGGCGGTCGCCGGGACGGGCCGGTTGTAGCCGTAGACCCAGACGCCCTCGAGCGCCCGCTCCTCCTCGAGCGCGAGGGCGAGCCCCGCCGAGAAGTTGGAGACGTTCTCGGCACACGCGTGCACGAGCACCGGGCCGACCGGCCCGGGCACCCGGGCGAGGAGCCGTGCGACCTGCCGCCGGTTCCACCCCCAGTCGTCGGCGCCGTGCCCCTCGTCGCCGATCTCCTCGTCGTTGCCGTGCGCGGACAGGCAGACCGGGCCCCGCGCCGTCGCGAGCGCCGCGACGAGCGCCCGTTCCGCCGCGGCCCGTGAGCCCTTCGGAAGCAGGACGACCTCGCCCCACGCGTCCGCCCCCGAACCGTGCCTCTCGACGGCCTCGCGGATGTCGTCGTCCTGTGTGCAGACCACCAGCATGTCGTGCCCCCTCTCGTGCGTCGGCGGGGCTGCGTCGCCCCGCCGTCGGCCCGGTGCCTTCGTCCGGGTCCGTCGCCAGGATCCGCCGGGCGCCGACCGCCCCACATCGTCAGTTCTGACTATCTGTGGACGGGACGGCCGCCCCGTGCGCGGGCCAGGGCGGCGGAGGCCGCGAGCTGCGACGAGACGCCGAGCTTGCCGAGGATCGAGCGGACGTGGGCGCGCACGGTCGCGACCGACAGGACGAGGGCAGCCGCGATCTCGGCCACCGACCGTCCGCCCGCGAGGTGCTCCAGCACCTCGGTCTCCCGCCCCGTGAGCGACGCCACCGCCCGGCGGTCGCGCACGACCCCGACGAGCTGGTCCACCGGCAGCGCGTCGCCCGCGCGCACGTCCCCCGCGAGCATGCGGGCGACCGTCCGCACCTGGTCGCCGAACGGTCGCTCCGCGGCGACGACCAGGGCGCCGGCCCGCGCGGCGACGAGCAGCCGGTCCGCCGCGACCGCGCCGCCCACGACCACGACCGGGCCCGGGCGCCGCAGGACCGCGAGCAGCGGCGGGCCGGGGAGGGAGCCCGCGTCGTCGGCCACGAGCACGAGCCCGCGGCGGCCGCCGGACCCCGGCCGGAGGGCGTCCTCGGGGACCGTGCGCGCCCCGCAGCGGCCGACGGCGCGCAGCCCGGCGGCCACGGCGACGGCGAGCACGCGGTCCCGGGAGGCGACGTCGACGCCGTCGTCCCGGCGTGCGGGCGCGGCAGGGCGCGACCGCGCGCCCCGCACCGCCGCGTACGCCAACCCGCCCCCTGTGCCTCGCCGTGAGGCCGCACGCTCCGCGAGGAACGTGAGCCCATGGTGGGTCACCACCCCGTGCGCGGCAACAGCGCGCCGGGGTGCCCGGCGGGTCGCCCGACGGCGCGCTCCCCCACCGTCCGGGGCACTCGCCCGTTCCTTTGCGAGCACTCTCGCCGAATCCCGGACGGATGTGACCGCGCTCACCGCGGGAGGTCTACACTCGCCAGGTCGGGGCCCCGGTCGTGCGGCCGTCCGCCCCGTCGTACCGTCGTACCGTCACGCCGCCCCCGGGCGGCCGCCGCGGTCGGCGGGACCGCACCAGAGTCGATGCGCACCGGAGGTCAGCGTGCCAGAGAACGAGCCCGAGGCCGCAGCAGCGGCCACCACGTCCAGCCTGGAGAACCTCCTCCACGAGACCCGGAGCTTCCCCCCGAGCCCCGAGTTCGCCGCGCAGGCGAACGCGCAGCCCGAGCTGTACGAGGAGGCGCGGGCCGACCGGCTCGCGTTCTGGGCGCGGCAGGCGAACGACCTCGTCACGTGGCAGACCCCGTTCACCGAGACCCTCGACTGGTCGCAGGCGCCCGTCGCGCGCTGGTTCGCCGACGGCACGCTCAACGCCGCGTACAACGCGGTGGACCGTCACGTCGAGGCAGGTCTGGGCGACCGGGTCGCGATCCACTTCGAGGGCGAGCCGGGCGACACCCGGACGGTCACGTACGCCGAGCTGCAGCGCGACGTCTCGCGCGCGGCCAACGCGCTCGCGGCCCTCGGCGTCGAGACGGGCGACCGCGTCGTCATCTACCTGCCGATGGTCGTCGAGGCCGTCGTGGCGATGCTCGCGTGCGCGCGCATCGGCGCCCCGCACTCGGTCGTGTTCGGCGGGTTCTCCGCCGACGCGCTGCGCAGCCGCATCGCCGACGCCGAGGCGAAGCTCGTCATCACGGCCGACGGCGGCTACCGCCGCGGCGCGGCCTCCGCGCTCAAGCCGGCGGTCGACGAGGCGCTCGCGCCGAAGGACGGCGCGGAGCCGACGACGGTCGAGCACGTCCTCGTCGTGCGCCGCACCGGCCAGGACACCGCGTGGACCGAGGGCCGCGACGTGTGGTGGCACGACGCGCTCGAGGCCGCCGACACGACGCACACCCCGGTGTGGGTCGAGGCGGAGCACCCGCTGTTCATCCTCTACACGTCGGGCACCACCGGGAAGCCCAAGGGCATCCTCCACACCACGGGCGGCTACCTCACGCAGGCCGCATACACGCACCGCAACGTGTTCGACCTCAAGGCCGACACCGACGTCTACTGGTGCACCGCCGACATCGGCTGGGTCACGGGCCACTCGTACGTCGTCTACGGCCCGCTCCTCAACGGCGCGACGCAGGTGATCTACGAGGGCACCCCGGACTCCCCGCACCAGGGCCGCTGGTGGGGGATCGTCGAGAAGTACCGGGTCTCGATCCTCTACACCGCGCCGACGGCGATCCGCGCGTGCATGAAGTGGGGCGAGGAGATCCCCGCGAAGTTCGACCTGTCGTCGCTGCGCGTGCTCGGGTCGGTGGGCGAGCCCATCAACCCCGAGGCCTGGATGTGGTACCGCCGCGTCATCGGCGGCGACCGCACGCCCATCGTCGACACGTGGTGGCAGACGGAGACGGGCGCGATCATGATCTCGCCGCTGCCGGGCGTCACGGCGGCCAAGCCGGGCTCCGCCCAGGTGCCGCTGCCGGGCATCGTGGCGGACGTCGTCGACGACGAGGCGCGCTCCGTGCCGAACGGCGGCGGCGGGTACCTCGTGCTGTCCGAGCCGTGGCCGTCGATGCTGCGCGGCATCTGGGGCGACCTCGAGCGCTTCAAGGACACGTACTGGTCGCGCTTCCCGGGCATCTACTTCGCGGGCGACGGCGCCAAGAAGGACGAGGACGGCGACATCTGGCTGCTCGGCCGGGTCGACGACGTCATGAACGTCTCGGGGCACCGCCTGTCCACCACGGAGATCGAGTCGGCCCTGGTCTCCCACGAGATCGTCGCGGAGGCCGCGGTCGTCGGCGCGAGCGACGACCTCACGGGCCAGGCCGTCGTCGCGTTCGTCATCCTGCGCGGCGAGCACGCCGGCCGGGCGTCCGACGCCGACGGCGCGGCGGCCGTGCAGACGGAGCTGCGCAACCACGTCGCGAAGGAGATCGGCCCGATCGCCAAGCCGAAGCGCATCCTCGTCGTGCCCGAGCTCCCGAAGACGCGGTCCGGCAAGATCATGCGCCGCCTCCTGCGCGACGTCGCGGAGAACCGGACGGTGGGCGACGCCACGACCCTCGCGGACTCGTCCGTGATGGAGCTCATCTCGGCGGGCCTGCAGAAGCCGTCGTCCTCGGACGACTGACGCGCCGCTCGTCGACCACGGGGTCGGTGCCGTCGTCCGCGCGACGACGGCACCGGCCCCGTTCTCGTGCGCCGACCGCCCGGCCGGTGCGCACCGCGATTTGCCCGTGCCCGGCGTCCCCACGACGGCGTAGCGTCGAGGCGTGCCCCGCGTCCCCGCGGCCGACGGCCGCGCCCTCCTCGTCGAGCAGCTCGACCTGCGCAGCGACTGCTCCCGCTGCACGGGCCTGTGCTGCGTGGGCCTGCACCTCGTGCGGTCCGCCGACTTCGCGATCGACAAGCCCGCGGGCACGCCCTGCCCGAACCTGCGCACCGACTTCGGCTGCGGCATCCACGCCCGGCTGCCCGAGTCCGGCTTCCCCGGCTGCGTCGCCTACGACTGCCTGGGCGCGGGCCGGCGCGTGACGGCCGCCGTCCGGGCGGCGCACGACGGCGCGACCTGGCGCGACGACCCCGCCGCCGCGCGCGACGCGTTCGCCGCCCTGCCCGTCGTCACGCAGCTCCAGGAGCTGCTCTGGTACCTCGCGGAGGTGCTCACGCTCCCCGCGGCCACCGCCGTGCACGACGACGCCCGGCAGGCGCTCGACCGCACCGCACCGCTCGCCGACCTCGCCCCGGCGGACCTGCTCGCGCTCGACGTCGGCGCGGTCCGTCGCGCCGTCGGCCCGCTGGTCGACCGCGCGAGCGCGCTCGTGCGCGACGCGGCCCGCGGCGCGGCGCGCGACAGCTCGCAGGCGCGCGACCGCCGGCACCGGGACGGCCGCCGCGGCGCCGCGGCGCCGCACGGCACCGCCCGCGCAGCGGCCCCGCCCGACGCCTCGCCGGCACTCCGGGCCCCGGGCGCGGGGGTGCGACGTCGGCTGCGGCCGGGGGCGGACCTCGTCGGTGCCGACCTCCGCGGGCTGGACCTCACGGCGTCGGACCTGCGGGGCGCGCTGCTCCTCGGTGCCGACCTGCGCGGGGCCCGGCTCGACGCCGTCGACCTGCTCGGCGCCGACCTGCGGGGCGCGGACGCGCGCGGCACCGACCTCTCCAGGGCGCTGTTCCTCACCCCGGCGCAGGTCGGCGCCGTCCGCCGGGACGAGCGCACGGCGCTCCCGGCCGTGCTCGCCTGACCCTGGCCGCGGCCGCCCACCCCACGAGATCGGCACCCCCAGACCGGATCGGCGGTCGCGACCGCCGATCCCACCCCCGGGTGCCGATCTCGGCGGCCGTCGTCAGCGGAGCGCAGCCCGCCGCGCGAGCGGAGCCGCCACGACCGCGCACACGACGACGAGCGCCGCCGCACCCCACGCGAGCGCGCCGTACGACGAGAACCCGATGATCGCCCCCGCGAGGATGCCGCCGACAGCGCCGCCCGTGTTCATCGCGAGGTCCGACAGGCCCTGCACGGCGGTGCGCGACGGCCCCGGCGTCGCGTCCACGAGCAGCGCCGACCCGGCGACGAGCCCGCACGACCACCCGAGCCCCAGCAGCACGAGGCCGACCGTGAGGCGCGCGGAGTCCTCGCCCGGCGCGCCCGCCACGACGACCGCCGCCGCGAGGAGCAGCACTCCCCCGGCGTACAGCACGCGCGCGTGCCCGAGCCGGTCCGCGAGCCACCCGACGACGGGGCTCAGCGCGTACATGCCCGCGATGTGGGCGCTGATCACGAGCCCCACGACCTGGAGCGTCGCGCCGCCGTGGTTCATGTGGACCGGGGTCATGGACATGAGGCCGACCATGACGAGGTGGCTCAGCACGATCGCGCCGAGCGCGAGCCGCGCCGTCGGGCTGGCCGCGACGACGGCCCAGCCGGCGCGCAGGCCGTCGCGCCACGACGCCGGGCCCGGCGCTCCACCCGCGCCCGGCGCACCCCCGTCGCCACCCGCCGCACCGGAGCCCGCCGCACCCGAACCCGTCGCGCCGGAACCCTCCGCGCCGGACCCCGCCGCACCCGCCCCCGACGGCGCGTGCGACGCGAGCAGCGGGTCCGGGCGCAGCCACACCGCGACGACGGTCGCCGCGAGGGCGAACGCGAGCGTCGCGAGCACGAACGGGGCCGCGCTCGGCGCGGCGCTCCCCGCGGTGCTCCCGTGCTCGGCGTGCGCGTCCCCGAGGCGCAGGGCGGGCCCGGCGACCCGGTCGGCGACGCCCGCGAGCGTCGGCCCGACGACGGACCCGACGGTCGTCGCCCAGACCACCACGGACAGGTCGCGGGCCCGGCGCTGCGGCGTCGCGAGGTCCGTCGCGGCGAAGCGGGAGGCGAGACCGGCGGCCGTGCCGGAGCCGAACAGCAGCATCGCCACGACGAGCAGCGGCCACGAGCCCAGCAGGACGGCGACCGTCGCGAGCACCGCGCCGCCCGTCGCGAGGCCGAAGCCGAGCAGGAGCGACGGCCGCCGGCCGCGCCGGCCCGCGACCTGGGCGAGCGGCAGCGCGACGAGCGCCGCGCCGACGACGCCCGAGGTCGAGGTGAGCCCCGCGATCGCGTCGGACCCGGACAGCGCCGACGCCACGAGGGGTGCGACGGCGATGCCGCTCGCGACCCCGACACCGGACAGCACCTGGGTCGCGGCGAGGGTCGTCAGGGTGCGGCGCTGCGTCGGGAGGGCGGGCGCGTCGACGGCGGTCGGGGCGGGCCCGCGGGCGGGGTGCGGGTCGGGGGGCGGGGAGGACTCGGTGCTCACGGGTGCACGTTAGGGCTCCGCGGCGGGCGCTGACGAGCCCTCACACCGCCACCGGCCGCCGAGATCCTGCCGCAGGGCTGCGACCGGGCTGTCGGCCGAGCGCCCGCAGCACGCCGCGCGCCGCCTCGCGTCCCGCCCGGTTGGCCCCGATCGTCGAGGCGCTCGGCCCGTAGCCGACGAGCTGGACGCGCGGGTCGCTCGCCGCCGTCGTGCCGTCGAGCACGATCCCGCCGCCGGGCGCGCGCAGGCCGAGGGGCGCGAGGTGGTCGAGCGCGGCCCGGAACCCGGTGGCCCAGAGGATCACGTCGGCGGGCTGGTGCAGGAGCCCGTCGTCGTTCGCGCCGGGTGCCCACTCGACGCCGGTCGCCGTGACGCGTTCGAACATCGGCCGACGCCGCAGCACCCCGCTCGCGATCCCCGCGCGGTAGCGGGGCGTGAGCGGCAGGCCCGTGACCGAGACGACGCTCCCGGGCGGCAGCCCCGCGGCCGTGCGCTCCGCGACGCGCGCGACGGCGGCCCGGCCCAGCTCGGGCGAGAACTCCTCCTCGACCCACACCGGCTCGCGGCGCGTCACCCACGTCGTGCCCGACGCGTGCGGCGCGATCTGGAGCAGGAGCTGCGTCGCCGACGCCCCGCCGCCGACGACCACCACGTGCTGCCCCGCGAAGTCCTCGGCGGCGCGGAAGTCGTGCGTGTGGAGCTGGCGCCCGCGGAACGTCTCCATCCCGGGGTAGCGCGGCCAGAACGGGCGGGTCCACGTGCCGGTCGCGTTGACGAGCGTGCGCGTGCGGACGACGACGTCGCGCGCGTCCGGCCCGGCGCCGACCGTGGCGCGGACCAGCAGGAGCGCGGGGTCGTCGCGCACGTCGTGCACCGTGACGGGCCGCACCACGCGCAGGTCGTTCTCGCGCTCGTACGCGGCGTAGTAGCGCGGGACGGCGACGTTGGCGCGCTCGCCGGGGTCGCCGGCCGGGAGCGGGACGCCCGGGAGGTCGTGCACCGCGTGCGTCTCGGCCATGGTGAGCGAGTCCCAGCGGTCCTGCCACGCGCCGCCCGGGCCGCGACCGCCGTCGAGCACGAGCGGGTCGAGCCCGGCGCGCCGCAGGTGGTACGCCGACGACAGCCCGGCCTGGCCCGCACCGACGACCACGACGTCGTGCACGGCCCCGCCCGGGCCGAGCAGGTCCGCGCCCGCCGCGCCCGGTGCCGCCGGCTCTCGTCCGTGGTTCCGCTCGCTCACGCCGACCACAACGACCCGGGCGCACGGAACCTTCCCCCACCCCGAGGTGAGGTGCCGAACACGAGGTTGCCGTCGTCATCGCGCTCTGAACGACCGCAACCCCGTGGTCGACGGCGAGCAACCCCGTGCTCGGCGACGCGCCGCCGCGCGTGCGGCGCGCGCTCAGGGGAGGTCCGGGACCCGCCGGAGCGTGCGGATCGGCCGGACGGCGAGGAGCGCCACGACCGTGAGCGTCCCCACGACCGCGCCCACCAGGAGCACCCGGTCCGTCCCGAACGCGGCGACGGCGGGACCGGCCAGCGCGGCCCCGATCGGGTACATCCCGACCGACCCCGCGACCTCGTAGGCGTGGACCCGGTTGAGCACGTCGCCCGGCACCTGCGTCTGGACGCTCGTCGCCCACATGACGCCCCACACCCCGACCCCGACGCCCACGAGCACCTGCGCGACGGCGAGCGCCCCGACCGGCCAGCCCAGCACGAGGCCGAGCGGGTAGAGCGGGTAGGCCACGAGCGCCACGGCGCCCGCGGCGAGCGGCCGCCGCGGCCGGTAGCGGATCGCGAGCAGCCCGCCGACCACGGTCCCGACCCCGAGCGCGCTGTTGAGCACGCCGAACGCGGTCGCCCCGTGCGTCGGCACGACGACGCTCGCCGCCAGGGGGAGCTGCGGCCCCCAGGCGAGCACCGCGTAGACCATCCAGATGACGACGACGCCCCACAGCCACGTGCGGGAGCGGGACTCGTGCCACCCGACGGCCAGGCTGCGCCACAGGCCCGCGCCCGCCGGGGGCGCCGGCACGACGCCGAGCCGGAGCGCGAGCAGGCACAGCGCGCTCGTCGCGTAGGCGACGGCGGAGAGGACCATCACCCCGCCGGTCGACCCGAACCCGACGAGGACGCCCGCGAGCGCCGGGCCGCCGAGCCCGGTGATCGCCTCGGAGGTCCGCAGGACGCCGTTGGCCCCCTGGACGTCGCGCGCGACGAGGGGCACGGTCGACGCGGCGCCGGGCTGGAACAGCGCGTTGGCCGTGCCGGCGACCGCGAGGAGGGCGTAGAGGTGCCAGAGGTGGTCGATCCCCCGGACGAACAGGACCGCGAGGAGCACGTGCGCGGCGAGGTTCGCGAGGTCGGCGACGATCATCATCCGGCGCGCGGTGAACCGGTCGGCGAGCACGCCGCCGAAGAGCACGAGCCCCGCGAACGGGGCGACGAGGAACGCCATCGCGTACCCGGCGACCGCGAGCCCGTAGCCCGAGGCGAGCAGGCCGGCCGAGACCGCGACCGGGAGCATCGCCCAGCTGAGCAGCCCCGCGCTGCGCGCGGTGAAGTAGAACCGGAAGTCCCGCGACCAGACGGCCGGTCCCGTCGGTTCCCCGACCGGCCGGGCCGGGACCGGGACCGGGACCGGGGCCGGGGCCGGGCCCGGGACCCGCCCTGCTGCAACCTCCGCCGCCTCCTCGACCGCGCACGCGCCCATGCCGCCCTGCCTCTCA
>NZ_JBMVFX010000007.1:0-192902 GCF_049538415.1 Cellulosimicrobium sp. AB352 | reverse complement strand
TCGACCAGGCGACCGGGTGAATTCCGTTCGACCGGTGCCGGGGCGCTCACCACGCCCACCTAGCATGTGCCCATGAGCACGCCCGATGGTTCTCCGGCACCCGGTTGGTACGACGACGGCAGCGGGACCGGTGTCCAGCGGTACTGGGACGGATCGTCGTGGACGCAGCACACGATCCCGGCCCCGCAGAACCAGCCTGCCGCTCCGGGAACCGGCTACGGCGCCCCCGGCGGCGACCCCTCGGCAGCAGCCTACGGAGCCGCCTACCCGGGCGCGACGACGGCCACCGCCCGCACGGTCCACCCCCTCGGGTGGGTGGCGCTGGCCGCCGCGGTCGTCGGGTTCGTCTTCGCCTGCATCCCCGGCGCGCTGATCATCGGCTGGGTCCTGCTCCCGATCGCCTTCATCCTGTCGATCATCGGGTTCTTCGTGCAGGGTAAGAAGTGGCCGGTCGTCACGGCGCTCGTCCTGTCCGTCGTCGGGACGATCGTCGGCTTCGTCGTCTTCTTCACCGTGGTCAGTGACTCCGTGGACGAGGCCTTCGGCGGCTCGGACGTCACCGTGACCACCCCGGACGCCGAGGACTCGGCGCCTGCCGAGGACGAGGGCGCGGCGGAGGGGACCGAGACGGACACGGAGCAGGAGGCGGCCTCCGAGCCGGGCAGCCGCGACAACCCGGTCCCGCTCGGCAGCGTCATCAGCGGCGACGACTTCGACGTGACCATCAACTCGGTGCAGCTCGACGCGACGGACGCGGTCATGGCACCCGACCTGTACAACGAGCCGGCCCCCGAGGGGTTCACCTACGCGCTGATCAACGCGACGATCACCTACACGGGCGCGGAGTCGAGCTTCGCCATGGCGGTGGGCATCGACTACGTCGCCAGCACCGGCGAGGTCCTGGCCGCGTACGACACCTTTGCGCTCCCGCCGGACCCGAGCCTCGGTATCGACGAGCTGTACACGGGCGGCACGACGACCGGGAACACGGTCATCGCGGTCCCGGCGGGAGACCCCGGCCTGATCCGTGTGACTCCGGGGTACTTCGCCGACGAGGTGTTCGTCGCCACCCAGTAGGGCTGTCCTACGCGGTCCGCAGCCAGTCGCGTGCCGCGGCGACGAGGAGCGCGACGCCCAGGTCGAGCGTCGGCTCGGGGACGGGCGCGAAGTACGGGGAGTGGTTCGGGGCGACGCCGTCGGGCAGGTTGCCCATGCCCGTCGCGGTGGACAGGTCGAACGCGGCGAACAGCGCGGGGTCGAACCCGCCGAGGTTCCAGTAGACGAGCGGCACGCCGGCGGCCGTGGCGAGGTCGCCGACGTCCTCGGAGCCGGGCAGCGGCGGCAGCGACACGACCGCGGCCCGCCCGCCCGCGGCCTCGATGCGGTCGTGCTGCTCGTCGAGCGTGCGAGCGAGGACGGCCCGGGTGCGCTCGGCGGCGGCGGGGTCGTTGACCATGAGGTCGAACGTCGAGACCTCCTCGTACTCCGGCGCCTGCGGCGCCCCGGACGCCGCGGCCTCGGCGTCGACGATGCGGTGGATCGCGTCGAGCACGCGACGGCGCACCTGCGGCGTGAAGGACCGGACGTTGACGAGCAGCTCCGCCGACCCCGGGATGATGTTGGCCTGCGTCCCGGCGCGCAGGGCCCCGACGGTCACGACCGCGGACTCCCGCGCCCCGACCTCCCGCGACACCACGCCCTGGAGCCGCATGACCGTCGCGGCCGCCATGACGACGGGGTCGACCGTCGACTCGGGGCTCGAGCCGTGACCACCCTTGCCGTGCAGGGTGACGCGGAACGAGTCGGTCGCGGCCATCGCCGGCCCGGCGGTGAGGTTGACGACGCCCACGGGCAGGGGCATGACGTGCTGCCCCAGGACGACGTCGGGCCGCCCGCCGGTCCGGTCGAACAGCCCGTCCGCGACCATCGCCCGCGCTCCCCCGCCGACCTCCTCGGCGGGCTGGAAGACGACGACGAGCGTGCCCGACCACGTGTCGCGGTGCGCGGCGAGCTCGGCCGCGGCGCCGAGCAGGCACGTCACGTGCACGTCGTGGCCGCACGCGTGCATGGTGCCGGACTCGTGGCCGTCGGGCGTGGTCGCGGTGTCCGTCGAGGCGTAGGGCAGGCCGGTGAGCTCGGTGACGGGGAGCCCGTCCATGTCGGCACGCAGCAGGACGCGCGGTCCGTCGCCGTTCGCGAGGACGCCCGCGACGCCGGTCCCGCCGATCCCCTCGTGCACGTCGTACCCCCAGCCGCGCAGCCGCTCGGCGACGATCCCGGCGGTCCGGTGCTCGGCGAACGCGAGCTCGGGGTGCCGGTGGAGGTCGGTGTAGACGTCGGTGAGCTCGGCGGTGGTCAGCGGGGTCGCGGTCATGCACGCATGATCCCGCGCCCGGCGACGGGCGGCGACCGCGCGTCAGCCCACGAAGAGGCAGAACGGGTGACCGGACGGGTCGGCGTAGACGCGCAGCGGCTCGTCCGGGTCGTCGGACCGGTCGAGCAGCAGCCGTGCCCCGAGCGCGAGGGCGCGGTCGTGCTGCCGGTCGAGCTCCGCGACGTCGGGCACGGTGCAGTCGAGGTGCAGCTGCTGAGGCACGCCGTCGTCGGGCCACGTCGAGGGCGGGAGCGTCCCGACCTGCTGGAACGCGAGCTGGACCCCGCCCGGTGCGGCGCGTAGCACGAGCCAGTCCGCGCCGTCGGGGTCGGGCTCGCCCGCGGCGGGCGGCTCGTCGCCCGCGCGGTACTCGAGCCCGAACAGGCCGCGGTAGAACTCCGCGAGCGCGCGGGCGTCGGTCGTGTCGAGCACGACCTGGGCGATCCGGGGGAACACGTCGGCCACGGTGACCACCTCCGCACGCCACCGTCGCGCCGCGCCCGCGCGCTCGCAAGCAGGTGCGGTCGCGGCACGCGAGGATGGGACCGGACGACGGCACACCACCCACCGGGAGACGACGTGACGGACCAGGACGGGCGCCTCGCGCGGCACGTCGCGGAGGCGGCGGACGCGTGGCTGCGCGACCCGCTCGACGCGGGGGTGTACCGGCGCCTCGTCGACGCGACGCTCGCCTGGCGGGCCGGCGGGGGCCGCGTGGTGCAGGGGCTCCCGGAGCCGGGTACCGTGCCCGGCGCCTCGCCAGGGGACGGGCCGACGGCGCCACCTCGCCCGGCCGTGGGCACCCCGGACGACGACGAGCGCTACCTGCGGCCCGACCGCGCCCCGCGGGCCGTGGGCAGCACGCTCGCCGACGTGGCGAGCCTGCTCCGGGCGCGCGCCGGCGCGGCGGACGCGGAGGGCACGGCGGACGTGGCGGACACGGCGGACGACGAGCGCCCCTGACAGCCGTCGGCCGCCGTCCGCCCTCGCCACGGCACGCGGCGACGCCGACGCGTCAGCCGGTGGCGCAGGTGGGCGTCGGCGGCTCGCCCGCGAGGCGCGCCTCGGTCCAGCGCACGAGGTCGGGGGCGAGCGGCGAGTCCGCCTGGACGAGGCTGACGTGGTCCCGCCCCTCGTACGTGCGGTAGTCGACCGGCTGCCCGGCCGCGCACCGCTCCCCCACGTACGCGTCCTGCGTGCTCGGGAGGACCAGCGGGTCCGACGCCCCCTGCGCGACGAGCAGCGGCGCCTCGACCGCCCCGGTCGGCACGTTCTCGGCGAGCCGCTCCCCCAGGGCGCCGTCCGTGGGGTCGGTCGTCCACAGCGGCTGGTCCATGGACAGCGCCTCGGCGACGGAGACGAGCGCGCCCGGCTCGGACAGGCAGCGGGACGCCATCTCGTGCACGACGAGGCGCGCCCCCGGGCGCACGGCCTCGATCGCGTCCGCGTCGGGGTAGGCCGCGTCGTACGCCGCCACGACGTACGACGCGAACACGCTCCCCCCGGGCACGTTCTCCAGGTGGGACACCATGGCCGTGAGGTCGCTCGCGGGAGCGAGCGCGGCGACGCCCGCGAGCGGCACGTCGGGGGCGTACACGGGCGCGACGGCGCCCGTCCACAGGGCGGCGTGCCCGCCCTGCGAGTGGCCCCACACGACGGTCTGCTCGCCGAGCGTCGCATCGTCGAGGGCGCGGGCCGCGCGCACCGCGTCGAGCACGGAGCGGGCCTCGCCCTGGCCGACGAGGTACGGGTGCGGTCCCGGCGTGCCGAGCCCGGCGTAGTCGGTCGCGACGAGGGCCCAGCCGCGCGCGAGCACGTCGTCGAGCAGGAAGAACGCGCCGGACTCGAACGGCTCGTCGAGCACCGACGGCGCGCACCCGCGCGCGAAGCCGGTGGTGCCGTGCGCCCACGCGACGACGGGCGGCGGCGCTCCGCCGTCCGTCCCGACGCCGTCGGGCACGACGACGAGGCCGCTCGCGACGGTGGGCTCCCCCTCGTCGAGCGTCGTCGTGTAGAGGATGCGCCAGGCCGTCGCCCCGTCCGGGATCTGCCGCGTGAACGGCTCGGCCCGCAGCAGGCTCCCGGGCGCGTCCGGGGGCGCGTCGGGCGCGTCGTAGAACGCGTCGGCGTGCGGCGCGGCGCGCTGCACGGCGACGCTCACGCCCGTGAGCCCCGCGGCCGCGACGAACGCGAGCACGGCCCCGACGAGCGCGGCCGGGCCGCGGCGCGCCGACCGGGACCGGCGCGACGGCGCGGCGACGGTTTCCGGCGGACGGCGCGCGGCGCGCGCACGGCGCAGCCCGGCGACGAGCAGCCGCACGCCGAGCAGCACGAGGCGCACCCCCAGCACCACGGCGACGACGAGCACGGTCACGTCCGGCCAGACGAGCGCGAGCGCGCCGAGCAGCACGGACGCCGCGCCCACCGCCACGCGGGCCCAGCGGTCCGTGCCGGACGACCGGACGCCGTCGACCACGTCGAGGACCCCGGCGACGACCAGGCCGACGCCCACGAGCAGCGCGACGACCCCGCTCGTCGGCGCGGGCCACACGAGCACGGCGACCGCGAGGGCGAGGAACAGCAGCCCGCGCACGACGCGCAGGGCGCGGGGGCCGCGCGCGTCCGGGGGCGCGCCGCCGTCGCCGACGAGCTCGGCGACGCCGAGGACGGCGAACGCCGCGACGACCGCGACGACGAGGACCGCGAGCGAGGCGAACGGCCGCAGCACGACGGCGGCGCCGAGCGCGGTCGCGGCGGCGCCGAGCACGACGGCGGCCCAGGGCGGCAGGCGGTCCCCGAGGTCGCGCAGCGCGCGGCGCGCCCGGGCGGTGGTTCGGCTCACGTCGCGACCGTAGCCACGCGTCCCGCAGGGCGCGCGCGGAGCGCGTGGCGCAGGCCGGGAGGGGTCGGCGGTCAGACCGCCTCGGGCGCCACCTGGCGCGCGAGCTCCTCGACGATGCGCACGTCGGCGTCGAGCCACGGCACGTCGAGCCAGCGCCCGGCGTCGAGCCAGGTCAGCTCGTCGTGCTCGACGAGCGGCTGGGGCTCTCCCGCGGTGACCCGCGCGAACCACAGGCGCATCACGTGGCGGTCGGTGATGATCCAGGCCCCGTGGTCGGGGCCCACGATCTCGTCACCGAGCTCCACGGCCACGCCGAGCTCCTCGCGGAGCTCGCGGTGCAGCGCCTCCGTCGGGGTCTCGCCGGGGTCGACCTTGCCCCCGGGGAACTCCCAGCGGCCCGCGAGGTGCGACGGACGGGACCGGCGCGCGCTGAGCAGGAGCCGCGGGGCGACGAGATCGTCGACGATCGCCGCGGCCACCACCAGTCTGCGCAGAGTCATACGCGGAGTGTCGCACGGCGTCGTGACGTGCGGGTGACGCGACCGCGACCGCGGCCTGCGAGGGCCGCGGGCCCGTTCGTCAGCGCAGGCCGGCCGCCCGGGCCCAGGCCACGGCCTCGGCACGGGTCGAGACGCCGAGCTTGCGGTAGAGGCTGCGGACCTGCGACTTGACCGTGTTGCGCGTGACGAAGAGCTTGGTGGCGATCTGCTCGAGCGTGACGTCCTCAGACAGGTTCGACAGGACGACCCGCTCCCGGCGGGTCAGCGGAGCGATCGGCGTGGCGATCCGCTCCGACGGGGCCGCCACGGGGCGGACCAGCTCGATGGTGCTCATGTTCTCCTCCAGATGCTCTCCGGTCACGTCATCCCCACGTGGCGAGTTCCGGTTGGTGCTACTTGAAGGGATGGGACGGGAGTCGTTTCATGACGCGACTTCTCGCGACGAGTTTCAGGACGTTCGTCCAGACCCGGACGAACCTGCCGCCGGAGCGGCGTCGGTGCAGGTCAGACGAGGTGCTGGTACGAGAGCAGCAGCAGCGCCACCGCGGTGTAGTCCTCGACGGAACCCGTCGAACGGGTCACGACGCTCACGCTCATCTGCTCGACCGTCGGGAGCATTCCCTGGGCGAGGTCCTCCTGCAGCGTGCGCTCGACGGTGTCGCTCAGCGCTGCCATGGCGGCGTCGATGCTCGCCTGCGGTCCCGACGTGAGGTAGGTCGGCGTCGGGACGCGGGGCCCGTGGCTCGCACGGGTCTCGCGTCGGGTCGGGCTGTCGGGCGACGTCACGGTGTCGATCATGGGAGTACCCCCCTGCCAGTCCGGGGGACCGTCCCCTCGGCACCCACCACCCTGGTGCGCGGTCCTCGGGGGAATCCCACGTCCGCCGCAGGAGAACCTCAAGATTTGCTCAAGACTCGGGGTTCGTGGCCTCCCGGGCGCCGTCGGTCAGGGCGCGCAGGCGCTGGAGACGTGCCGGCACCGCGGCGAGGTCGCCCCCGCGGAGCGCCGCCTCCAGCGCGCGCGCGGCCGCGGTCGTGTCGTCGTCGCCGAACGTCCCGGCGGACCCGGCGACGGCGTGGCACAGCGCCGCAGCCTCCAGGACGGCCTCGGCCGAGGGCTCCTCCGCGCCGTCCGCCCCGGGCCCCAGGAGGCGGGCGGCCTCCTCGACGCGGGCCGCGTTCCGGGCGCGCGCCCGCTGCCGCAGCACGACGAGCGCGGCGTCGAGCCGGTCCTCCGCACGGCCGTCGGGCCCGGCCGTCACGGCTCCCACCCGAGGAGCGCGCCCAGCCGGGCCGCGAGGTCGAGAGCGTCGAACGGCTTCGTGATGACGCCGGCCGCGCCCAGGCCGTCGAGGCGCGAGATCTCCCCCGCGCCGACCTTGGCGGTGAGGAAGACGACCGGCACGTCACGCAGCGCGGGGCGCGTCCGCAGGCGCGCGAGCACGGTGGGCCCGTCCACGACGGGCATCATCACGTCGAGCACGATCGCGTCGGGCCGCACGCGCTCGGCGAGCGCCGCGCCCTCGTCCCCGTCGGCGGCGACGTGCACTTCGTAGCCGCCCACCACGTCGAGCGCGAGCTCGACGACCTCGCGGATCGACGGGTCGTCGTCGATGACGACCACGCGCCGCCTGGTCTGCCCTTCCGCGTCCATCGTCCCGACGCTAGCCGAGAAGCCCGTGCCCGGCAGCGCGCGCCCACGAGCAGTCCCCTACGCTCGACGCATGGTGGGGCAGCGGGGACCGGCGGAGCGGACGCACGACCCCTTCGTCCTCTGGTGCTGGGTGGTCGGCGTCCTCCTCGTGCTCCTCGCCGCGGTCCTCGCGAGCCCCCTCGACGCCGAGACGCGACGCACGGTCTCGCAGGCCTCGATCGTGAGCGCCGGGGCGATCGCTGCGGCGAGCTGCGGGTGGCGCGCGGCACGCTCGACGGGCCGACGGCGTCGGGCGTGGAGCCTGCTCGCGCTCGGCGGCGTGGTCGGTCTCGTCGGCAATGTCTACGCGGGCCTGGTCGACAACCCGTCGACGGGCGACTACGCCTACATCGCCGCGCTGGTCCTCGGCATCGTCGGGCTCGCGTTCTTCCCCACCGTGCGCCCGCGCGGCAAGGAGATCGGGCGGATGCTGCTCGACAGCGTCGTCGTCGGCGGCTCGGTGCTGTACATCGCGCTCTACGCGGTGACGCTCCGCTCGGCCGAGGCCCCGCCGACCGGCACCACGGCCGTCACGGCGTACACGCTCCCGGTGGTGGACGCGCTGCTCGCGACCTTCGCCGTCCTCGTGATGACCCGCTCGACCGCCTCCGAGCGGGTGCCCCTCGTGCTCGTGGGCAGCGGGTTCGTGCTCTACGCCGTCGCCGACGTCGCGTTCGCCCTGCTCTCGGCCGACGGCACGTTCACGTTCGGCAGCCCGATCGACGTCGGGTGGGTCGGTGGGTACCTCATGATCGCGCTCGCCGCGCGGCACCGGGCGGCGAGCGGCAGCCCGGTGGCCGACGAGCGGGCGCAGGGGTCCGCGATCCTGGGCACGACCGTGACGTTCTGCCTGTTCCTCGCGGCCGCCCTGATCCGGGTCGTGCAGTCCTCGACAGGCTTCACGTGGGCCCCGAACGCGCTGTGGGTCGTCGTGCTGCTCGCCGTCGTCGCCCGGCAGATCCTCGTCGTCGCCGACAACGAGTCGCTGCTGCACGGCCTGGAGCGACGCGTCGAGGAGCGCACGTCCCAGCTCCGCGCGCTCGCCGGCGAGCGCGCACGGACGCTCGAGTCCGTGGCGGACGGCATCTACGGCGTCGACCCCGACGGCCGCGTCACCTTCGTCAACGCGGCGGCGTCCCGCACGCTCGGCGCGAGCCAGGACTCGCTCATCGGCCGGGACGCGCACGCGCTCTTCCACGCGCCGGACGCGGACGGCAACCCCTACCCCGCGGAGTCCTGCTACATCCGGGAGGCCGTGCGCGACGGCATCACCGCGGTCGCCGAGCAGGACGTCTACCTCCGCGAGGACGGCTCCGAGGTGGCCGTCGAGGTCACGGCGAGCCCGCTCAAGGACGACGGCCGCACGCTGGGCGCGGTCGTCGTGTTCCGCGACATCACGGACCGGCGGGAGGTCGAGCGGCTCAAGGACGAGTTCGTGTCCGTCGTGAGCCACGAGCTGCGCACGCCCCTCACCGCGATCCGCGGCGCGCTCGGCCTGCTCGACAGCGGGGCCCTGGGCACGCTCCCCGAGCGCTCGGCGCGCATGGTGCACGTCGCGCGGTCCAGCAGCGACCGCCTCAACCGGATCGTGGACGACATCCTCGACATCGAGCGCATGGACTCGGGCACGACGCCGCTCGAGCGGGCCGACCACCGCGTCGCCGACCTCGTCTCGACGGCCGCGGAGCCGGTCGGGCTGCTCGCGCGCGACGCCGGCGTCGAGATCGTGCAGGAGGACACCGACGAGGTCGTCGCCGTCGACGGGGACCGCGTCGTGCAGATGCTGACCAACCTGCTGAGCAACGCCGTGAAGTTCTCCCCGCCGGGCGGGACGGTCCGCGTGTCCGCGCGCTCCGCCGGGGAGATGGTCGAGCTCCGCGTCGAGGACGAGGGGCGCGGCATCCCGCCGGACAAGCTCGAGGCGGTGTTCCGGCGCTTCGAGCAGGTCGACGCGTCGGACTCGCGCGAGCGGGGCGGCAGCGGGCTCGGCCTGGCGATCTCGCAGAGCATCGTGGAGCGCCACGGGGGCCGCATCTGGGCCGAGAGCCGCGGCGAGGGCATGGGCGCGACCTTCCGCGCGACCCTCCCCCGGCCGGAGCCGGTCCTCGACCCGGCCGACGACGTGCCCGCGACCGCGCCCGGCGACCAGCGCCCCCGGGTCGTGGTGGTCGACGACGACGCGTACGTCGTGGACGTGCTGCGCGCGGTCCTGGAGTCGCGCGGGTACGACGTCGTCGGGGTGACCGACGGCACGCTCGCGTTCGCAGCCATCGAGGCGGCCCGGCCCGCCGCCGTCGTGCTCGACCTCGCGATGCCGGGGCGCGACGGGCAGGACGTGCTCGACCGGGTGCGCCGGAGCGCCGCGACGGCGAACGTGCCCGTCGTCATCGTCTCGGGCTCGCAGCCCTCGAAGGCCCAGGCGACGGCGTCGCTCGCCGACCGCTGGCTCGTCAAGCCGGTCGCGCCCGCGGAGCTCGAGCGCACGGTCAAGGAGGCCGTGAGCCTGCGCCCGCACCACGAGCACGTGCTCGTCGTCGAGGACGACCCGGAGGTCGGCGAGGTGGTCCGGGCCGTGCTGCAGGGCGCGGGCCTCGTCGTCACGCTGGCACGCAGCGTCCACGAGGCGCTGGAGGTGCTCGCGGGCGGCGACGACCCGGCGCTCGTCGTGCTCGACCTCACGCTGCCCGACGGCGCGGGGCGCGAGGTCGTCGACGCGCTCCGCCAGGACGGCCGCCTGAGCCGGGTCCCGCTCGTCATCTACAGCGGGGCCCGCCTGGACGCGCACGAGCGTGCGGACCTCAGGCTGGGAGATACCGTCTACCTGCGCAAGGGGAGCACCGCCCCCGAGAAGCTGCTGGAACCCGTGCTCGACCTCCTGGACACGGCCGCGGGCCGCTGGGGCACGGCGCACGACGACGGGGCAAGAGCCTCAGGGACGGAGATCACATGACCGCGGGACCCATCATCTACGTGAGCCACGGGACGGGCACGGGGAGGACCGAGCTCTCCGCGTTCGACGCGGCGCTCACGGACGCCGGCGTCGGCGACTTCAACCTCGTCCGGCTGAGCTCCGTCGTGCCGCCCGGGTCCCGCGTGGTCGAGGTGGACCGTCTCGAGGAGGGGTACGGCGGGCACGGCGACCTCCTCTACTGCGTGTACGCCGAGGCGCACGCCGTGATGCCCGGCCACGAGGCGTGGGCCGGCGTGGCGTGGTCGCTGCGCGACGACGACAGCGGTGCCGGTCTCTTCGTGGAGCACGAGGCGCCGTCGCACGAGCAGCTCGAGCTGGACCTCACGCTCAGCCTCGAGGACCTGGCCGCGACCCGCGGCAACCGGTTCCACCCGGCCGGTCGCCGGGTCGCCGGGGTGCGCTGCGAGTCGCTGCCCGTGTGCTCCGTCGTCGTCGCCGCGTACCGCCGCGAGGGCTGGGACGGGGAGACCCGGTGACGGCGCCGACGCGCGCCGGCGCGGGGCGCGCCGCGGTGACGTTCGAGCAGACCGTGGGCGGCGAGCTCGCCGACCGGTTCTGGGAGCTCTACCTCGAGGCGTTCGAGCCGCTGCGGACCCGTGCAGCCGCCCGGCACGTGCTGCACCGCGAGGAGTTCGACGAGGAGATGAGCGACCCGCGGGTGCTCAAGCTCCTCGCGCACGACGACGACGGCGCGGCCGTCGGGCTGACGACGCTCGCGACCGACCTCGCGGCCGTCCCGTGGGTGAGCCCGGAGTTCTTCGCGGCGCGCTACCCCGAGCACGCGGCGCGCGGCGCCGTCTGGTACATCGGCTTCACGCTCGCCCACCCGGGCCGTCGTGCGAGCCGGACGTTCATGGACATGATCGACGCGCTCGTCGCGCACCTCGCGGAGAACCGCGTCGTGTGCGCCTACGACGTGTCGCGGTTCAACGACGACTCGCTGCGGTTCGCGGACAACCTGCGCCGCCACCTCGAGCGGACGCAGGACGTCGAGGTCGAGACCGTCGACCAGCAGACGTACTACGCGACGACGTTCCGCTGACCGTTCCGCCGGCCGTTCCGCCGAACGTTCCGCCGACCCTGTGCCGGGGCGGTCCGCGCCGCCCCGGCCGGGTCGTCAGCTGCCGACGTGCGCCGCGTACTGGTCGGCGGTGAGCAGGTCGCCCGTGTCGACGACGTCGACCTTGAACAGCCAGCCGTCGGTGTACGGGTCCGAGTTCACGACGGCCGGGTCGTCGACCGCCGCCTGGTTCACCTCGACGATCGTGCCCGTCACGGGCGAGAAGAGCTCCGACACGGACTTGGTCGACTCGACCTCGCCGATGACGCTCCCGGCGGTCACCTCGGCGCCCACCTCGGGCAGCTCCAGGTAGACGATGTCGCCGAGGGCCTCGGCGGCCGTCGCGGTGATCCCGACGACGGCGGGCGTCGAGCCGTCGATCCACTCGTGCTCGGCCGTGTACTGCAGGTGCGCCGGGAACTGGGCCTCGGTCATGGGGTTCTCCTTCGGGACGACGGGGCGGTCAGGACTGCTGGGGACGACGGTAGAACGGGAGCGGCACGACGACCACGGGCTCGGCCCGGCCGCGCACGTCGACGGCAAGCTCGGTGCCCTCCGCCGACAGCTCGGGCGTGACGTACGCGAGGGCGATCGGGTGGCCGAGCGTCGGTGACGGCGCGCCGGACGTCACCGTGCCCACGCGACGCGCGGACTCCCCCACCGCTCCCCCGGCGTCGACGCCGTCGCCCGGCAGCACGACGGCGTAGCCCGCCCGCGCGGGCCGCCGCCCCAGGCCCCGGAGCCCGACGAGCACGCGCGCGGGCGGCGACTCCCGGCGCGCGGCGAGCGCGGCGCGGCCGACGAACTCGAGCGGCGCGCCGTCGGCGTCGACCTTGTCGAGCTTCACGACGCGCCCGAGCCCCGCCTCGTACGGCGTGGTCGTGGTGTCGAGCTCGTGCCCGTACAGCGGCATCCCCGCTTCCAGGCGCAGCGAGTCGCGCGCGGACAGGCCCGCCGGGACCAGGCCGAGCGGCGCCCCCGCGGTGAGCACCGTGCGCCACAGGACGGCGGCGCGGTCCGCGGGCACGAAGAGCTCGAACCCGTCCTCCCCCGTGTACCCGGTGCGGGCCACGAGCGCGTCGACCGGGCCGTCGTCGGTCCGCAGCACGAGCGGCGCGGCCGCGTAGTACCGGAGGTCCCGCACGGTCTCGGCGGCGACCGGGTCGGCCGGGTCCGTGAGGCCCGCGACGATCTCCTCCGCACGCGGGCCCTGGACCGCGACGAGCGCCGTGCCCGCGCCCTGGTCGGTGACCGTCGCGTCGAAGCCCGCGGCGCGCTCCACGAGCTCGCGCGCGACGAGGTCCGCGTTCCCCGCGTTCGCGACCACGAGGAATCGCTCGTCCGCGAGGCGGTACACCACCAGGTCGTCGAGGACCGCGCCGTCCTCCTGGCAGATCATCGTGTAGCGCGCCCGGCCCGGCGCGACCGCGGAGAGGTTCCCGACGAGCGCGTGGTCCAGCGCGGCCGCGGCCTGCGGTCCCGCGACCTCGATCTCGCCCATGTGGGAGAGGTCGAACAGGCCGGCCGCCTCGCGGACGGCGCGGTGCTCCGCGAGGTCGGACGTGTACCGCAGCGGCATGAGCCACCCGCCGAAGCTCGTGAGGTTCGCGCCGAGCGCGACGTGCTCGTCGTGCAGCGGGCTGCGGCGCTCCGCGCTCTCGGTCGTCCCGGTCTGCTGCTCGGTCATGCGAGGTCTCCCGTCACGTAGGACTCCAGGGGCGGGCACGAGCACACGAGGTTGCGGTCGCCCCGCGCACCGTCGATGCGGCGCACCGGCGGCCAGTACTTCCCGGCGCGCAGGCTCGCGACCGGGTAGGCCGCGAGCTCGCGCGAGTAGGGCTTGTCCCAGTCCTCCGCCACGAGCGCCGCCGCGGTGTGCGGCGCGCCGCGCAGCGGCGACTCCTCGACCGCCCAGCGGCCCGACGCGACCGCGTCGATCTCGCCGCGGATGGCAACGAGCGCGTCGACGAACCGGTCGAGCTCCGCGAGGTCCTCGCTCTCCGTCGGCTCCACCATGAGCGTGCCCGCCACGGGGAACGAGAGCGTCGGGGCGTGGAACCCGTAGTCCATGAGCCGCTTCGCCACGTCCTCCGCGGTCACGCCCGTCTCCGCGGTGATGGGGCGCAGGTCGAGGATGCACTCGTGCGCGACGAGGCCGTTCGGCCCGGTGTAGAGCACCGGGTAGTGGTCGGCGAGACGGCTCGCGACGTAGTTCGCGGTGAGCACCGCCGTCTTCGTCGCCTCCGTGAGCCCGTCCGGGCCCATGAGAGCGACGTACGCGTACGAGATCGGCAGGATCCCGGCCGAGCCGTACCGGGTCGCCGAGACGGGCGTCGCGGCGGACGCGCCCGGCGCGAGCGGGTCGCCCGGGAGGAACGGCACGAGGTGCTCGCCGACCGCGACCGGCCCGACCCCGGGCCCTCCCCCGCCGTGCGGGATGCAGAAGGTCTTGTGCAGGTTCAGGTGCGAGACGTCGCCGCCGAACTCCCCCGGTCGCGCGAGCCCGACGAGCGCGTTGAGGTTCGCGCCGTCGATGTACACCTGGCCACCTGCTTCGTGTACGAGGTCGCACACCTCGCGGACGTGCTCCTCGAAGACGCCGTGCGTCGAGGGGTAGGTGATCATGATCGCCGCGACCCGCGGCCCGTGGTCGGCCAGCTTGGCGCGGAGGTCGGCGAGGTCCACCTCGCCGCTCTCGGCGGTCCGCACGACCTCGACCTTCAGGCCCGCCAGCGCCGCCGACGCCGCGTTCGTGCCGTGCGCCGACGCGGGGATCAGGCACACGTCGCGCTCCACGTCACCGCGAGAGACGTGGTACTCGCGGATCGCCAGCAGGCCCGCGAACTCGCCCTGCGAGCCCGCGTTCGGCTGCACGGAGACGCCCGCGTACCCCGTGATCTCCGCCAGCGCCGACTCCAGGCCGCCGATCAGCTCCTCGTAGCCGCGCGCCTGGTCGGCGGGCACGAACGGGTGCAGATCGGCGAACCCCGGCCAGGAGATCGCCTCCATCTCGGCCGTCGCGTTGAGCTTCATCGTGCACGAGCCCAGCGGGATCATCGTCCGGTCCAGGGCGAGGTCCTTGTCCGCGAGACGGCGCAGGTAGCGCAGCATCGACGTCTCGGAGCGGTGCAGACGGAAGATCGGGTGCTGGAGGTACGGCGTCGTGCGGGTCGCCCAGTCCGGGAGGTCGTGGCCGGGCGCTGCGGCAGCGGCGCCGTCCTCGCTCTGCCCGGTCGCGGGGTCGACCCCGAACGCCCGCACGACCGTGGCGAGGATCGCCGACGTGGTGGTCTCGTCGCAGGCGATCTGTACATGATCTGCATCAGGGTTGTACAGGTTGACGCCGGCCGCTGCTGCGGCCTCGACGACGGCGGCGGCGCGGCCCGGGACCACGGCGCGGACGGTGTCGAAGAAGGTGGCGTGCTCGACCGTGACGCCGCCCGCGCGCAGGTGCTCGGCGAGGGTCGTGGCGTGGGCGTGGGTGCGCTCGGCGATCGCGCGGAGGCCGTCGGGGCCGTGGTAGACCGCGTACATCGAGGCGACGATCGCGAGGAGCGCCTGCGCCGTGCAGATGTTGCTCGTCGCCTTCTCGCGCCGGATGTGCTGCTCGCGCGTCTGGAGGGCGAGGCGGTAGGCGGTGTCGCCGTCGGCGTCGATCGAGACGCCCACGAGGCGGCCCGGCAGGGACCGCTCGAGGCCCTTGCGGACGGCCATGAACGCGGCGTGCGGGCCGCCGTAGAACAGCGGGACGCCGAACCGCTGGGCGGAGCCCACCGCCACGTCCGCGCCGAGCTCGCCGGGGGAGACCAGCAGCGTCAGGGCGAGCAGGTCGCTCGCCACCGTGACGAGCGCACCCGCGTCCTTGGCCTCCGCGACCACGGGCCGCCAGTCCACGACGCGACCCGACGCGCCCGACTGCTGGACGACGACGCCCACGAGGTGCGCGTCGTCGTCCACCTCGGCGGGGAACGCGCCCGCCGCGCGGGCGGCGGCGAGCCCGGCCTCCAGGCCGCCCGACAGGTCCGCGACCACCACGGGCAGGCCGACGGCCTGCGCGCGACCGAGCGTCACCGCGAGCGTCTGCGGGAAGAGGTCGGCGTCGAGCACCACGTAGCCGCTCTTCGCACGCGAGGCCCGCCACATGAGGGCGACCGCCTCCGCGACCGCGGTCGCCTCGTCGAGCAGCGACGCGTTCGCGACGTCGAGGCCCGTGAGGTCCTCGACGACCTGCTGGAAGTTCAGCAGCGCCTCCAGGCGGCCCTGCGAGATCTCGGGCTGGTACGGCGTGTACGCCGTGTACCAGGCGGGGGACTCGAGGACGTTGCGACGGATCACCGGGGGAGTGACGGTGCCGTAGTAGCCGAGCCCGATCATCTGCGTCTTGACGACGTTCTTCGCGGCGAGCGCGCGCAGGTGGTCGAGCACCTCCGTCTCGGTGCGCGCCGCCGGCAGGTCGAGCGGGCGCTCGGTGCGGATCGCCGCGGGCACGGCGGCGTCGACGAGCGCGTCGAGCGAGGCGTGGCCGAGCTGGTCGAGCATGACCTGCACCTCGCGGCCCCGCGGGCCGAGGTGGCGCGGCGCGAACGCGCCGGAGGCGGCGTCGAGCGGGGAGGTGCGGTCGAGGGACGGCTGGGTCACGGGGACCTCCGGGGGAGGGGACGACGGCGGGTCCCTCCCCGCTCTGTCATCGGACGCACGCGTCGACCTGAGAGTTTTGCCGGTCCGCCGTGCCACGAGGGCCGGGGCGCGCCGACTTGCACCGTCGGTGGGCCGCGCGCGACGCCTCGAGGGCGCCCCAGCACGGCCGCTTTCCAGAGTTGCCTCGCCTCGACGGTACGTGGGCCTGAGAGATTCCCGGGGAGGACTTGCTCCTTCGGCGCCGTCGCCGCGGTCCGGGGACCGGGGCGACGGACTCTCCCGTCGCGGTTCTGGCGGCCCGGCCGGCACCGCGCCCGAAGGACGGCACCGCCGGTCAAGCATGGAGTTGTGGCCTCATCGTAGCGGGCACACCGCCCTCGCTCCCGCGTACCCGGTGCCCCCGGCCCTGCGGACCCCAGGAGGCCGCCGTACATTCGGACGATGGGGGACACGCGCACGATCATCGTCACCGGGGCCGCAGGGCCGGCCGGGCGGGCGCTCGGGGCTCAGCTCGCGCGACGACCGGAGGTGCACGCCGTCGGGGTGGACCTGGCGCCACGTGCCGTCCCGGGGTTCGCGACCGTGGAGGCCGTCCCGGCGGCGGGAGACCCCGCCTACGACGGCGCGACCCTGGCGCTCGTGCGCCGGTACGGAGACGTCCTCGTCGTCCCGTCCGTCTCCGAGGAGCTGGCGCACCTCGCCGTCCTCGCCGGTGCCGCGGGCCTGACCCGCGACGTCGTGGTGTCGCCGCCCGGCCCGACGGCCGTCGCCGGCGACAAGCTCCTCACGATGCTCGCGCTCGACCGCCAGGGCGTCGGCGTCCCGCCGCACGCCGGGGCCGACGCCCTGCCCTCCGCGGCGGACGCGCTCGACTGGGCGGCGGGTCCGGTCGTCGTCAAGCCGCGTGTCGCGCGGGGCGGGCGTGGCGTCCACGTCGTGGAGACCGCGGACGACCCGGCATGGGCCGCTCTCGACGCGTCGTGGATCGTCCAGGGGTTCGCGCCGGGGCGGGAGTACTGCCCGCAGGTGTTCCGGTCGCCGTCGACCGGGGGGACGCAGGTCGTCGTCCTGGAGAAGACCGGCCGCAAGGAGGGACGCGTCGGCAACGCCACGACGGTGACGCGCCTCGAGGAGAGCGCGGCCGCGGACGTCGCCGCCGTGGCACGGGCCACGACCCTGGCGCTCGGGCTCGTCGGTCCTCTCGACATGGACGTCCGGCGGCTCGCGGACGGGACACCGGTCGTCCTGGAGGTCAACGCGCGCTTCGGGGCGGTGTCCGAGTCCGCACCGGAGCTGCTCGACGCCGTGCTCCGCGAGTGGCCGGTCTGAAGGCATGCCGGCCGCCCTGACCGGAGTCCTCACCGCGCTCGCGCTCGTGGTCGGATCGACGCTCCTCGTCGTGGGGCTCGTCCGCCTCGCCCTCGTGCCGTTCGCGCTCGCCTTCGAGCACCGCCACCGACGCGCGGCACCCGGCCCCGCCGGGCTCGGCCCGTCCTGGGCGGAGCCTCCTCTGGTCTCCGTCGTGGTCCCCGCCTTCGACGAGGCGGTCGTCATCGACAACTGCGTGCGGTCGCTCCTGCGCAGCGACTACCCGCGCTTCGAGATCCTGTGCGTCGACGACGGGTCCCGCGACGACACCTTCGACAGGATGCTCAGGCTGTCCGAGCGGCACGCGCGCGTGCACGCGGTGCGGCAGGAGAACGCCGGCAAGGGCGCCGCCCTCAACCGTGGCATCGCCCTCGCGCGGGGCGAGGTCGTCCTCCTGGTCGACGCCGACGGCGTCTTCCGGCCCGACACGATCACCCGGCTGCTGCGCGGGTTCCGCGACGCCCGCGTCGGCGCGGTGTGCGGGAACGACCGTCCGGTGAACCTCGATCGGGTGCTGACGCGGTTCCTCGCCCTCGTCAGCCACGTCGGCACCGGGCTCATGCGCCGCGCGCTCGACGTGCTCGGCTGCCTCCCCGTCGTGTCGGGGAACGTGGGCGCGTTCCGGCGCGAGGTGCTCGAACGCACGGGGCCCCTCCGGACGGACACCCTGGCAGAGGACCTCGAGCTCACCTGGCGGGTGCACGCCGCCGGCTACGGGGTGACGTTCGCGCCGGACGCCGTGGTCTACGCCGAGTCGCCCTCGACGGTCCGCGGCCTCTGGCGACAGCGGGTGCGGTGGGCGCGCGGCCTGCTCCAGGTGTCGGCGCTGCACCGGCGGATGATCGGCAACCTCCGGTACGGGCGCTTCGGGGCGTACCTGCTCTACAACACCGTGTCGCAGGTGGCGGGACCGTTCCTCCAGGTGCTCGCGTTCCTCGCCCTCTCCGTCCTCGTCGCCGTCGAGGGCACGGGCTGGCTGCCTCCGTCGTGGTGGGAGTGGGCGCTGTTCCTCGGGCTGCCCCTGTCCCTGGGGCTGCTGCTCCTCGCGGTCGTGCTCGACCACGCACCCGGCGATCTTCGATATCTGTGGACGGTCCCGCTGTGGCCCGTCTACTCCTCGCTCATGACACTGGTCATGCTGGAGGCGGCACGCCGGGAGACGACGGACGCGGAGGGACGATGGGACAAGCTCGAGAGGACCGGCACGGTGTCGGTGCGCGGGCTCGGCGCGGTCGACGACCCTGGGTCGCGCTGATCGTCGTGCCCCTCGTCGCCGTCGTCGTCGCGGCGGTGCTCCTCGCAAGCCCGTGGAAGGAGTCCCTGCCGCCCATGCGGTCCACGCCCCCGCCCGACGACGTACGGTCCGTCAGCATCGACTTCGGTGTGGTGACCGACCCGGGCACCGACTGGGGAGCGGTCGACCAGCACCTCGACTCCGCCGGGGCGAACGCCGTGGAGCTCAACGCCGGACGGGTGGAGTTCACCGCGTTCGACTGGGCCGCCTACCCGGAGGCCGCCGCCGAGCCGGGTACCGACCACCTCTCGACGGCGGCGCGCGCCCTGGCCCGGACCTCCGACGGCGCGCAGCGCGAGTTCGGCCTGATCGTGGACGCGTTCGTCCCGCGGTGGCTCGAGCAGGACCCCTCCCTCGCCGGCCGGAGCACGAGCGGTGAGACGGCGACCTACCAGGCCTCCGCGAGCGCTCTCGCGACCGGGCCCGTCGGTGACCGCCTGGTCGCCTACGTCGTCGCGCTGGGCGAGCGGTACGAGCCCGCGTACATCTCCGTGACCGAGCTCTTCCTCGACGGCTACACGTTCGGCGAGGACGATCTCGCGCTCTACCGCGAGATGACCGGCGCGGAGGACTGGCCGCGCGACGAGTCCGGCGCGGTCCAGGAGGACGCGCCGGAGCTGGGGTCCTGGCGGTCCGACGTGCTCGCCGGGCTCCTCGCGCGGATGCGGGCCGGCCTCGACGAGGTCGGGGACGGCGACGGCGCGTCGATCGCCCTCTCCATGGAGGTACGCGTGGACTGGGACGACCTCGCGCAGGGCGTCCCGTCCAGCGGCCACGACTACGGCGTCCTGCTGTCCGCCGTCGACCGGCTGACCGTCTGGGCCTACTTCCAGAACTCGGGACACGAGGCCGACAGCGTCGAGGCGCTCACCGCAGCGCTCGCTGCGGCGGGATACGACACGTCGCGCATCACGATCTCCGTCGGCCTCTGGGCGGGGCGCGGCCGCAACATCGAGCCGGAGACGATGGCGGAGGGCGTCTCCTTCGCCGCGACGAACGGGGTGCGCTCGGTCAACGTGACCCCGTACTCCCTCATGGGCGACGCGTACTGGACCGCGCTCGCGTCCGTGTGGCGCCCCGACGCGAGCGAAGAACCGGCCTAGGGCTCGTCCTGGTCCGGTGAGAGGTCGGGCAGGAGCACGTCCACCTCGGTCCCGACCCCCGGTTCGCTGGCGATGGACAGGCTCCCCCCGTGCGCGTCGACGATCGTCTGCACGAGCGACAGGCCGAGACCGACGCCCCGGACCCGCCGACGGACGGTCTCCCGGGTCCGGTAGAAGCGCTCGGTCAGGCGCGCGAGCTCATCCGCCGGGATGCCGGTGCCGTGGTCGACGACCCGGACGCGGACGCACCGGGCGGCATCCTGCGCGGGCTCGGCGGTGACGCTCACCCGCACCTGGCCGCCCCGCGTGCTGTGCTTCACGGCGTTCGTGAGCAGGTTCTCGACCACCTGGCCCAGCCGCTGCGCGTCGGAGAGCAGGCGGACCTCGGCGTCCCCGTCCTCGACGATCGCGACCCCGGCACGGGCCGCGACCGGTGCGGTGGACGCCACGGCCTCCCGGACCACCTCCACCACGTCCAGCTCCATCGGTACCAGGGCGAACGTCCCGGAGACCACCTGGGCGCTGGTGAGCAGGTCCTCCACCAGGGCCTGGAGCTGGTGCGCGTTGCGCTCCACGACCTGGAGATAGCGCTGCTGCTCGTCGTCCAGGCTCTCGGGCCGCATCCGGAGCAGGTCGACGTACCCGAGGATCGAGGCGAGCGGCGTGCGCAGCTCGTGGCTGACGAGGCCGATGAACGCGTCCTGCTCCTGCTCGTCCTCGTGGCGGCGCGTCACGTCGGTCGCCACGAACAGGTAGCCCGGCGGGAGCTCCGGCGCCGGCCCCGAGAGGGCGGGCCTGCGGGTCACGACCACCTCGAGCCGACGACTCGTACCGTCCGGCAGGGTGTGGTCGCGCTCGTGCACCTCGGTGCCGCCGTGCGCGGCGGCCCCGACGATCTCCGCGAGCGCCGACGGCGTGCCCCCCTCCTGGTCGCCCGCCTCGCCCGCCGCGGCCGATCCTCCGCCGAGGAGGCGGACGACGTCCGTCCCCACGAGCGTGCTCGCCGCCGTCCCGAGGAGACGTTCGGCGCCGGTGTTGGCGGAGACCACCGTGCCCGCGTCGTCGGTGGCCAGGAAGGCCTGCTCGGTAGCGGCGGCGAGGATGCTCGCGAGCGTGTCCCGCGAGTCGCGCAGACGTCGTGACGACGCGTCGAGGGCGTCGCGGGCGGCGGCCAGCTGGACGGCCTGGCCGCGCGCGAGCGTCACCATGCCGTGGATGCCGAGCGCGAGCGTCGCGAGGATCGAGAAGGTGACGACCGCGTGCAGGACGGGCTGGATCCGGCCGGTGTCCACGACGACCGGCACGAGGAGGACCAGACCCGCGCCCGCGAGCCCGACCGCGGGACCGGCCGAGCCCGGACGGAGCGCCAGGCTCGCGAGGGGGAGGACGAGGAGGATGTCGAGGGTCACCGCCTGGAGGCCCGCCCCGACGTCGAGCAGGCCGATCGCGAGCATCTGCGCGAGCGAGCAGGCGAAGCGCCATGAGACGGGCCACGTGTCCCACCGGCCGAGCGCGGCGACCACGAGGACGCCGACGGAGAGCACGACCGCCGCGACCAGCAGACCCGGACGGGCGGGCTCCACCATCCACCACAGCGAGGCCGCGGCGACCACCACGGAGAGCGTGATGGGCACCTGGCGCAGCGCGACGGCGTCCTCGTCCGCCCAGCCCAGGCGGAGGACCGGGTACCTCTCACCGAGCTCGGTCGGTCTGCTCACCGCCCGCCGGAGCCGTGCCCGGCGTCCGCCCCCTGCCCGTCGACCGCGGGAGCCGCCTGGACGACCTCCCCGCGGACGAGGGTCTCGCTGGCCCGGACCGTCTCCAACGGCTCGGCGTCGCGGGCGGGGCTGAACCTGGCCCAGTACCGCGCGGTCGCACGCACCACGTCGGGCTGCATGTACTCCCGGTGGCTCTGGGACGCGAAGGCGGCGAGCATGCTCAGCTTGGTGTCGACGAACCCGTCGACGTCGACGAAGCGGTTCGGCGCGAACTCGACGGTCGAGGACGGGCTCTGGAAGCACCAGAGCCCCGGGACCTCCCGCGCAGCGACCTGGACCGCCTCGTGCACGGCGCGGTGGTCCTGGTGGCGGTCGTGGATCCCGTGGGTGTAGATCCGCGTCGGGCGGACCTCCCGGACGACCTCCTCGATCGCGGTGATCATCCCCGCGGCGGGGTCCAGCCGCGTGTCGGGGAAGTCGAGGTGCACGAGGCGCGCACCGACGACCGCGGCCGCGGCGGCCGCCTCCGAGCGGCGGGCCGAGGTCTCGCCGCCGACCGCACCGCCGGAGAGGACGAGCGTCACGATCTCGTCCCCGGCGGCGGCGTGCGCGGCGAGCGTGGCACCCACCCCGATCTCGACGTCGTCCGGGTGCGCTCCGACGGCGAGCACCCGCTGCCGGGAGGAGGTGCGGGCCGCCCGGGTCCGCTGCGCGAGCTCGGTGGCGCGGCGGACGACCTCGGCGGCTGTCACCGGCTTGACGAGGAAGTCGTCCGCCGACTCGCGCAGCGCACCGATCGCGTGGTCCACGGTCGGGTACGCGGTGACGATCATGACGCGCACCGCCGGGTCGATCGCCCGGAGCTCGGGCAGGACCTCGAGCCCGGAACGGCCGGGCAGCTGGATGTCGCTGACGAGGACGTCGTACGACTGCCGTCGCAGCGCCTCGACGGCTCCCTCGGCGGTCTCGACCGTGTCGACGTGCATGCCGCCGTGACGCTCGAGCGCGATCCTCAGGAACTCGGCGGCGTCGAGGTCGTCCTCGATCACGAGCACCTGGTACTGGGATTCGGGCACGGTCCCCCCTGACTGCGGACTCGGTCCCATCGACGGTACGCGCCCCGGGACGACACCGCTCGTCACGGTCCCGGCGTGCGCGGCACGGGCACCCCGGGGCGCGGTCAGGGACGCCCGGCGTCGCCTCCCGCGGGCTCGACGACGACGGAGCGCACCGTCGCGAGACGCCGGACCGCGCGCTCCAGGGCCCGCGTGCGGCGGGGCGTCGCGCGGAACGACACGACGATCCGCCCCGCCCGGCCGTCGCCGTCCACCGGCCCGGTGGCGAGCGAGTCGAAGCTCACGCCGCGCGTCGAGAACACCCCGGTGAGCGCGGTGAGCGTGCCCGGCTGGTCCAGACCGTGCACGGTCGCGACCCAGTCGCGCTCCGCACCGGCCGGGGTCGGCACGCGCTCCGCGACCGTCGTCCCGGTCGTGCCCGGGACGCCAGCCGTCCCGACCTGCGTGCCCGCCGCGCCCGACGAACCCTCCGCACCCGCCGCCGCGCTCGCCGTACCGCCCGCGGGCGACCCCGCGCTCGCCGACGCCGCGCTCGCCGACACCAGGCGATCGATCCCCCCGGCCGCCTGCACGAGCCGGCGCGCCTCGTCGTCGGGCAGCTCGTCGAGCAGCACGCGCGTCCAGCCGCCGGGGCCGAGCACGACCGGGACGCCGAGGACGCCGCGCGACGGCACGCCGTCGGCCGGGGCAAGGCGTCCGTCGAGCTCGCCGTCGAGCGCGACCTGCCCCGCGACGACGATCTCGCGGCCGTCGAGGATCACCTCCAGCAGGTCGACGGTCGCGCTCGCGGTGCCCGCGGGGGTCTTGGCGCCGGACTGGTGCGTCATCCAGGGCCGCGTGACGAGCCGCAGGTCGGCGGGCCAGGTGTCGATGAGCTCGAACGCGGCGCCCATGTCCTGGCTCGCGACGCGCGCGAGCTCGTCCTTCGCCGCGGCGATCTCGCCGGGCAGCGCGTCGAGCGTGCGGCCGCGGCGCAGCGCGGCGACGGCGCGCGCCCGCTCGTCGGCGTCGAGCCCGCTCACCCGGACGGTCGACCAGAGCGGCACGGCGTCCTCGCCGTGCTGGCCCCCGACGAACCCGCCGACGCGGTGCCGCCGCACGCCCAGCTCGACCGCGAGCTCGCGCCGGAACCGCAGCGTGTCGAGCCAGGCCCCCATGCCGAGCACGCGGTGCCGCCCGAGCCGTTCCGCCATGACCGCGACACCGAGCTCGACGGGGTTCGTCACGACGATCACGACCTCGTGGCCCGAGCCGTGCCGCGCGATCGCGTCCGCGTACTCGGCGAGCACCGCGCCGTTCGTCGCGGCGAGCACGCGCCGGTCGGGGTCGGCGCCCGTGCGGGCCGGGGGAGTGAGGCCGGCGGCGACGACGATGACGTCGGCAGTGACGTCGTCGGGCGAGTACGCGACGTCGAGGAGCGGCGCGTGCTCGTCGTACGCGTCGACGAGGTCGGCGCGCAGCCCGTGCACGGCGCGCCCCGACGCGCCGCCGGCCCGACCGACGAGCTGGAGCCGCGCCGTCGGCGGGAGCACCCGCCGCTCGACGATCTGCGTGCACACCTGTCGGCCGACGTCGCCCGTCGCCCCCACCACCGCTACGTCCACCCCGGCAGGCTACGACGCCCCGCGCCGTCGCGACCCTCAGCGGCCCTGGGATCGTCCGGCGGACCCGGGGACCACGACGTCAGGCGAACGCGATGTCGCCCGCGGCGGCGACCATCTCGTCGAGCACCGCGGAGACGACCGGCCGGGGCTCGTGCCGGGTCGCGCGGTGGCGCGCGACGAGGCGGCGCGAGCCGAGCCCGGGCAGGCCGACGACCGTGACGCCGTCGGGCACCTCGTCCGACGCGCCACCCTCCACGGCGAGCGCCGGGAGCATCGCGACGCCGAGCCCGGCCGCGACGAGCGAGAGCGCGACGTCGAAGTCGTAGTAGTTGTGCCGCGTGCGCAGGGTCCCGCCGAGCCCGCGCGACAGCCGCCGGAGCGCACGGGCCGCGGCGGTGCCGGGCTCGGGTCCCAGCCACACGGCGTCGCGCACGTCGTCGAGACGCGTGGGCGTCGGCATGCCGGCGGGGACGACGAGCCGCCACGGCTCGTCGAGCAGGACGATCTCGCGCGTGCCGCGCGGGGCGGGGGAGTCGGCCTCGTAGTCGCGCTCGAGGAGCACGACGTCGAGCTCGCCCGCGCGCAGCAGCCGCAGCGCCTCGGTGGGCTCGCGCTCCTGCACGTCGAGCTCGATCCCCGGTGCGGTCTCGGCGAGCCTCCCGGCGACGGGTGCGACGACGGCGCGGATCGCCGTCTGGAAGGAGCCGACGGCGACGCGCCCGCTCACCTCGTCGCCGAGCGCGGCCAGCGCCTTGCGGGCCTCGACGAGCTCGGTCTCGATGCGCTCGGCGGTCTCGGCGAGCACGCGACCGGCCGGGGTGAGGGTCACGCCGCGCGGTCCGCGGTCGAGCACGACGACCCCCTCCTCGGCCTCGAGCCGCTGGATCTGCTGGGAGACCGCGGACGGGGTGACGTGCAGGAGATCCGCTGCCGCGAGGATGCCTCCGCCCCGGTGCACGGCAAGGAGGAAACCAAGTCTGCGTGGGTCCGTCGCCATGTAGAGATGCTAAACGGCCGGTGCAGAATCCTTCGATTGTGCTGAACCTCGGAAGGCCTCACACTTGTCGTGGCGCCGGTCGGTTACCTCCTCCTCCTTACGGGTCGGCGCCCGAGCTTCGCACCACCCGCGCCACCAGCCATCGGCCCGGAGCGCACAGCCACCGCAGCGTCGCGGTACCCCCCTCCACCCCTTCTTCGTCACCGGAGTACCGCTGTGCCCGTCACCCTCGACGCGATCGTCATGTTCCTCGGCTGGATCGGTGCCGCCGCCGGCGTCGTCGCCTACGCGATGGTCAGCCGTGGCCGCTGGGCGCCGTCGTCCGCCCCGTTCCAGCTGACCAACCTCACCGCCGCAGGTCTCATGGGCATGGTCGCCGCCGCGAACGGCGTGTGGCCGTCCGTCGCCGCGAACCTCGTGTGGGTCCTCATCGGCGCCCAGGCGATCGTCGTCATCGTGCGGGCGCGTCGTGCGCGCCGTCGCACGCTCGCCGAGGCCGCCGGGATCACGGCGGCCGCCTCCGCACCGGCCGCCGTGCGCGCCGACGGTGACCCCGCTCCCCAGGAGGTCGGGCTCGCGGCCTGACCGCCCCCGGCCCCGCTCAGCGCGAGGCGCCCGGCGCGGGCTCCAGGACGACGTCCACGACGACCGCGCGGTGGTCGGACAGCCCCGTGTCGACGGCCGTGGCGGGCCCGAGGGCCCGGACGGTCGGGCCGCCGGGCAGGCCGTCGGCGAGCACGTGGTCGATCTGCCGCACGGGCCGGTCGACGGGGTGCGTGAGCACGTCGGCGAGCGACGTGAACCCGGTGATCTCCGCCGGCTCGGGCGCGCGCAGGTTGAGGTCGCCCAGCAGCACGAGCGGGCGGGGGAGCGGCGCGCAGGCCCCCGTGAAGGACCGGAGCTGGTCCGCGGTGAACTCGGGGCGCGACGTCGTGTGCGCCGTCACGACGGTGAGCGGCCCCCACGGCGTGCGGACGGCGGCGGCGAGCGCGGCGCGCGGCTCGTCGGGCACCACCCGGAACGGGAGCAGGCGGGCGACCCCCGTCGCGGCACCCGGCCGTCGCCGTCGGACGCGCGACCGCCACGGCATCCGGTCGAGCTCGAGGCGCGACCACCGCTCGACGGGGAACCTGCTGACGAGCCCGATCCCGTACGACGCGACGCCGGGGACGCGCCGCACGCCCGAACCCGGCCGGCCCGCGCGCACCCACGCACCGGAGACGCCGCGCAGCGTGGGGGACAGGTGCCGGTGCTCGGCGCGCAGCGCCTCCGCCGCGACGGCGACGAGGTCGGCGCGGTGCGAGCGGGGCGAGTCGCGCTCGACCTCCTGGAGCGCGAGCACGTCGGCGTCGAGGTAGGCGACGGCGCGCGCGAACCGCTCGACGTCGACCGTCCCGTCGAGCGCGGCGCCGTGCAGCGTGTTGAAGGTCGCGAGACGGAGGGCGCCCTCCGGTCGCGGGGGCAGCGGTCCGTGGGTCAGGTCACGGGAGTCGTGGGGCACCGGACGATCCTCGCGCGGGCCGCGGACCGTCGCGACCAGGGCGGGTTCCCCGCCCGGTACCGGGGACGCCGCAGGGGCGGCGCGCCCCGGGCCCGTCAGAGGGTGCGGCGCCAGGCGGCGATGCGCTCGACCGCCTCGGCGACCGTGCTCGGCGCCGCGGCGAACGACAGCCGGACCC
Source organism: Cellulosimicrobium sp. AB352 (assembly GCF_049538415.1). Taxonomy (NCBI): domain Bacteria; kingdom Bacillati; phylum Actinomycetota; class Actinomycetes; order Micrococcales; family Promicromonosporaceae; genus Cellulosimicrobium; species Cellulosimicrobium sp. AB352. Next base: position 165,986 of record NZ_JBMVFX010000007.1, on the reverse strand, counting down.
AGTCCCCGCCGCGGACGCCGTCGAAGTCCGTGCCGGGGGTGAGCGCGACGCCCGCCTCGGCGAGCAGGCGCGCGCACCACGTCACGGAGTCCAGGCCGTCCCCGGACACGTCGGCGTAGACGTAGAACGCGCCGTCGGCGGGCGCGACCCGCGACCACCCGAGGTCGTCGAGCCGGGACAGCACGAGCTCGCGCGACGCCGCGTACCGCGCGACGTTCTCGGCCGCGGCGGCGTACCCCTCGGGGGAGAAGGCGGCGACGCCCGCGTGCTGCGCGAGCGCGGGCGGCGACAACGCGACGTTCCCGGCGAGCGCGTCGACCGGCCCGACGAGCTCGTCCGGCAGCACGAGCCACCCGAGGCGCCACCCGGTCATCGCCCAGTACTTCGAGAACGAGTTGACGACGACCGCGCCGTCGGGCACGTACCGCGCCGCCGTGGGCAGCGCCGCGGCCGGACCGTCCGCGCCGTCGCCGTAGACGATGCCGTGGTAGATCTCGTCGCTGACGAGCCGCACGTCGTGGTCGGTGCACCACGCCGCGACGGCGTCGAGCTCGGCGGGCAGGATCATCGTCCCCGTCGGGTTCGCGGGGCTCGCGACGACGAGCCCGTCGAGGCCGCCGTCGTAGTACGCCTCCATGAGCTGCGACACCGTCGGCTGGTAGCGCGTCTCCGGGCCGCAGTCGAGCTCGACGACCTCGCAGCCCAGCGCGCGCAGGATGTTCTTGTACGCGGGGTAGCCGGGGCGGGCGAGCGCGACGCGGTCGCCGACGTCGAACGCCGCGAGGAACGCGAGGAGGAACCCGCCGGACGACCCGGTGGTCACCGCGACCCGCGCCGGGTCGATCTCGACGCCGTACCAGCGGTCGTAGTGCTCGGCGATCGCGCGCCGCAGCGCGGGGACCCCGAGAGACTCGGTGTACCCGAGGTCGCCGTGCTCGAGCAGCTCGATCGCCCGGCGCCGCACGACGTCCGACGCCCCGGTCGACGGCTCGCCCGCGCAGAGGTTGAGCACGGACGCGCCGGCGTCGCGCAGCCGGTTCGCCTCGGCGAGGACCTCCATCACCGCGAACGGCGGCACGTGGGAGCGGCGTGAGACCTTCATCGACCCGGGCATGAGCCCATCATGCCCGGGTCATCCGTTCGGCGGACGCCGGTCCGGCTCCGCGCCGGGTGGTCGGTCGTCCGGGCGACGCGCCGCACCCCGCGCCCGCGGTCGGATGGTGCCATGACGACCGACGACGCCTGGCGCGACGGCCCCGACGACCGGGAGGACGACGACCACGGCGACCACGGCGACCGACGCGACGGCGCCGCGACCTTCCGCCCCGTGCGCGGGTGGGCCGTGCTGTGGCGGAGCGCGTTCGGGCTCCGGCACGGCGGCCACGAGTACGTCGTGGCCGTGGACTTCCTCGACTGGGACGAGCGCATCCGGCTGTACCGGGACGACCGGCTCGTCGACGAGCAGCGCTCGCGCGCCCGGTTCGACCTCGGGGGCGCGACGCTGGAGGCGAGGATGAGCACCTACGGGATGCGGTACGTGCGCGTCGTGGACGCGGTCGGCACCGTGCACGACGTCCCGCCGCTGCCCGGGACCGCCGAGGCGTGGCGCGACCGCATGGACCGCGAGCGCCCGACGGCGAGCCGCGCCGTGGGCGTGACGGCGTGGGTCGTGCTCGCGGTCGCGCTCCTCACGCAGGTGCCGCAGCTGCTCGAGCTGGCGTCGCAGTTCACCGGCTGGACGCCGCCGTTCGTGCCGGACCTCCCGGGCCCGGTGAACACGGTCCTCACGGTCGGCGGCGTGCTGGCCGCCCTCGACCGGGCCCTGCGCCGCCGGTACCACCCGCTCCTCGACGGCTGAGCTCTCTGCTCGTCCGGCCGGCCCGCGGCTGCCTACGCTGGGCGGAGACGACGAGGGAGGTGCTCGTGTTCCGACGACGTTCCCGCACCCCGGACGACGACCCCGTCCGGCGGGCCGCGCAGTACCGGGTCGAGCGGGAGGCCGCGCGCGAGGCCGCGGAGCGGGAGGTGCCCGACGACGACCCCGCCCGCCGCGAGCCGCCGGGCGGGGCGGGCACGCGCGGCGCGGCCGAGGCGCGCGACGACGACGCCCCGACCGGTGGACCACGTCGTGTACGACCCGAGGACCGCGCGATGTACGTCGACACGGTGATCGACCAGGCCGTCCGGCGCGGCGAGTTCGACGACCTCCCGCTCGCGGGCAAGCCCATCCCCGGGCTCACGGGCACGCACGACCCGGACTGGTGGCTCAAGGCGGTCATCGAGCGCGAGCAGCTCACCGGTCTCGGGCCGCCGGCGATGCTCCTCAAGGCCGAGGACCGTGAGCTCGACGACCGCCTCGACCGCGAGCTCGACGAGAAGTCCGTCCGGGAGATCCTCGCCGACTTCAACGCGCGCGTCGTCGACGCCCGTCGTCAGCTGCTCGGCGGGCCGCCGGTCGTGACCCCGACGCGCGACGTCGAGCACGAGGTCGCGCGCTGGCGCGCCCGCCGCGCCGCCCGCTGACCACCGGAACCGACTCGACCGGACCCGACCCCGCCCGACCGGTCCGCGACCCGCCGGGCGGGCGGTCGTCGTCGGGCCCGCCTAGGGTCAGCGGCATGGCGGACTGGCAGCCCGACGTCCTGGGCGACGACTACGAGCAGCTCACGCTGCCGCTCTCGCCCGACGAGGAGGGCGAGGTCGTCGCGACGCTCGTGCGGCGTCGGCGCCCGGGGCCCGACCCGTACCTCGACGTGCTGTACGTGCACGGCTGGTCCGACTACTTCTTCCAGACCGAGCTCGCCGACTTCTGGGAGGCGCACGGCGCGCGGTTCCACGCGCTCGACCTGCGCAAGTACGGCCGCAGCCTGCGGCCCGGCCAGACGCCCGGGTTCGTCGCCGACCTCGCGACGTACGACGAGGACATCGAGGCCGCGCTCGTCGCGATGGGCCACCGGGGCGACGGGCGGTCACCGCGCGAGGTCGTGCTCATGGGCCACTCGACCGGCGGCCTCACGCTGAGCCTGTGGCTCGCGCGCCACCCCGGGCGCGCGGCGGCGCTCGTCCTCAACAGCCCGTGGCTCGAGTTCCAGACGCGCGAGGTCGGCCGCCTCCTCCTCGAGCCCGTGATCGGCGCGCGCGCCCGGCTCACGCCCACGCGTCCGCTGCCCAACGTCGACCTCGGCTTCTACACGCGCTCCGTGAGCAAGGAGTTCGACGGCGAGTGGTCGTACGACCTCACCTGGCGTCCGCAGCACGGCTTCCGGACGACGCCCGCGTGGCTGTCCGCCGTCTTCCACGGCCAGCAGACGGTCGCGCGCGGCCTCGGGATCGGCGCCCCGGTGCTCGTCCTGCTCTCGGCCCGGAGCACGCTGCTGCCCCGCTGGTCGCCCGAGATGATGCGCACGGACACCGCGATCGACGTCGACGGCGTCGCGCAGCGCTCGGTCCAGCTCGGCGACCTCGTCACGGTCGCGCGCCTCGACGGCGCCCTGCACGACGTCGTCCTCTCCTCCCGGCCCGTGCGCGCGCTCGCGTACGGACGTATCGCGCAGTGGGTCGGCGCGTACCTGCCGCGGCCCGCGCCTGTCACGCCGCCCGTGCCCGACGCCGTCGCCCCCTCTCCCCGCGGCGCGCCGCGCGCGACGGGAGGCGTGGGCCGCGCGCTCGGCCGGCTCGGTGCCACGGTGCGTCACGCGGGACGGTCCGTCGCGCGGTCCGTGGGCACCGCCGTCGGGACGCTGCGCGGGCGGACCCGCCGCCGGTGACGCTCGACGACACCCGATGAACCTCGGGCGGCGCGCCCCGGTCCACCCGCAGGGGGAGGGCGCCGCGGCCGGGGTCGCACCGTCGGGGGATCTCCCGGGCGGCGGGGCACCGCTACCGTCGGCGACGTCGTGCGCCATGTCGCCAGCTGAAGGAGCGGTTCGAGTGTTTCGCGAGGTCCCCGTCCTCCCCGTGGTCGTCCCGCTGGGGGCGGTGGTCCTCGGGCTGCTGCTGTGGCGCCTGCACCGGTCCGGTCGTCTCACGCTGCCGCGGGCCGCCGTCGCGCTCGCGCTCGCCGTCTACGCGGCCGGGGTCGTGGCGAACACGGTGTTCCCGATCTTCCTCGACAAGCCGGTGAGCAGCGCCGCGTGGGACGCCCACCTGGTCCTCGTGCCCCTCGTGGACTACGAGGTCGCCGACGCGGTGATGAACGTCCTCGTGTTCGTGCCGCTGGGCATGCTCCTGCCGCTCCTCCTGGCGCGGCCGTCGTGGTGGCGCGTCGTGCTCACGGCAGCGGCCTTCAGCCTCGCGATCGAGGTCACCCAGTACGTCACCTCGCACCTGCTGGGCGGCGGTCACATCGCGGACGCCAGCGACCTGCTCTTCAACGTCGTGGGCGGCGCGCTCGGCCTCGGGCTGTTCACCGTGCTGTGCCGCGTCCCCGCGCTCGACGCGTTCTTCGACCGCTTCCGCTGGTCCACGGCGCCGCGGCCGCGCGGGTCGCGCGCCGACGGGACGGCCGCCCGTCGCGCGGGCTCAGCCGTCGAGCTCTGAGCGCACGAGGTCCACGATCCCGTCGGCCGCGGCCTCGACCTCGGCGAGGCAGTCCTCGAAGTCCTGCTGCCCCCCGTACCAGGGGTCGGCGATGTCGAGCACGTGCTCGGACCCGCCCGGCTCGACGCGCGGCGCCGCCGGGTCGAACGAGCGGTACAGGCGCACCGGCGCCGACGCGTCGAGCCGCCGCAGCGCCCGCGCGTGCTGGGCGGTCATCGCGAGCACGAGGTCGCGCGCGGCGAGGTCGCCCGCGCGCACCTGACGCGCCCGGTGCGTCCCGTCGACGACGTACCCGTGCTCGGCCAGGACGGCCCGGGCGCGGCGGTCGATCGGGTTCCCCCGCTCTTCGTCGCTGATCCCGGTCGAGTCCACCACGACCCGGTCGCCGAGCCCGGCCGCCTCGAAGCGGTCGCGCAGCACCACCTCGGCCATGGGGGAGCGGCAGATGTTGCCGGTGCAGACGGTCATGACGCGGTAGGGCCCGGGGCGGGTCTCGGCACTGGACATGGCCCCATTCTGCGCGAGGAGGGCGTTCCCCTCCCGTCCGGGCCGGTCGTCGGGCGGCCCGTGACCAGGGCGCCTACCGTGAGGAGATGATGATCGGGGCGGGGTCGGGACGGGTCGCCGTGACGGGCGCGAGCGGTCTCCTGGGGTCGAAGCTCGCGTTCCGGCTCGCCGCCGAGGGCGCGCCGCAACGCCTCGTGGTGCGCGACGCCGCCCGCGCGCCCAGCCTGGGCGACGACCCGCTGCCGGAGTCGGACGTCGCCGTCGTCGCCGGGTACACGGACACGCGCGGCATGGTCGAGGCGTTCACCGGCGTGGACACCGTCCTGCTCGTGTCCGCGCGCGAGGACGTCGACCGCGTCGCGCAGCACCGCGCGGCCGTGGACGCGGCCGTCGCGGCGGGCGTCCACCGCATCGTCTACGTGTCGTTCGTGGGCGCCGCCCCCGACGCCGTGTTCACGTTCGCGCGTGACCACTGGCGCACCGAGGAGTACATCCGCGCGACGGGCGTGCGGCACACGTTCCTGCGCGACAACCTCTACCACCGCGGGCTCGCGCTCATGGTGGGCGACGACGGCGTGATCCGCGGCCCCGCGGGCGACGGGCGCGTCGCGTCGGTCTCGCACGACGACATCGCCGACGTCGCGACCGTCGTGCTGCTCGACGCCGACGCGCACCGCCACGACGGCGTCACCTACGACGTCACGGGCCCCGAGGCGCTCACGCTCGCCGAGGTCGCGGCCGAGCTGTCGTCGGCCACGGGCCGCGAGATCACGTACCACCCCGAGACCGTCGACGAGGCGTACGCGTCGCGCGACCGGTACGGGGCGCCGCGGTTCGAGGTGGACGGCTGGGTGTCGTCGTACACGGCGATCGCCGCGGGCGAGCTCGCGCACGTGAGCGACACGGTCCCGCGGCTCGTCGAGCGACCCGCGCAGTCGTTCGCCGCGTGGCTCGACGACTACCCCGAGGAGTGGGCGCACCTGCGCCCCGCCTGACCCGCGTCGAGCGCGCGACGTCGGCCCGCGCGTCGCCCGGTCGCCCCTCGCAGGACCGGCCGGGCCACCCGGCGGGACGTTCCCCGGCGGTTCCACGCCGTGGGCGAAAACCCCTGGCGTGGCCGCGGGAGGCGGACGTACCGTCGTCGTACACGCGAAAGGAGGTGGTCCTGGAAGTGAAGATTCTTCGGACTCGTGAGGTGGTTGCGCGCTAGTCGTCGCGCAACCGATCCAGCAACGGACCGGATGCGGTGAGCCCGTGAACCGGGCGGGGTCTCCCGAGGGGAGCCCCCGGCGGCGAGCGAGTACCACGCAACCACCGGAGCCCGCGGGTGTCGTGCCCTCGTCCAGCACGACAGGAGGAACCCTCCAGCCCGCGGGCTTCTTGCTGCCCGCACCCCGACGCTGAGTAGGCGTCAGAAGGGCTTGCGCGCGACCACGAGGAAGCGCGGCGCCTCGTCGACGAACTCGTGGCCCGCGGCGAGGTGCAGGTGCAGGGCGCGCAGGGGCGCCTCGTAGCGCGCGACCGCCTCGGGCGAGAGCGACGCGAGCTCCGGCACCTGCCAGGCCATGAGCCGCAGGTACCAGAGCAGGGCGGACAGGTCCCGGAACCGGCGCAGGCCCTCGTGCTCGCGCGCGGCGTCGACCACGAACCCGGCCTCGCGGAGCACCTCGACCGCGGCGTCGAGCGTGACCGAGTCCGGGTCCCACGCCGGCTCGGCACCGAGCGCGGTGCTCAGGCGCACGCCGTCGCGCGAGTCGGCCTGCTGCGTGAGGAACACGCCGCCCGGCTCCAGCACGCGGAGCACCTCGTCCGGGTCGAACTCCTCGTGCCGGTCGAGGACGACCGCGAACTGGCCGTCGAAGAACGGCAGGAGCTGCTCGTCGTCGCCCTCCACGGGCCGCACCTCGACGCCGAGGGGCTGGAGCCGCCGTCGGGCCACCGGCAGGTTCGGGGCCCAGCCCTCGGTCGCCGCGGAGCCCGCGGGGAACGGGCCGAGCGTGGAGAGGAGCTCGCCGCCGCCCGTGCCGAGGTCGAGCACGGGCCCGCGCCCGCTCGCGACGAGCTCGCGCGCGAGCGCGACGTAGTCCCACGGCAGCGGGTCCTCGACGACGCGGCCCGCCACGGGGGAGAGGTCGAACCCGACGACCGGGACGGCGCGAGCCCACGCGACGTGCTCCTCGAACGAGGCGTCCCGGGCGGGCACCGGCGCCTCGCTCGCGCGGTCGGGGGTGGCGGGGGTGTCGGGTACCGCGTCAGGCATGGGTCGATTGTCACCCGCCCGCGCGCCGGAGCCGAACGCGAGCGGTGCGCGGGCGCGGGCGCGCCGCGACCCGACGGGGAGGACTCCCCATCGCCCGCACGACGGCGCGCACGGTAGCCTCCCCGGTGCCCGCCTCGCGCGTCCCGGACACCGGGTGCCGGCGGGCCGGACGACCGACGAGGGGACGAGGACGACGTGAGCGGTATGTGGGGCGCGGACGTCAACGAGCTGCGGAGGCTGGCGCAGTCGCTGCGGTCCGCCTCCGACCAGCTCGTGAGCACGACGTCCGAGGTCAGCGGCCTCGTGGAGGCGGCGGGCCGCTGGCAGGGCGGCGACGCCGACCAGTTCCGCAGCGAGTGGACCGGCACGTCCGTCGCGCTGCTGCGCGGCGTGAGCCAGACGCTCTCCGAGGCGTCGCAGGCCGTCCTGCGCCACGCGGACCAGCAGTTCGCGACGAGCACCGAGGGCGGGTCCATCCCGTCCCCGGGCGTCCCCGGGCCCGGCGTGCCGACCGGCCCCGGCGGCGGCCCTCCCGGCGCGGGCGACCCGCTCGACGGGTCGATCTGGGACGTCGGCGACACCGCGCTGTCCGCGTGGGGCGCCGGGAGCGGCGCGTGGATCGCGTACCGCACCTTCCTCGCCGCGCGCGGCTTCCTCGACGCGAGCCGGCTCGCGGCGCTGTCGCCCGCGGCCGCGAGCGCCCTGCAGCTCACGCGCGGGATGGCGGTCGGGGACGCGCTGAGCGTGCTCGGGCGGGCCACGACGTTCTCCCGGTTCATGGGCTTCGCGGGCGGCGCGGCCGGCGTGGTCGGCGGCATCAACCAGATCGTCAACACCCAGTACGACGGCGTGCGCGGCGGCGTCGACCGCGGCATGGGCGTCCTGTCCGTGATCGGCGGCGCGGGCACCATGGCGATCGCGGCGGGGCTCCTCACCAACCCGGTCGGCATCGCGGTCGTCGCGGGCGCGGCGGCGGTCGCGGGCGTCTGGGCGCTCGGCAACCTCGTCTACGACAACTGGGACTCGATCACGGGGTTCTTCTCGGACCCGGGCCCGTACCTCGCGGACGGCTGGAACGACGTCACGAGCTTCGTCGGGGACGCGGCCGATACCATCGGCGACGTCGCGTCCGACGTCGGTGACGCGATCGGCGACGGGCTCTCCGCCGCCGGCGACTTCATCGGAGGCCTCTTCTCGTGACCCAGCAGCCGACCATGCAGTGGTCCGCGGCCGACATCGCGGCCGCCGAGCAGACGCTCGCGCGCACGGCCTCGGGCGAGGTGACGCACGTCGTCACGCTCACCGACGAGGAGGTCGCGATCCTCGACGGCCTCCAGAACCCGCAGCTCGTCCCGCTGCCCTGGCTCGACGCGCAGGAGGGCGCGGACCGCACGCTCGTCGGGCGCGTCGCCCTGCGGTCGCTGCTCGCACGGGGTCTCGTGGTGCCGTCCGACGAGGAGCGCCCGCCCGGGCCGGGCGGCGAGCCGCAGGTCGGGATCGACGCGGTCCCCGAGGTGACGGGCCCGCTCGTGCTGCGGCGTACGGCGTCGGCCATCCTCTCCGCGGACCGCACGACGGCGCTCGGCAAGCACTGGGTGTACGTCTACCTGCACGACGAGGACCGGGTGCTCGAGGAGGAGGTCGGGCCGAGCGGCCACCACTCCTTCAGCGTCTACCCGCTCGCCGAGCTCGCGGGGCGCCTCGCGGTGTTCCTCGACCCCGCGGCGAAGGCCGTGCTCGACGGCCGCGCCCGCACCTTCACGACCGAGCAGTTCGCCGCGGAGGCCCGCACGTCGCCGGAGCTCTCCGGAGCGGTCGCCGTCACGGTGCTCGGGGCGGTGCGCGCAGGCTCGGACACCCTCGTCCGGGTGAGCGTCTACGCGACGCCGGACGGCGTGTACGTCGTGCGCGGCGGCGAGCACGACGCCGACGGCGCGCCCGTCACGCTCGAGCTGTCGGAGGTCGGGCCGGCGACGCTGCGCCGCCTCCCCGCCGAGCTGCTCGGCCGATGACGGCCGCGCCGACCGGCGACCGCGCGACGCGCAAGGTGCGCCACTGGGCCGACGCGTCGCGCCTCGGCCGCCTGCGGCACGTCGAGGCCGCGACGCCGAACGGCCCCGCGTGGGCCGTGGTCCTCGTTCTCGTGCTGCTCGCGCCGGTCGCCAGCCTGGCCGACGGCGAGGTCGTCGCCGCGGCCGTCCTGCTCGTGGCCGTCGCCGCCGTGCTCGGCGTCCTGCTGTGGTTCCTGGGCTCGGAGAAGCTGCTCGTGCTCGACGGCGGCATCGTCGTGGGCTCGTTCGCACCGTTCCTGCGCCCGACGGTCATCCCGTGGTCGGGGATCGACCCCCGCACGGTGTCCGCCGTCGTGGGCAACCAGCGCACGATCGGGCTCCTCCTGGCCGACCGCGGCGTGAGCGGCGCGTCGCGCACGGTGCTCTGGTCGCGCCGGCCGGTCACGTTCCTGGCGGTGTCGCCGGTCGTCGCGCGGCACGCGTGGGCGCAGGGCCAGCCCGTCGACCTCGCGACCGCCCCCGGCTTCGACCTGTGGGTCTTCTCGACGCGGCGGCCGTCCCGGCAGGCGCCCCTGGTGCACGCGCTCGCCGCCGCGATGCACGACGCGCGGGTCCCCGGCGCCGACGCGGTCCTGCCGCACGCGCTCCCGCCGCGGCGGCTGCGCTCGACCGCCGAGGACGCCGACCACCTGGGCATCCCCGAGCGGTTCCGCCGCGCGCAGCTCCGGCGCGTCTGACTCCTCGCCCCTGCCCGGTCGCGGGCCGGGCGCGGTCAGGCGGAGGCGGGACCGAAGGCCGCGGCGAGGGGCGCCGTCGGACCGTCGCCGGCCGTGCTCGCGCCGCCCAGCGCGCCGACCTGGAGCACCATCCACGGGCTGAACGCCCACGGCGTGGCGGCGACCCCGCGCGCGACGTCCCGCGGGTCGGCCCAGGCGAGCTCCATCACCTCGTCGGGGTTCGCCTCGACCGGGCCCGCAGCCCGGGCGGCGTAGACGGGGCAGATCTCGTTCTCCACGACGCCCGACGCGTCGACGGCCCGGTAGCGGAAGCCGGGGACCGCGACCTCCAGGTCCGCGATCTCGAGCCCGAGCTCGTGCCGCGCGTGGCGGACGATCGACTCCTCGGTCGACTCCGTCCAGCGCGGGTGCCCGCAGAACGAGTTGGTCCACACGCCGGGCCACGTGCGCTTCGCGAGGGCCCGCCGCGTGAGGAGCAGGCGGCCCGCGTCGTCGAGCACGTAGCAGGAGAAGGCGAGGTGCAGGGGCGTCTCGGTCGTGTGGACCGCGGCGCGCTCGAAGGTGCCGGTCCGGCGGCCCTGGTCGTCGACGGTGACGACGTGGTCGGCGGCGACGGGGACGTGCGAGGTCATGCGGCCACTCTCGCACACGCCGCTCGCGGACCGGCAACCCCCTCCCGCAGCGACGGTGAGCGGGGTCACTCCACCGGGTTCGCGGACGACCTTGCCGGACCCTCCGGGGCGTGAATTAAGGTGAGGGTAACCTCACTCGTGTTGACCCGCCGGGCCGAGCGCCCCCGAGCAGATCCGAGCACCATGACCTCGCCCGCGACCGCCGCCACGACGGCCGACGTCCCCGGCGGCACGGCACCGGCCGGGACCGACCCCGCCGACCGCCCGGCCGGGGTCGCCCGCACGAACGCGGGGCGCAGCGTCGGCCTCCTCGTCGCCCTCGCGGTCCTCGTGCTCGCGATCGTGCTGAGCCTCGTCGTCGGCTCGAAGCCGGTCCCGCTCGGCACGGTCTGGGACGCCCTCACCGGCTACGACGGCTCGGGCGACCACGTGATCATCCGGGACCTGCGCCTCCCGCGGACGGTCGTCGGGCTGCTCGTCGGCACCGCGCTCGGCGTCTCGGGCGCCCTCATCCAGGCCATGACGCGCAACCCCCTGGCCGACCCGGGCATCCTCGGGGTCAACGCGGGCGCCGCGTTCGCCGTCGTGCTGGCCGTCGCGTTCCTCGGGCTCACGGACATCGGGTCGTTCATCTGGTTCGCGTTCGCGGGCGCCGTCGTCGCGACCGTCGCGGTGTACGCCATCGGGTCGCAGGGCCGCGGGGGAGCGACGCCCGTGCGTCTGACCCTCGCGGGCGTCGCGCTGGGCGCGGTGCTCGGCGGCGTCTCGCAGGGCATCACCCTGCTCGACCCGGCGGCGTTCGACCGCATGCGCTTCTGGGGCGCCGGCTCGCTCGCGGGCCGCACGATGGAGATGGCGGGGACGATCGCGCCGTTCGTCGTGATCGGGCTCGTCATCGCGCTCGTCGTCGCGCGCCCCCTCAACACCGTCGCGCTCGGCGACGACCTCGCGAGCTCGCTCGGCGCGCACGTGGGGCGCACGCGCGTGCTCGTCGGCGTCGCGGTCATGCTCCTGTGCGGCGCGGCGACGGCCGCGGCCGGGCCCATCGCGTTCGTCGGCCTCATGGTGCCGCACGTCGCGCGGTGGACGGTCGGCCCGGACCAGCGCTGGATCCTCCCGTACTCGGCGGTGCTCGCGCCCGTCCTGCTGCTCGTGTCCGACGTCGTCGGCCGGGTCGTCGTCATGCCGGGCGAGCTCCAGGTCGGGATCGTCACGGCGTTCGTCGGTGCCCCGGTCCTCATCGCACTCGTGCGCCGCTCGAAGGCGAGCGGGCTGTGAGCGCCCCGGTGCAGGACAGTCTCTCGGCCGGGGCGCCCGGTCCGGACCGGCGCGTCGACTTCGGCCGCCCGACGCGCGTCGTGCGCGGCCGGGGCGTGAGCCTGCGGCTCGACCTGCGCACGCTCGCGGTGTGCGGGGCGCTCCTGCTCGTCGCGCTGGCCGTCGGCGTGGTCGCGCTCACCACCGGCGACTACCCGCTCACCGTGCCGCAGGTGCTCCAGGCGCTCGTCGGCGCGGCCGACGGCCCGGTGCACATGGTCGTCGTCGAGTGGCGCCTCCCGCGCGCGCTCATGGCGCTCGTGCTCGGCGCGGCGCTCGGCGTCAGCGGCGCCATCTTCCAGTCGCTCACGCGCAACCCGCTCGGCAGCCCCGACGTCATCGGCTTCAACACGGGCGCGTACACCGGGGCGCTCGTCGTCATCATGCTGCTCGGCGGCGGGTACGTCGGCGTGGCGGCGGGCGCGCTCGTCGGCGGGATCGTCACCGCGGGGGTGGTGTACGTCCTCGCCTACCGGCGCGGCGTGCAGGGGTTCCGCCTCATCATCGTCGGCATCGCGGTGTCGGCGATGCTCGCGTCCGCCAACCAGTGGCTCATCGTCAAGGCCGACCTCGAGACGGCGATGGCCGCCGCCGTGTGGGGCGCGGGGTCGCTCAACGGCATGACGTGGGCGCAGGCGGTCCCCGCGTGCGTGCTCGCCGCGCTCCTGGCCCTGCCGCTCGTGTGGCTCGCCCCGCGCATGGGCCTGCTCGAGCTCGGGGACGACGCCGCGGCCGCCCTGGGCCTGCGCAGCGAGCGGGTGCGGCTCGCGCTCGTCGTCCTCGGCGTCGCGCTCACCGCGCTCGTCACCGCGGCGGCCGGCCCGATCGCGTTCGTCGCGCTCGCCGCACCCCAGCTCGCGCGCCGCCTCACGGGCAGCGCGGGCGTGCGCATCCTGCCCGCCGCGTGCATGGGCGCGGTGCTCCTGGCCGCGAGCGACCTCGTCGCGCAGCGCGCGTTCGCCCCGACCCAGCTCCCCGTCGGCGTCGTCACCGTGAGCGTCGGCGGCGCCTACCTCGTCTGGCTCCTCGTCCGCGAGGCCCGCAAGTGACCCCGACCCCGCAGACCGGAAGGACCCCGGTGGCACCCACCCAGCTCGCGGACGCCCCGCACGACGCGGCCGCGCCCGGCACCGCCGACCGCCCCGCGGCCCCCACCGCCGACCGCCTGCACGCCGACGGCATCACCGTCGGCTACGACGACCGCGTCATCTCCTCGGGGCTCGACGTGACGATCCCCGACGGCTCGTTCACGGTGATCGTCGGGCCGAACGCGTGCGGGAAGTCGACGCTGCTGCGGGCGCTGTCGCGCCTGCTCAAGCCGTCGCAGGGCGAGGTCGTGCTCGACGGCCGCTCCATCTCGTCCATCCCCGCGAAGGAGGTCGCGCGCCGCCTCGGCCTCCTGCCGCAGTCGTCGATCGCGCCCGAGGGGATCACCGTCGCAGACCTCGTCGCGCGCGGGCGCTACCCCCACCAGAAGCTCCTGCGCCAGTGGTCGCGCGAGGACGAGGCGGCCGTGGTCGCCGCGCTCGCCGCGACCGGCACCACGGACCTGTCTGGCCGGCTCGTCGACGAGCTGTCCGGCGGCCAGCGCCAGCGTGTGTGGGTCGCGATGGTCCTCGCGCAGGAGACGCCCCTCCTCCTGCTCGACGAGCCGACGACGTTCCTCGACATCGCCCACCAGATCGAGCTGCTCGAGCTGTGCGCCGACCTCAACCGGGACCGCGGGCACACGCTCGTCGCCGTCCTGCACGACCTCAACCACGCGTGCCGCTACGCGACCCACCTCATCGCCATGAAGGACGGCGCGATCGTCGCCGAGGGCGCGCCGGGCGAGGTCGTCACGGCCGAGCTCGTCGAGGACGTGTTCGGCCTCCCGTGCCGCATCATCGCCGACCCCGTGACGGGCACCCCGCTCGTCGTGCCCGAGGGCCGGCCCCGCCGCGCCTGACGCGGCCCCGTTCTCCCGGTCGGACCACCCCGCCCGACCGGCCCCCCACCGTCCTGCGCTCGCCCGCACCGCCTCGTCGGAGGAGCACCGCATGACCCGCACGACCCGTCCCTCGTCCACCCTGCCCGGCGCGCCCCGTGCGCGGCGCCGGCCCGCGCGCGCGGTCGCGGCGGCCACGCTCGCGCTCGGTCTCACGGCCGTCGTCGCGGCGTGCTCCCCGGGCACCGACGCGGGCTCCGACGGCGCCGGGGACGACCAGCCGTCCGCGAGCGCCGACGGCTGGTCGTGGACGTCCTCGGGCCACGGCACGACGTACGAGCTCGACGAGGCGCCGGACCGCCTCGTCGTCGACGGCTACTCGGCCGCCGCGCTGTGGGACTACGGCGTGCGGCCCGACGGCGTGTTCGGGTACGGCTTCTCCGACACGGGCGCGCTTTCGATCGGCAACGCGCGGGTCGACGAGATGGAGGTCGTCGGCACCGACGCCGAGCTCAACCTGGAGAAGCTGCTCGCGCTCGACCCCGACCTCGTGATCGGGTTCGGCACGGAGGACGGCACGGCGTGGCGGTGGTGGGACGAGAAGATCACCGAGGAGGCGACCGCCGTCGCGCCGTTCGTCGGGATGAAGTTCTCCGGCCGGCCCGTCGTCGAGGTGATCGAGGACTACGCGTCGCTCGCGGAGGCGCTCGGCGGCGACGCGGACACCCCGGAGGTCGCGGAGGCGCGCGCCGCGTTCGACGAGCGCCTCGACACCCTGCGGGCGATCGCCGCGGAGAAGCCGCTGACGATCCTGCCGCTCAACGGGGCCGAGGAGCTGTGGGTCGGGCAGCGGACCCTGGGCCAGCTCGCGCTGCTGGAGGAGCTGGGCTTCACGATCGGCGGCCCGCAGGACCAGCAGGCCTGGGCGGAGCTCAGCTGGGAGCGCGTGCCGGACTACCCGGCGGACGTCGTGCTCAGCTACACCGGCTCCGACGAGGCCATGGCGGCGAACCCCGTGTACGCAGGCCTGCCCGCGGTCCAGGCGGGGCAGGTCGTGGGCTGGGACGACAAGCGCCCGTTCACGTGGGCGAGCTACGTCGAGTGGTTCGACGAGCTCATCGCGGTGCTCGACGGCGCGGAGGTCGTCTCCGGGCCGCCCGCGTCCTGACCGTCCCACCAGTCGAGGACGACGGTCGCGTGGTACGTGAGCCAGCGTGACGGTTCGCCCGCGGGCGCGTCGACTTCGAACCACACGCGGCCCGGATGGCGCCGGCCCTGGAGCCAGGTGCCGTCCGGGCGCCGCGCGCGGCGGACGTGCTCGACCGCGTCCGCCGCGCGCGGGTCCGGCGGCGTGCCGTCGAGCAGCGACGCGGCGCGCAGGTAGACCAGCGCGTTGAGCACGCTGTAGTACCAGCGGAACGGGTAGGCGAGGCGGAACGCCCAGTCCCCGACGGGCTCGCCGGTGCCGAGCCGGCGGAACAGGCCGCGGCGGAGCAGGTACTCCTCGCCGGCGCGGCGCGCGGCGCGCAGCTCGTCCGTGGCCCCGGCGTGCTCCTGGTAGGCGAGGAGGCCCTTCAGCGCGTTGAGCGTCGAGTGGTACGACGACACGGTCGCGCCCTCGACCCACGCGCAGTTCCACCCGCCGTCGGGCAGCCGACCGTCGAGGACGGTGCGGAGCAGCGCCGTCACGTCGACGCCGAGCCACGCGCCCGCGGCGAGCGTGTACCCGTTGATGCACCAGTCAACCTCGCCACCCCAGTAGGGCAGGTCGTCGTACTCCCAGCGGCAGTGCTCGGCGAGCAGCTCGGGCGTGCGGCGCGCGCGGAGCACCTCAGGGTCGAGACCCCACTCGCGCAGCGCGACGAGCGACCAGGTGGTCGCGGTCCAGGGCTGGCCCTCCTCGGGCCTGCCCTCGGCGTCCGGCGGGGCCGCGCCGTCCCCGCCGACGTCCGCGGGGAAGTACGCACCGCCCGCCCACTGCCCGTCCGGGTCCTGGTGGCCGAGCAGCCGGGCGCCGAAGCCCTCCGTCGCGACGCGCGCCCGCGTCGCCCGCCACACGGAGGGCGGGGCGTGCACGACGTCGCGCTCCACCTGCCAGCGCAGCGCCGGGTCGGCGTCGAGGAGCCAGCCGACGACGTCGTCGTCGACCGGCCCGCCGGACGGTCGGTCGGCCATCCCGTCACGCTACCCCCGGGGACGGCCGACCGCCGTCGGTCAGACGAAGCCGAACACGGGCGGGAACACGAGGGCGACGACCGCCGCCCACGCCGCGTAGACGGGGAGGAAGCGCGTCTGCCACGCGACGAGGTCGGCGAACGGCCGACGCCCGCGGAGGAACGCCGTCGCGAGCACGGCCGACCACGCGAGGTGGACGAGCAGCAGGAGGTTGAGCCCGAGCGCCGCCGCCTTGTTGGGGCTGACGCCGAACTCGGCGATGCGCGTGAGCATCGCGGTGAGCGCGACGGCGTCGACGGCGAGCGCCGCGCCGACGAGGACCACCAGGAGCCCGTCGAAGAACGACCCGGGCGCGAGCGGGTCGCGGGCCGAGACGGAGTAGAGGAGCAGGCACAGGACGAGCACGAGGATCGCGTCCATGAGGATGAGCAGCTCACGGTCCACGGCCGCGAGGTTCCCCGCGGTCGCGAGGACGACGAACGCGGCGAGGAGCATGACGAGCGTCAACGGCGTGAACACGCGCGTGAGCACGGGCGCGATGTTCTCGACGACGTTCTGCTTGGCCTCGACGAGCCACGCGGCCACGATGAGCGCCGCCGGCACGCACAGGGTGAGGATCCAGGTGTCGAGGTAGGGCTCGAGGTCGACGCCGGCGAGCGAGAAGACCCCGATCGTCAGGCCGAGCAGCACCCCGCCGCCGAGCGCGATGAGCGTGTAGTACACGGCGAGCTCGCCCGTGAACCGCACGAAGTCCATGCGACGCGCGTCCGAGCGCCACCGCCCGCCCACGTAGGCGAGCCCGACGACGGACCACAGCGTCACCGGGGCGGCGAGCGCCGCGAGGACGAACGTCGCGTCCGTGGGCGCGAACGGGTACACGTTGAGCACGACGCCCAGCACGACGAACGGCACGACGAGCGCGCCGACGACACGCAGCGTCACCTGGCGCTTCCACGCGAGGTAGGCCGTGAGGAACGGCAGCACGAGGAGCCCGACGTTGAGGCCGACCGTCTCCCAGGGCAGGAGCACGGTCGCGACCTTGACCGTGACGCCCACCGCGACGGCGAGCCCGAGCACGACCGCGAGCTCGCGCCACGAGCGGGTGCGGCCGGGCTGCTGGCCCACGAGGACGAGCTGCTTCCACAGGCGCTCGGAGTGCTCCTGCGCGAACTCGCGCGACAGGTCGTCGAGCGTGCCCATGCGCTTCACGGCGACGAGGAACGCCTCGTCGTCGTCGAGGCCCGTCGCGCGCAGGTCCTCGACCCGCTCGCGCAGGTGGTCCTCCATCTCGTCGACGTCCGCCGCGGAGATCGCCTCCCGGCGCCGGACGTACCCGCGCCACTGGTCGATCTGCGCCTCGAGCGCGGCGTGCGGGCCGGGGCTCGCGGCGCCGGCCGGCGCGGTCGCGGCGCCCATCAGGCCCACCCCTCCGCGACGCGCGGCGGGCTCTGCAGCCCGTGCTGGGCAGAGCGCCACACCTGCTGGAGCGCGTGCGCGACGACGTCCCACTGCGCCTGGCGCTCGACGAGCGCCTCGCGCCCCGCGGCCGTGATCGCGTAGTGCTTGCGGCGCCGGCCGACGTCGGACGTGCCCCACGAAGCCTCGACGAGCCCCAGGCGCTCCAGCCGGTGCAGCAGCGGGTAGAGCATGCCGTCGGTCCACTGCATCCGGCCGCCCGAGAGCTCGTCCACGCGCTTGAGGATCGCGTAGCCGTAGGACTCGCCGTCGGCGAGGATCCCGAGCACGAGCGGGGTGGCCGAGGCGGCCACGAGGTCCTTGTCGATACGCATAACGCTCCTATGCCTAGTTGTTCTAGGGGTTACGACCCTAGCAGATCTAGGGTTGGCCTCGGCAGCCTCGCCCGGCGCTACGGTGACGCGATGGACGCCGCGACCCACGCCCGCCTCGTGCGAGGCCACCTCGACGCCGCGACGCCGGAGGCCGTGCGCCGCCTGCGCGCCGTCGTCGACGCGCTCCCGGACCGCGCGGAGGAGATCGTCGTCACCGTCTTCCCTGACCAGGACGGGGAGGGCACGTTCGACGTCGTCGTGTCGCTCGACGGCCCCGACGCCGCCGTGCTCGACCGCGCGATCGCGCCGCACCGCACGCTGTTCGAGGTCGTGCACGGCGAGGACGGCCCCGTCCCGGACGTGCCGCTCGTCGCACCCGGCCGCGAGCCGCACGACGCGCGCGACGTCGTCGTCGACACCGCCGCCGACTGGGTCGTGGAGGTGTGGGACGCCGCGGCGCGCGGCAGGTCGCGCGTGCCGGGCGTGGTGGACGGGCACGACGGCCACGGCACCTCCGTGCCGCGCGCTGGCGCCGTGAGCGCGGGAGCTGGGCCGGACGACGCCGCCGGAGGCGGCACCCGGGAGGAAGCACGGGCCCGGGAATGCGAAAGTCCCGGTCAGGGACGACCTGACCGGGACCTCGTCACGTGCGCGAGGGGGGAGTTGAACCCCCACGCCCTTTCGGGCACACGGACCTGAACCGTGCGCGTCTGCCTATTCCGCCACTCGCGCGTGCCGCAGAAGACTAGCACGGCGCGGGCGACCGACCGGCACCGCACCGTCCTGCGTGACGCCCGCCACCCGGACGCACCGCGGCGCGGCCCCGTCGCCGACCACGACCTTCGTCGCCCTCGAGCACGTCGTCGCTCCCGGGAAGAGCGGCGAGACGACGCCAACCTCGTGCTCGGCGGGGGAGCGGACGCCCGACGTTCACACGCTCCGCCACGAAAGCGCCACATCCGTCCGGTAATCGTCCGACGAAACGGGCCTGCTGGTCCGACGCGATCGATACGATCTAGGTAGTCTGCCCGGACGCGGGTGCGCGGGGGGCCACCGGGGAAGGGCGCCGGCAGAGCAGACGAGATCCGCGCGGCGTGGGCCGCGGCACGAGCGAGCACGAGGGAGGAGGTGGCATGGGAGTCCTGGACCGCTTCGAGAAGGGCGTCGAGCGCGTCGTGAACAACGCGTTCGCGAAGGTCGGGCGCAGCGAGGTCAAGCCCGTCGAGCTCGCGAGCGCGCTGCGGCGCGAGGTCGACGACCGCGCCGCCGTCGTCGACCGCGAGCGCACGGTCGTGCCCAACGAGTTCACCATCGAGCTGTCGGTGGACGACTTCGGCCAGGTCGAGGGGTGGGGCGCGGAGACGCTCGCCGACGAGCTGGCCTCGAACGTCACCCAGTACGCCGCGTCGCAGCACTACGCGTTCGTCGGCCCCGTGAGCGTGAGCTTCGAGCAGAACGACACGCTCGACGTCGGCCGCTTCCAGCTGCGCTCGGCGAGCGTGCGCGGCAACGTCGCCCCCGCCACGACGGCGTCCCCGAGCACGCGCCACCCGCTCGTCGACATCGACGGGCAGCGCTACCTGCTCACCGGCCCGGTCACCGTGATCGGCCGCGGCTCGGAGGCCGACATCGTCGTCGACGACCCGGGCGTCTCGCGGCGCCACCTGGAGATCCGCGTGACCCCGGAGGGCGTGATCGCGACGGACCTCGGCTCCACGAACGGGCTGTTCGTCGAGGGCCACCAGGTGCCGGCCGCGACGCTGCTCGACGGGAACTCCCTGACGATCGGCCGGACCCGCATCATGTTCTGGACCGGCGCGTCCGACAACGAGGAGTGGTGATCCGGCCCGCATGACCGATCTCACGTTCACCCTGCTCCGGCTGGGCTACCTGGTGCTGCTCTGGGTGTTCGTGCTCTCCGCGATCGGGGTGCTGCGTCGGGACCTGTACGGCACGAAGATCACGCCGCGCCGCGGCAAGAAGGGCGCCCCCGCCCCGGCCGCCCGCCCGACGTCGGGCCCCACCCCCGCCGCCCCGGAGCCGTCGCGACCCGCCGCGCCCGCGGGCCCGTCGCGGCTCGTCGTCACCGCCGGCCCGCTGACCGGCACGACGATCCCGCTCACGACGTCGTCGATCCTCATCGGCCGCGCGCCGAGCTGCACGCTCGTCCTCGACGACGACTACTCGTCGTCGCGCCACGCCCGCATCTTCCCGCAGCACGGGTCCTGGTTCGTCGAGGACCTGGGCTCCACGAACGGCACCTACGTCGAGGACCAGCGGATCGCCCAGGTCACCCCCCTGGGCCTGGGGACGCGGGTGCGGATCGGTCAGTCCGTCGTCGAGCTGCAGAGGTAGCCCGCAGTGAACATCGCCCTGCGCTACGCCGCGCGCTCCGACGTCGGGCTCGTGCGCTCCAACAACCAGGACTCCGGCTACGCGGGCCCGCACCTGCTCGTCGTCGCGGACGGCATGGGCGGACACGCGGGGGGCGACGTCGCGTCGTCCATCGCGATCGCCGCGCTCGCCCCGCTCGACGGCGAGTCGCACGGCCCGGACGACGCGCTGGCCGAGCTCGAGCGCTCGATCGACCACGCCCGCCAGGACCTCGTGGACCGCAGCGTGACCGACCCGGAGCTGGTCGGCATGGGCACGACCGTCACCGCGATCCTGCGCGCGGGCAACAAGCTCGCCATGGCGCACCTCGGCGACTCGCGCGCCTACCTGCTGCGCGACGGCGAGCTGAACCAGGTCACGACGGACCACACGTTCGTGCAGCACCTCGTCGACACGGGGCGCATCTCGGCGGACGAGGCCGAGACCCACCCGCAGCGCAACGTCGTCATGCGCGTGCTGGGCGACTTCGACATCGACCTCACGCCGGACATGTCCGTCCGCGAGGCGAAGCCGGGCGACCGGTGGCTCCTGTGCTCGGACGGCCTCTCGGGCTTCGTCAGCCAGGAGACCATCGCGCAGACGCTCGCCGACACGGACGACGTCGACGCGTGCGCCGACCACCTGCTCCAGCTCGCGCTGCGCGCCGGCAGCACGGACAACGTCACGGTCGTCGTCGCGGACGTCGTCGACGTCGACGCCCTGCCCGACGGCGGGGCCCCCGGCACGGGCGCGCAGGTCGTCGGGTCGGCGGCGATCGACCGCGACGCCCCGACGTCGGCCGCGGACGGCCCGGCGGCCCGCGCGGCCGCGCTCATGGCGAGCACGAAGACGACCGCCCCGGCCGAGGACCCGGACGCCGACGCGGCGGACGAGGACGGCACGGAGGGTCGCACCATCGCCGAGGGCTCTGGCGACGACGAGGACGACGTGCGCCCGGGTCGCGCGCCCCGGCGCTGGGTCACCGTGGTCGCGATCCTGCTCGTGGTCGCGGGCCTCGGCGTCGCCGGCTGGGCGGGCTACCGCTGGACGCAGTCGCAGTACTACGTGGGCGTCGCCGACGGCCAGGTCGCGGTGTTCCGCGGCATCCCCGAGAACGCGGGCCCGGTCACGCTGTCGACCCCGATCGAGCTCACGGGGACGCGCGTCGACGACCTGCCGGGCTACGTCGTCGACCGCCTGGAGACCACGATCCCCGCGCAGTCGCTCGAGGACGCCCGCGCCCGCGCCGAGCGGCTGGTCGCCGAGGCCACGGAGGACACCACCGAGACCCCCGCGACCGACGGCTCGACCGAACCGCCCGCGGACGGGACCGTCGACGGCGCGACGACGGGGACGCCGGAGGCCGACGCGCCGGACGTGACCCCGGCGCCCGCCGACGGCGCCGGCTCGGGGGCCTGATGGCCACGGTGGAGACCACCGAGGTGCGCCCCGGCCGGGGCGCGGAGCTCGGTCTGCTCGTCCTCGCGCTCGCGCTGGGCATCGGGGCGTACGCGCTCGTGGGTCTGCAGCTCACGGGCGAGCTCCCGGGCCGCTTCTACGTGTACAGCATCGGCACGGTGGTGCTCGCGGGCGCCGCGCACGTGCTGCTGCGGTTCAAGGCGCCGTACGCGGACCCGGTGATCCTGCCGATCGCCGTCGCGCTCAACGGCATCGGCCTCGCCATGATCTTCCGCCTCGACCTGGGCTCGCAGGTCACGGGCGGCGAGCAGGACCTCGCGCCCCGCCAGCTCCAGTGGACGGCGCTCGGCATCCTCTGCGCGTTCGCCCTCGTCTGGTTCCTGCGCGACCACCGGACCCTGCGCCGCTACACCTACACCGCGATGATCGCGGGCATCGTGCTCGTCGCGCTGCCGCTCGTCCCGGGCCTGGGCACCCGCATCAACGGCGCCCAGATCTGGATCAACCTGTTCGGCTTCTCGCTCCAGCCGGCCGAGTTCGCCAAGGTCGCGTTCGCGATCTTCTTCGCGGGGTACCTCGTGACGAACCGCGACACGCTCGCGCTCGCCGGCCCCCGCGTGCTCGGCCTCCAGCTCCCGCGCCTGCGCGACCTCGGGCCGATCATCATCGTCTGGCTCGTCTCGCTCGCGATCCTCGTGTTCGAGCGCGACCTCGGGACCTCGCTCCTGTTCTTCGGCCTGTTCGTCGCGATGCTCTACATCGCGACCGAGCGCGTGAGCTGGGTCGTCATCGGTCTGCTCCTCATCGCGGTCGGCGCAGTGCTCGCGGCGTCGACGTTCGGGCACGTGCAGGCGCGCGTCGACGTGTGGCTGCACCCGTTCGACCCGGAGATCTTCGGCCGCAAGGTCGGCGGGTCCGGCCAGCTCGTGGGCGGCCTGTTCTCGCTCGGCAACGGCGGCCTCTTCGGCACGGGCTGGGGCGCCGGTTACCCCCGCACGGTCCCGTACGCGTTCTCCGACTTCATCTACGCGTCGCTCGGCGAGGAGCTCGGCCTCACGGGCCTCATCGGCATCCTGCTCGCGTACCTCGTCCTCGTGGAGCGCGGCCTGCGCACCGCGATCGGCGTGCGCGACGGGTTCGGCAAGCTGCTCGCGGGCGGTCTCGCGTTCGTCATGGCGTGGCAGCTCTTCGTCGTGGTCGGCGGGATCACGCGGATCATCCCGCTCACCGGCCTGACCATGCCGTTCGTCGCCCAGGGCGGGTCGTCGCTCCTCGCGAACTGGCTCGTCGTCGGGCTGCTCCTGCGCATCTCGGACGACGCGCGGCGCCCCTCCTCCCTGCCCGTGCGCGGGCAGGTCGCGCCCGGCGGGGCGCGCAGCCGCACCGACTCCGACCCGGTCGCGGTCGTGGGCGGCGGCGCGGCCGTGGGCGCCCTGCCCGACGACGCACCCACCACGGTCGGCGCGCCCACCGTCCCCGGTCCCGCCACGGGCCCCACGCGCGCGACGACGGGCGTCCAGCCCGCGGTCGGCCGCACCGGGGAGGTCCCCGACCACCCCGACGACCTGCGCACGGAGGTCGTCCGCCGACCGGACGCCGCCACCGAGACCGACCGTGACCCCTGGGGAGGAGCCCGGTGAACGTCCCCCTGCGTCGCGTCGCGACCGTCGTCCTCGTGATGTTCCTCGCGCTCATGGTGTCGACGACGTACATCCAGTTCGTCCAGGCCGACTCGCTCAACAACGACTCGCGCAACGCCCGCACGATCTACCGCGAGTACAACAAGTTCCGCGGCCCGATCGTCGTCGCGGGCGACGCCATCGCGTCCTCGACGCCGGTGGACGATGCGTTCGGCTTCCAGCGCCAGTACTCCAACGGCCCGCTCTACGCGCCCGTCTCCGGCTTTCTGTCGCTCACCAACGGGCGCACGGAGATCGAGGACAAGGAGAACGACTACCTCAACGGCGAGGCGAGCTCGCTGTGGCTCGACCGCCTGAGCGCGCTCTTCACGGGGCAGCAGCCGCAGGGCGCGTCCGTCGAGCTGACGATCGACCCGGCGGCGCAGCAGGCCGCGTGGGACGCGCTGGGTGACCAGCGCGGCGCCGTCGTCGCGATCGAGCCGAAGACGGGCCGCGTCCTCGCGCTCGTGTCGAAGCCGAGCTACGACCCGAACGAGCTCGCGACGCACGACACCGCCCTCGCACGCCAGCGCTACCAGGAGCTGCTCAACGCCGAGGGCAACCCGATGTCGAACCGGGCCATCCGCGGCAACACGTACCCGCCGGGGTCGACGTTCAAGATCGTCACGTCCGCCGCGGCGCTCGAGAGCGGGCAGTACACGCCCGAGACCGTGATCCCGGCCCCGGACGAGCTGCCGTACCCCCAGTCGACGCAGACGATGAAGAACTTCGGCGGCACGCGCTGCTCGCCCACGGGCGAGATGACCCTCGCAGACGCGCTGCGCATCTCGTGCAACACCGCGTTCGGCGACCTGGCCATGACCCTCGGCGAGGACGCGATGCGCGACCAGGCCGAGGACTTCGGCTTCGACTCCTCGCTCGAGATCCCCATGGACGTCACGCCGAGCCGCTTCCCCGCCGAGGGCACGCCGGGCGCCGACGCCGCCGGGATCGCGCGCGCCGGCATCGGCCAGGGCGAGGTCAAGGTCACGCCGCTCCAGATGGCGATGGTCGCCGCCGCGATCGCGAACGACGGCGTGCAGATGGCCCCGTACACCGTCGAGACGATCCGCAACCCCGACCTCGACGTCGTCCGGCAGTCGGAGCCGCGGCGTCTGCGCACCTCGGTCTCGCCGTCGACGGCCGAGCAGCTCACCCAGATGATGGTGGGCGTCGTGCAGAACGGCTCCGGGAAGTCCGCGCAGATCCCGGGCGTGCAGGTCGCGGGCAAGACGGGCACCGCCGAGACGGGCGGCGAAGCCGCGCCGCACGCGTGGTTCACGAGCTTCGCCCCGGCCGACGACCCGCAGGTCGCGGTCGCGGTCATCGTCGAGAACGGCGGCTCGATGGGCAACGAGGCGACGGGCGGCGCGATCGCCGCGCCGATCGCCCGCGCCGTCATGGAGGCGGTGTTGAACGGATGAAGCCGGTCCGAGGGCTGACGCTCGGCAACCGCTACCGCCTCGTGCGGCGCATCGCCGTCGGCGGCATGGGCGAGGTGTGGGTCGCGGCCGACGACGCGCTCGGCCGCGAGGTCGCGGTCAAGGTCCTGCGGAGCGAGTACGCGGGCAACGAGGACTTCCTCAACCGGCTGCGCACCGAGGCCCGCAACAGCGCGGCGCTCTCGCACCCCAACATCGCGCAGATGTACGACTACGGCGAGACGAACGGCTCCGGGTACCTCGTCATGGAGCTCGTCGTGGGCGAGCCCATGGCGGACCTGCTGGAGCGCGAGCCGGTGCTCCCGCCCGCGCGGCTCCTGCCGATCCTCGCGCAGACCGCCCGGGCGCTGCACGCCGCCCACCTGTCCGGCGTCGTGCACCGGGACGTCAAGCCGGGGAACATCCTTATCGACCGCTCCGGCACCGTGAAGATCACCGACTTCGGGGTCTCGCTCGCGGCCAACCAGGTCCCGATGACCGCGACGGGCATGGTCATGGGCACGGCCCAGTACCTCTCGCCCGAGCAGGCCGTCGGCCAGGCCGCCACCGGCGCCTCGGACATCTACGCGCTCGGCATCGTCGCGTACGAGTCCATCGCGGGGAACCGCCCGTTCACGGGATCGACGCCCGTGGACATCGCGGTCGCGCACGTCAACGAGCCGGTGCCGCCGCTGCCCACGTCGGTCGACCCGGAGCTCGGCGAGCTCGTCATGGTCATGCTCGCCAAGGACCCGCTGGCGCGGCCCCACCCGGCCGACGCGCTCGCGCGCGTCTTCGAGGGCATCGCCGCGCGCCTCGCGAGCGACCCCTGGTCCGCCCGCACGGGGGCGCCCGCCCCCACGCGCCGCGCGCGCCGGGCCCGCACCACCGCCGACGACGTCCCCGCGCCCGAGCCGGACCCGGCACCCGTCATCACGCCGCTCGTCATCCCGGCCGCGGTGCGCGACCCGCACGCGCCCGACCCGGCGAACCCGTGGGTCGCCCCCGAGCCGCGTCGCGCCGCGCACGCCGCGCAGGCGGACGCGCCGCCGTCGGCCGCGACGCCCCCCGGTCCGCCCGACGACGACGCCACCCGCGTCCGCCCGCTCGGCCGGCACGGCGGGACGGTCCCGGAGACCGCCGAGCCCGTCGGGGCGCCGCCCGCACCGGACGGCGCCGCCCCCGGCCCCGCCCTCCCGTGGGAGCGCCCCGTCCCCGCGGCCCCGGCGGACGACCCGGCCGCCCCGCGCGCGTACCCGCCGCGCCGCGAGATGCACGGCCCGACGCGCTCCTCACGACGGCCGCAGCCCACCCGCGCGGGCACGCGCCCGGCCGGCGCGGCCGGGGGCTCGACGCGCGCCGAGCCCGTCGCCCCGGCGACCCGCGCCGAGGCCCGCCGTCAGTCGCAGTCGGCACCCGTGCCCTCGCGCTCCGCGGGGCGCCGCACGTCGACCACGACGGGCCGCCGCCTGGGAGGCCTGCCCAACGGCCTGACCTGGCCGCTCGTCGCCCTCCTGGGTCTCCTGCTCGTGCTGGTGATCGCGACGATCGCCACGCTCGGGGACCGGGACGGCGACGGCGGCGACGCCGCCCCCGTGCGGGGCGCGGAGACCTCCGTCGAGGTCGCCGTGCCCGACGCCGAGACGCTCCCCGGACGGGTGACATCGTGACGACATCGTGGTGTTCCCCGCGTGGCCGCAGGGTCGCGGGTGGGATGATTGCGCCAGCTGTGCCGTGGGCGGACGCGCCCACGGCTCCGACGACACCGAAGGACGAATGAGTGGTGGACAACGCTCCCCGAGTGCTTGCCGGGCGCTACCAGGTCGGTGAGCTCATCGGCCGTGGTGGCATGGCCGAGGTGCACATCGGGCACGACAACCGCCTCGGTCGTACCGTCGCGATCAAGATCCTGCGCTCCGACCTCGCGCGCGACCCGTCGTTCCTCGCGCGCTTCCGTCGCGAGGCGCAGGCAGCGGCCTCCCTGAACCACCCGGCCATCGTCGCGGTCTACGACACGGGCGAGGACGTGCACGAGGACGCCACCAGCAACGCGGTGCACGTCCCGTTCATCGTCATGGAGTACGTCGAGGGCCACACCGTGCGGGACATCCTGCGCGACGGTCAGGCCGTGCCCATCGACGAGGCGGTCGAGATCACGGCGGGCGTCCTCGCGGCGCTCGAGTACTCGCACCACGCCGGGATCGTCCACCGCGACATCAAGCCCGCCAACGTGATGATCACGCCGACGGGCGCGGTGAAGGTCATGGACTTCGGCATCGCCCGCGCGGTCGCCGACTCCGCGGCCACCATGACCCAGACGCAGGCCGTCATCGGCACCGCGCAGTACCTCTCCCCGGAGCAGGCGCGCGGCGAGACGGTCGACGCGCGCTCCGACCTGTACTCGACCGGCTGCCTGCTCTACGAGCTGCTCACGGGGCGCCCGCCGTTCATCGGCGACTCGCCCGTCGCAGTGGCCTACCAGCACGTGCGCGAGGCGCCCGCAACGCCGAGCGCGATCGCTCCCGACGTGCCCGAGGTGCTCGACCGCATCACGCTCAAGGCGCTCGCGAAGGACCGCACGGCGCGCTACTCGAGCGCCGCCGAGTTCCGGGCCGACCTGGAGAACGCCGTGCGCGGCGGGTCGATCACGGCCCCGGCGCTCGGGGTCGCGGCCGCCGCCGCCGGCCTCGGTGCCGCCGCCGCGGCCGCCGACCTCCAGCCGACGATGGTCGAGTCCGCGACGCAGGTCATGGCACCGGCCGCCGCGGCGGCGAACCCCTGGGCGACCAGCGCGGCGCCCGCCGTCCCGCCGGGGGAGCAGCCGCCCGGCGAGGACGACGAGCAGCCCAAGAGCCGCAAGGGCCTCATGTGGACGCTCATCGCGGTCGGCGTGCTCGCCATCGCGGCGATCGTGACGATGCTGCTCATCAACCAGAACAAGGACGTCGAGCCGGAGCTCGTCACCGTGCCGACGGTCCAGGCGGGCATGACCCAGGAGGAGGCCGCCGCACTCTTCGACGGCCTGGACCTCGAGTTCAACCCGCTCCTCGAGGAGAACTCCGACGTCCCGGAGGGCGAGTTCATCCGCCAGAGCCCCGCCGGTGACGCCCAGGTCGACCCGGGCACCTCGGTCGACGTCTGGTTCTCGACCGGTCCCGACGCCGTCACCATCCAGGACCTCAAGGGCAAGACGCAGGAGGAGGCCCGGCAGTACCTCTCCGACGCCGGGCTCAACGTCGGCGACGTCAACACGGAGGACTCGCCGGACGTCCCGAAGGGCGCGGTGACGAAGACCGACCCCGGCGCCGGCCAGTCCGTGCCGGCGGGCTCGACGGTCAACCTGTTCGTGTCGAGCGGCCTCGTCGCCCTCCCGGACGTCACGGGCCAGCAGTTCGACGCCGCGAAGTCGACCGTCGAGGCGCTCGGCCTGAAGGTCGACCGCAGCGAGGAGGAGTCCGACGAGCCGGAGAACCAGGTCCTCTCGCAGCAGCCCAACGCGGGCAGCGTCCCGCAGGGGTCGACCGTGACCCTCAAGGTCGCCATCCCGCGCGCGGCGGAGACGACGACGGTGCCGACGAACCTCGCCGGCATGACCGAGCAGCAGGCCCTCGAGGCGCTGGGCGGTGCCGGGCTCGTCCCCGGGGCACGGCAGACCCAGGAGTCCGAGCAGTGGCCGGCGGGCACGGTCATCGGCTCCGACCCGCGGGGCGGGACCGAGCTCGAGGTCGGCTCAGAGGTGCGCCTCATCGTCTCGACCGGTCCCGGACCGTCGAACGGCGGCGGCGACAACGGCGGCGGGAACAACGGCGGCGGCAACGGGAACGGCGGGGGCAACGGCGGGGACGGCGAGGGCTGACCCACCGCCCCCGGGCCGTCCACGACGACGGGCCCTCACCTCCACGGAGGTGAGGGCCCGTCGTCGTGCGGGGCGTCCGAGGGCGGCAGACCGGGGCCGGTGCCGCGCGGTGCTCGCTACTGGCGCACGAGCGGGGCCATGCCCGCGGAGCGCTCGACGGCGCCCTCCAGGCCGCACGCCTCGAGCCAGTTCGCGAGCAGGCGGTGGCCACCCTCGGTGAGCACGGACTCCGGGTGGAACTGGACCCCGTGCAGCGGCAGGTCCTTGTGCTGGAGGCCCATGATGACGCCCCCGGCGGTCGTCGCCGTCACCTCGAGCTCCGCGGGCACGGTGTCGCTCACGACGGCGAGCGAGTGGTACCGCGTCGCGGTGAACGGGTGGGGGAGGCCCGCGAGCACGCCCTCGCCCTCGTGCTCCACGAGGCTCGTCTTGCCGTGCATGAGCTCGGGCGCGTGCGTGACCGTCGCGCCGTATACCTCGGCGAGGGCCTGGTGGCCCAGGCACACGCCGAGCATCGGCGTGCGCGACGCGGCGCACGTGCGGATCACGTGCTCGCTCTGCCCGGCCTCCTTCGGCGTGCCGGGCCCGGGGGAGACGAGGACGCCGTCGAACACGGTGCCGTCCGCGTCGCGGAAGCGACCGTCGGCGTCGGGCTCCGGCACCGCGTCGTTGCGCACGACGACGGTCTGCGCGCCCAGCTGGTCGAGGTAGCCGACGATCGTGTAGACGAACGAGTCGTAGTTGTCCACGACGAGGATGCGGGTCGGGTGGGTCATCGCGGGGCCTCCACGGACACTGCGCCGGCGGCGTCGGTCTGGATGTTGGGGTCGTTGAACGGCATGTACTCGGACACGAGCGGGAACAGCCACTCGAAGCACGCGAGCACGACGGCGGCCGCGAGGACGAGCAGGATCAGCACCCGCAGCCACGCCGGGCCGGGCAGCACGCGCCACAGCGCCCCGTACATCACGAGCCTCCTTCGGCGGCGGGAGCGGTCTGGCCGACGAGCTCCGGCGGCGTGCCGTCCTCGACGGGCATCCAGTAGTCGAACTTCGCGTTGACGATGTACCGCGCGACGAGCGAGTTGAGGCCGATCGGGTGGCACGTCGTCAGCGTGAGGTACCGCTCGGCGGGCTCGACGCCGGGCTGCCACGGGACGGGCGCGATCGCCTCGACCTGGTCGGGCTTCACGGCCTGCATGTGGTCGACGCGGTAGACGTACCACGTGCCGTCGGCCTCGACGACGATCGGGTCGCCGATCTCGAGCTCCTCGACGTCGTGGAAGATCTTGCCGTACGTCTGCCGGTGCCCGGCGAGGGAGAAGTTCCCGACGGCGCCCGGCATGACGGTCTCGGGGTAGTGCCCGGCCATCGCCTGGTCGAGGATCGACCGCTTGTCGGTGCCCTCCGCGATCGGCATCATCTTGCCGTCCCAGCGCGGCACGTAGAGCGTGCCCCACACCTCGCCGAGCGCGGGCGCGGCGGGGACGGGCGGGTCGTCGCGCAGGATCGTCGTGCCGACGTCCGCGGCGTCCGGCGTCGGCGCCTGGATCTCCTCGAGGACCTGCGCCTGGACGCGGTCCGCCTGGACGTCCGTCCACCACAGCTGCCAGACGACGTACAGGCCGAGCAGGATCCCCAGCGTGATGAGCAGCTCGCCGAGCACCCCCACGACGGCGGACACCGGACCGCGACCCGAGCCGCGGTGCCCCGCGTGGCGGACCGGTGCGGGGGTCGTCGCGGTCACGACGCCACCGCGTCGGACGGGCGCGCGTAGCGGAGCTCGAGCGCCCCCTGGTAGCCCGGCATCTCGATGTCGCTCTCGTCCTCGACCGACCAGCCGAGGTTCACCGCGTCGACGTACTCCTTGTACACCTGGACGCCCGGCGAGCGGTCGAGCGCGTCGCGCAGGGCCTCGGGGTCACCCACGGCCTCCACGACGTAGGGCGGGGAGTACACGCGGCCGTGCAGCAGCAGGATGTTGCCCGCGCAGCGGAACGCCGACGTCGCCGTGACGCGCTGCCCCTGGAGCGTCATCGCCTCGGCACCGCCCGCCCACAGCGCGTTGACGACGGACTGGATGTCCTGCTGGTGCACGACGAGGTCGTCGGGACGGATCCCCGCCGGGTAGCTGCCCTCCGGGGGCGCGTCGTCGAGCGTCACGGAGACGCCGGCGCCCTCGACGGGCGTCGTCCCCGCGGCGACGGCGGTGCGCGCCGCGAGGTCGGGGTCGACGCCGGTGGGCGCGTCCCCGGTCTGCGACAGGTCCGCGACCTCCGCCGTCAGGGCGTCGACCTGCGTCGCGAGGTCGGCCACGCGGTCGGACTCGCGGTCGACGAGCTGCGCGAGGTTCTCCGGGTGCCGGGACTCGTCGCCGCGCGCGAGGCGCGCGTTCGCCGTGAACATGACCCCGGCGAGCGCGAGGACGAGCGCGACCGTCACGGCGGACCGGACGCGACGCGCGCGCGGCGTGCCGCCCGGGGCGGACGACGGCCCCTCGGCGGGGTCGTCCGGGCCCGTGGCGCCAGGGTCCGTGGTGCTCACGCGACCGTCTCCTTCCTGGGGGCGGACGAGGTCGTCGACCGGTTCGGCGTCGTGCGTCGGCGTGGTGCGTCGGCGTCGTGGACTGCGTGGTGCTGAGGTCGTGCGCGGCACACCTCGCGGCACGTCCTCCGCGCGCGGTGTCCGTGCCTATTGTGTGCGCCCACTACGCTAGTCGACGAACGTCGTCCACGATCGTGACGGACCTGTGCTCCGGCAGAGCCTCGCGGCGCGTCGACGACCTTCGCCCGACCCATGCACGGTTCCTGCACGACGACGGCAGGCGTCCGCTCCCGCGGTGCGTCCCGGCGCCGGCGCAGCGAGCCCCACCAGGACAGGAGCCCACCCTCGTGCCCGAGTCGAAGTCGCGCAAGAAGCCCAAGCCGCAGCGTCCGCCGAGCGTGCCGAAGCCCGAGACGGGCAACCCGCGCTGGCTCGTGCCCACGATGCTCGGGCTCATGCTCGTCGGGCTCGCGTGGATCGTGCTGTTCTACCTCAGCGGTCCGAAGCAGCTCCCCGTCCCGCCGCTCGGTGCATGGAACCTCGGGGTCGGCTTCGCCTTCATCATCGCGGGCTTCGCGCTCACGACGCGCTGGAAGTAGCCGCGCACCGGGCGGGGCCTGGGCCCCGTCCGGTGCCGTCGGGCCTCACACCGGTGTAGTTCCACACCTGTGAGTAATCCTGGGGATAACTCCTGTGGCCGCCTCGTCAGGTGAGATGGCCGAACTGGTCCGCCGCCGCGTAGGTGAGCCAGGAGGCGGCGACCAGCGCCACCACGACGACGACCGTCGCCCCCACGGACACGAGGGTGCGACGCTCGCGCGGCGCGTAGGCGTAGGCGGCGCCGAGCGCGAGCCCCACGACTAGACCGCCCAGGTGCGCCTGCCACGCGATGCCGGGGAAGAACAGCCCGATCGCGAAGTTGATGCCGATGAGCACGACGATCTGCATCGCGTTCCGGCCCGTCCGGCGCAGGACGAGCAGGATCGCCCCGAAGAGGCCGAACACCGCGCCCGAGGCGCCGACGACAGGCTGGTACCAGGCCCCCGACGTCGGGCCCCCCGCGAGGAGCAGGTAGCCGACGGAGCCGCCGAGCGCGGAGAGCAGGTAGAGCGCCGTGAAGCGCAGCCGGCCGAGCTGCTGCTCGAGGAACGGGCCCGTGATCCACAGGGCGTACATGTTGAAGAGGATGTGGACGGGGCTCGTCGAGTGCAGGAACGCCGCCGTGAGGAAGCGGTAGGGCTGAAGCTCGCCGACCCAGGGCGCGAACGCGAGCATGTTCGTCCACGTGCCGCCCGTGACGAGCTGGAGGAGCCAGCTCACGACGCACAGGCCGATGATCGTGAACGTCACGACGGGCGGCCCGCCGCGCACCTTCCCACCCAGCGCGGTGCGCTGCGTCGGCGCCTGGCGGGCGGCGTCGCGCACGCAGTCGACGCACTGGATGCCGACCGCGGCCGGTCGCTGGCACTCGGGGCACGCCGGGCGCCCGCACCGCTGGCAGCGCACGTACGACACGCGGTCGGGGTGCCGCGGGCACACCGGCGGGACGGCGGGACCGTCGTGCGGTCCGGCCGTCCCGTACGCCGGCGGGCCGGGTGGCCCGGGAGGTGTCGCCGAGATGGTCAGTCCTCGATGGTGACGGACGTGATGACGATGTCCTCCTGCGGGCGGTCGCCCGGACGCGTGGGCGTCGCGTTGATCGCGTCGACGACGGCGCGGGACTCGTCGTCCGCGACCTCGCCGAAGATCGTGTGCTTGCCGTTGAGCCACGGCGTGGGGACCGTCGAGATGAAGAACTGCGACCCGTTGGTGCCCTCGGCCTCGCCCGTCACCGGGTTGCGGCGCACGCCCGCGTTCGCCATCGCCAGCAGGTACGGGCGGTCGAACTGGAGCTCGGGGTGGATCTCGTCGTTGAACGTGTAGCCGGGGCCGCCGGTGCCGGTCCCGAGCGGGCAGCCGCCCTGGATCATGAAGTCCTGGATCACGCGGTGGAAGATCAGGCCGTCGTAGAAGGGCTCGGTGCGCTCGGCGCCGGTGCGGGGGTCGGACCACGTCGTGGTGCCCTGGGCGAGCCCGACGAAGTTCGCCACCGTCTTCGGGGCGTGGTTCGGCAGGAGCTCGATCCGGATGTCACCTGCGGTCGTGTGGAGGGTTGCGAACATGGGCACCATCTTCCCACGAGACCCGCGCCCGACCCGTCCGGGGCGATGTCTCGCGGCGTGGCCGGGGTGGTGGCAGAGTGGGCGGAAACGCATCGCATCCGCACATTCGTCCCGTCGGACGACGACCCCGGGGAGCACGCATGACCCGTACTCGCTCAGCGAGCGACTCCGTCAAGGACACGCTCGAGTCGATCGACACCGAGAAGCTGAAGGAACAGGCCGCGCAGGCCGCCGCGACCGCGCAGAGCGCCGCGACCCAGCTCGCGGACCAGGCCAAGGACGCCGCGGTGCACGCCAAGGAGTGGGGCACGCCCAAGGTGGAGGCGTTCCTCGAGTGGCTCCAGCCGCGCGTCGAGAAGGCGTGGCAGGACAGCATCCAGGCCGCCGCGCCGCGCGTCGAGAAGGCCGCGACCAAGGCCGCGCCCGCCATCGACACGGCGCACGACCGCCTCGTGGAGGACGTGCTGCCGAAGATCGTCGCGAGCTTCAACGCCGCCGCCGCCAGCGCGGCCGACTCCGCCCAGCGTGCCGCGGACAACGCGGCCGAGGCGACCGCCGCCGCCACGGCCGCGGCAGCCGCCGCGTCGGGCAAGGAGGCGCGCAAGCTCGCGAAGCAGGCCAAGAAGGCGACGGCGGAGGCCGCGAAGCAGGCGCAGAAGTCCGCGGGCAAGGCCGGCAAGAAGGCCGCCAAGCACGCCGACAAGACCGCGGAGAAGGCGGCCGCCAAGCTCGCCGCGGCCGCGGACAAGGCGGCGGCCAAGGCCGCCGCGGCCGACTCCTCGAAGGGCAAGGGCCGCACGCTCTGGTGGATCGCCGGTGGCGTGACCGCCGCGGGCGTCGGCTACGTGCTCTACCGCCGCGCGCAGCCCACGACCGACCCCTGGGCCGAGCCGTGGGAGCAGGAGCAGCAGCAGGTCCACTTCGACGACGTCGTCGGCGACGCCAAGCACGCCGTCGGGGACGCCGCCGAGTCGATCGGCGAGGCTGCGGGCGCCGCCGTCGCGAAGGGCCGCGAGGCCACCGACAAGCTGGCCGAGCGCGCTGCCGAGGTCCGCGACGACGTCACCGACCGCGTCACCGAGGCCGTCTCGGACGCGAAGGACGCGGCGAAGAAGGCGACGAGCCGGGCCCGCAGCACCACCCGTGGCGGCGCTGCCGGCGCGAAGGACGCGGTGAAGGACACGGCGGAGGACGTCAAGGACGCCGCGGCGGACGCCAAGGACGACCTGGGCGACGCCGGCAAGAAGGCGCGCGAGGCCGCCGAGTCCGCGGCCGAGGACGCCGCGAAGAAGGCCGACGACGCCTGACGCTCCACCCGCCGTCCTCGGACGGTGACCGACGACCGAGGGGCCCGTCCCAGCAGGGACGGGCCCCTCGTCGTCCCCAGGGGGCGGAGACCTCACGAGCACGCGGGCACGGCGGCGGCACGCGGCGGCGGCACGCAGCCTCGGCGGCGGGCACGCCGACGCCGAGGCCGGACGCACGAAGACCCCGTCCGCAGCCGGACGGGGTCTTCGTGGTCGTGACGATGGTGGAGCCAGGGGGACTCGAACCCCCAACCCCCTGCTTGCAAAGCAGGTGCGCTACCAATTGCGCCATGGCCCCGGGTGACGCGGCCGGGGCCGGTCAGCGGCGAGAGGTGCTCACTCGAAGGTGTCGGTGACCTCTGCCCAGAGGTCGCGCTCGGCGTTGTCCTCCGTGTACTTGCGCCACACGAGGTACCCGGCGCCGGCGGCGAGGAGCAGGAGCAGGAGCTTCTTCATGGTGTTCCCCCTCGAGTGGGTTGGCAGTGGGCCTAAGAGGACTTGAACCTCTGACCTCTTCCTTATCAGGGAAGCGCTCTAACCGTCTGAGCTATAGGCCCGCACGCGCCTCGCCGGACAGCCCCAGGAGGGCTGCTCCGCTCGCAGGCAGCGATTGAGGTTACCCCACCGGGAGCCGCAGACCCAAACCGAGGGCCCGTGCCTCCCGGTCGGGGAGCCGGTGCGCGGTCAGTCGTCGGTGAGCGTGAGGTGCACGCCACCCACGAGCGCCGCGACGATGTTGTACAGGAACGCCATGATCGTCGAGAGCGCCGTGATGATGACGACGTTCACCACGCCGAGCAGCGTGGCGATCGAGATCACCCGGCCGAACGCGACGTACTGGCGGATGTCGACGTCCGTCTCCGTGCCGACGATCTGCGTGAACAGCTCCTCGATCTTGAAGAAGACCTGCATGCCGTCGAGCACGTACCAGACGACGGCGGTCGCGACGACGGTCATGATCCCGATGGCGACCGCGAGGAGGAAGCCGAGCTTCATCGCGGACCACGGGTCGACGCGCGAGACCGCGAGCCGCACGCGGCGCGGGCCGCCGTCGGGCCGGACGGCGGGCGTCGCGCCCGTCGCGGTCCCCACGGCGGGCGTGGCGCCCGTGAGCGGGCTCGCGGTGCCCGTCACGCCGGCGGCGGAGTAGTGCATGGAGGCCCCGGCGGGAGCGCCGGCGGCCGCCGCGCTCGTGGGGGCCGAGGTGGTCGTGGGCACGCGCCTCACCGTCTCGTCGTCGATCTCGTCGTGCCCGCGCTCGGGCTCCGTCTCTGCGGGTGCGGCGGGGACCGCCGCCGACACCTTCTTCGCGGCCGTCTTCGCCGCCGCGATCGCCGCGGCCGCCGCCTTCACGGCCCCGGCACGCGCGACCGCGACACGGCTCTCGCCCGACGCGCGCTCCATGCCGTCGTCGTCCACCGTGCCCTGCGCGGGCGCGGGCGCGGCCTGGGCGGCCGGGCCCGGGGGCGGCGGGGGAGGCGGCGGGACGGCGGCCGTCGCCCCGTCACGCGGGGTCGCCGGCGCCGAGGCGCCCTTCGACGAGCCCTTCTTCGACGAGCCGTTCGACGACGTCCCGTCCGCCTCGCCGTGCCGGCTCGGGGACGCGGCCGCGGGGCGTGCCGACGCGTCCGTGTCCGGCCGCGGCACGGTCAGCCGCGGCGTGATGGTCGGCGGTGCGTTGTTCTCGCTGCTCATCTGGTTTCCTCGGTGGTTCCGGGGGCCGGGTCGGTCCCGCCCGCCCCGTCGGACGAGGCGGTCGCGTCGGTGGTCGGTGCGCTGCTCGTGTCGGTGACGCCCGGGGCCGTGCCGGTCCCGTCCTCGCCCTCCACGGTATCCCGATCCTCTCCGAGACGACGCTCGACGTTCCGCGCGACCGCGATGATGCGGTCGCCCTTGTCGGGCTTCGCGAACGTCACCCCCTGCGTGTTCCGACCGGTGAGGTTCACCTCGCCGACCGCGGACCGCACGATCTTCCCGCGCTCCATGATGACCAGCACCTCGTCGTCGGCCTCCGTCACCAGAGCCCCCACGAGATCTCCACGAGCCTCCACCAGGTTGGCGACCTTGATGCCCAGACCGCCGCGACCCTGGACGCGGTACTCGTCGATCCGCGTGCGCTTCGCGAACCCGCCCTCCGTGACCACGAAGAGGTCGGAGCCCTCCTCGACCACGTCGGCCGAGAGCAGCTCGTCGCCGTCGCGGAACTTCATGCCCGTGACGCCCGACGTCGCGCGGCCGAGCGGCCGCATCGTGTCGTCGTCGGCGGGAAAGCGGATGGACTGGCCCTTGCGCGACACGAGGATGAGGTCGTCGTCGGCGTCCACGAGGAGCGCCGCGACGAGCTCGTCGGGCGTCCCGGACTCGTCCTCGCGCAGGTTGATCGCGATGAGGCCGCCCGAGCGCGGCGAGTCGTACTCCGACAGCCGCGTCTTCTTCACCAGGCCGCGACGCGTCGCGAGCACCAGGTACTGCGCCGCGTCGTAGTCGCGCAGGTCGAGCACCTGCGCGATCTTCTCGCCCGGCTGGAACGCGAGCAGGTTCGCGACGTGCTGACCCTTGGCGTCGCGCCCGCCCTCCGGGAGCTCGTACGCCTTCGCGCGGTAGACGCGGCCGAGGTTCGTGAAGAACAGCAGCCAGTGGTGCGTCGTCGTCACGAAGAAGTGGTCGACGATGTCGTCCTCGCGCAGCTGCGTGCCGCGCACGCCCTTGCCGCCGCGCTTCTGGGCGCGGTAGCTGTCGCTGCGCGTCCGCTTCACGTACCCGCCGCGCGTGATGGTGACGACCATCTCCTCCTCGGCGATGAGGTCCTCGATGGAGACCTCGCCGTCGAACGGGAGGATCGTCGTCCGACGCTCGTCGCCGTACTTCGCGACGATCTCGCCCATCTCGTCGCCCACGATCGACCGCTGTCGCTCGGGCTTGGCCAGGATGTCCTGGTAGTCGAGGATCTGGCGCTCGAGCGCGTCGTGGTCGTCGAGGATCTTCTGCCGCTCCAGGGCCGCAAGTCGGCGCAGCTGGAGGTTGAGGATCGCGGTCGCCTGGACCTCGTCGACGCCCAGCAGCTCCATGAGGCCCGTGCGCGCCTCCTCGACGTCGGGCGAGCGCCGGATCAGCGCGATGACCTCGTCGAGCGCGTCGAGCGCCTTGAGGTACCCGCGCAGGATGTGGATGCTGCGCTCGGCCTCCGCCAGCAGGTACCGCGTGCGGCGCACGACGACGTCGAGCTGGTGCGTCGTCCAGTGCCGGACGAACGCGTCGAGGCTCAGCGTGCGCGGCACGCCGTCGACGAGCGCCAGCATGTTCGCGCCGAACGTGTCCTGGAGCTGGGTGTGCTTGTACAGGTTGTTGAGGACGACCTTCGCCACCGCGTCGCGCTTGAGCACGACGACGAGGCGCTGGCCCGTGCGGCCCGACGTCTCGTCGCGGATGTCCGCGATCCCCTGGATGCGGCCCTCCTTGACGAGGTCCGCGATCTTCGCGGCCAGGTTGTCCGGGTTCACCTGGTAGGGGAGCTCCGTGACGACGAGGCACACGCGGCCCTGGATCTCCTCCACGTTGACCACGGCGCGCATGGTGATCGAGCCGCGGCCCGTGCGGTACGCCTCCTCGATGCCCTTGTGGCCGAGGATCGTGGCGCCCGTGGGGAAGTCCGGGCCCTTGATGCGCTGCAGCAGCGCCGCGAGGAGCTCCTCGCGCGAGGCGTCCGGGTGGTCGAGGTGCCACTGCACGCCCGCCGCGACCTCGCGGAGGTTGTGCGGCGGGATGTTGGTCGCCATGCCGACGGCGATGCCCGCCGAGCCGTTGACCAGCAGGTTCGGGAACCGGGCCGGCAGGACCGACGGCTCCTGGGTGCGGCCGTCGTAGTTGTCCTGGAAGTCGACGGTGTCCTTGTCGATGTCCCGGACCATCTCCATGGCGATCGGCGCCATGCGGCACTCGGTGTACCGCGGGGCGGCCGCCGGGTCGTTGCCGGGGGAGCCGAAGTTCCCCTGGCCGGCGACGAGCGGGTAGCGCAGCGACCAGTCCTGCACGAGGCGCACGAGCGCGTCGTAGATCGCGCTGTCGCCGTGCGGGTGGAACTTGCCCATGACGTCGCCGACGACGCGCGAGCACTTCGAGTACGAGCGGTCGGGGCGGTAGCCGCCGTCGTACATCGCGTACAGCACGCGCCGGTGCACGGGCTTGAGGCCGTCGCGCACGTCCGGCAGCGCACGACCCACGATGACGCTCATCGCGTAGTCGAGGTACGACCGCTGCATCTCGAGCTGCAGGTCCACCTGCTCGATGCGCCCGTGGTGCACCGCGACCGCCGTCCCGTCGGCGTGCACGATCTCCTCGGACCCGTCGCCGGGAGCCGTGGGCTCGTTCTCGGGGTTCTGCTCGTCGGTCACGGTCTACCTCGTTCGTTCGTCTCTTCGTGCGTCGTCGTCCTGGAAGACCTCCGGACCCGCCCGGGAGGGCGGGCCGCGCCGGGGCGTCCGGTCCTGCCGCCCCCCGGCTCCGCGAGGAGCGGCTCAGATGTCAAGGAACCGCACGTCCTTCGCGTTGCGCTGGATGAAGCTCCGGCGGGACTCCACGTCCTCGCCCATGAGGACGGAGAAGATCTCGTCGGCCGCCGCGGCGTCGTCGAGGGTCACCTGGTTGAGCGTGCGGTGCTCGGGGTCCATGGTCGTGTCCCACAGCTCCGAGTAGTCCATCTCGCCCAGACCCTTGTAGCGCTGGATCCCGTTCTCCTTGGGGATCCGCTTGCCGGCGGCCTGCCCGGCGGCGAGGAAAGCGTCGCGCTCCTTGTCGGAGTACACGTAGTCGTGCGGGGCGTTCGACCACTTGAGCCGGTAGAGCGGCGGCTGCGCGAGGTAGACGTGCCCGTTCTCGATGAGCGGGCGCATGTACCGGAACAGCAGCGTGAGCAGGAGCGTCGCGATGTGCTGGCCGTCGACGTCGGCGTCGGCCATGAGGACGATCTTGTGGTACCGGAGCTTCGTGAGGTCGAAGTCCTCGCCGATGCCGGTGCCGAAGGCCGTGATGATCGACTGGACCTCCTGGTTCGACAGGGCCCGGTCGAGGCGCGCGCGCTCGACGTTGAGGATCTTCCCGCGGATCGGCAGGATCGCCTGCGTCCGGGGGTTGCGCCCGCGCACGGCCGAACCGCCCGCCGAGTCACCCTCGACGATGAAGATCTCGCACTCCTCCGCGCGGTTCGACTGGCAGTCGCGCAGCTTGCCCGGCATGCCGCCGGACTCGAGCAGGCCCTTGCGGCGGGTGGCCTCGCGTGCCTTGCGGGCGGCGAGGCGCGCCTGCGACGCCTGGATCGCCTTGCGGATGACGTCGCGACCCTCGTTCGGGTGCGCGTCGAACCAGTCGGTGAGCTGCTCGTGCACGACGCGCTGCACGAACGTCTTCGCCTCGGTGTTGCCGAGCTTCGTCTTCGTCTGGCCCTCGAACTGCGGCTCGCCGAGCTTCACGGAGATGACCGCCGTCAGGCCCTCGCGGATGTCATCGCCCGTGAGGTTCTCGTCCTTCTCCTTGAGGATGCCCTTGTCGCGCGCGTAGCGGTTGACCAGCGAGGTCATCGCCGCACGGAAGCCCTCCTCGTGCGTGCCGCCCTCCGTCGTGGAGATCGTGTTCGCGTAGGTGTGGACGGACTCCGAGTACGCGCTCGTCCACTGCATCGCGATCTCGACCGAGATGCGCTTCTCCGTGTCCTCCGACTCGAAGTCGATGACGTCGGGGTGGACGAGCTCGACCTTCTTCGCCGTGTTGAGGTGCTTCACGTAGTCGACGAGGCCGCCGTCGTACTTGTAGGTCACGGTGCGCGCGGGGGACGAGCCGGCCGCGGCGGTGCCGTCGGCCTCCGAGACGCCGTCGGCGTCCGCCGCCGCGTCGTCCCCGCCCGTCACCTCGTCGCCGGTGTCGAGGTGGGCCGGACGCTCGTCCGTGAGCGTGATGCGCAGCCCCTTGTTGAGGAACGCCATCTGCTGGAAGCGCGCCCGCAGGGTCTCGAAGTCGTAGTCGGTCGTCTCGAAGATCTCCGGGTCGGCCCAGAAGGTCTGCGTCGTGCCCGTCTCCTGCGACGGCTCGAGCCGCTCGACCGGCGCGACCGGCTTCCCGCCCTCGGTGAACTCCTGCCGCCACGCGTACCCGTCGCGCCGGACCTCGGACACCATGCGCGTCGAGAGCGCGTTGACGACCGACATGCCCACGCCGTGCAGACCGCCGGAGACGGCGTACCCGCCGCCGCCGAACTTGCCCCCGGCGTGGAGGATCGTCATGACGACCTCGAGCGTCGGCTTGCCCTCGGTCGGGTGGATCGCCACGGGGATGCCACGGCCGTTGTCGACGACGCGCACGCCGCCGTCGGCCAGGAGCGTCACGTCGATCGTGTCCGCGTGCCCGGCGAGGGCCTCGTCCACAGAGTTATCCACAATCTCGTACACAAGGTGGTGGAGACCGCGCTCACCGGTGGAGCCGATGTACATGCCCGGACGCTTGCGGACCGCCTCGAGGCCCTCGAGGACGGTGATGTTGCTCGCGTCGTAGCCGCCGCCCGCCGAGGGTGCCGCCTCCGCGGACGCCGTCGGGTC
Source organism: Cellulosimicrobium sp. AB352 (assembly GCF_049538415.1). Classification (NCBI taxonomy): domain Bacteria; kingdom Bacillati; phylum Actinomycetota; class Actinomycetes; order Micrococcales; family Promicromonosporaceae; genus Cellulosimicrobium; species Cellulosimicrobium sp. AB352. The sequence goes on along the minus strand of NZ_JBMVFX010000007.1, from coordinate 124,746 downwards.
GGGGATGGCGGTGTCGGTGTGCTCTGCCACGGGCAGGACTGCTCCTCGTCGTCGTGCGCGCGACCGCCGTGTCCGTGCCGGACCGGCCGCCGCTGCTCAAAGGTTCCGGGCCCGCACCGCCGCCTGCGCCGGCTCCGTGCGAGGAGCGTCCGACCGGCCGCGGACGGCCGGTGGAAGCGCCGCGGACGGGTTGCGCGGGCGGGTGGTGACAAGACCCGGAATGACCTCCCCAGTCTACCCGCCACGAGCCGAATTCCGCGGATCTCGGCCGTCCTGAGGACATCTCGCAGGACATTCGCGACGCGATCCGCGCCGTCCCGGCGGAAGTTCTCCACACGGTTGTCCACAGGCTCTGTGCACGACGCTCGGGCGACCGTCGACGGTCGCCGGAAAAGTGCCCGCAGCAACCGTCCTGCGCTCCAGGTGGGAGCGCTACCGCAGCGGACAAGTCGGGAATCGGTGTTTCACGCGGAAAGTGGTCTAATACCACACACCATCCTGATTCGCGCGTCGTCCGCGCAGCAGCGATACCACGCGGGCGGCTCGACCCCGAAGGGACCCCACTCAGTGAAGAGACTCCTCGCGAGCGCTGCGGCGACAGCGCTCGCGCTCGGCGGCCTGCTCGTGGCCACCGCGGCACCCGCCTCCGCTCACACGCCCGACGTCACCGCCGACTGCACGACGCTCTCGGTGAAGCTCTGGGCCTACTCGAAGAAGAGCAACGAGCTCACCGTCACCGTGGACGGGAAGGAGGTCGAGTCCACGACCTTCGAGCGCCAACTCACACGGTCGTACGACCTCGACCCCACGCAGGACCACACCTGGACCGTCTCCGTCGACGCGTCCGACGGCCGCCAGTACGACTACGAGCAGTCCGGCTCGACCCGGGCCTGCGAGACGCCCGACGCCCCGGTCCAGGTCGGCGTCTACGTGTACCCCAAGCTGGACCGCACGAAGGACGCGGCCTGGGAGAACTCCGGTCCGCAGAAGATCGTCACGAGCGCCGAGATCGCCGCGCCCGAGAAGCCGTGGGACAAGGCCTGGGTCGTGCAGCCCCTCGACCTGGACGACGTGCGCGAGGTCGCCCGCGCGATCCAGCCCGGCGTCGACACCGTCGAGCTGTGCACCGCCTGGGCCGTCCAGCAGGACCTCGTTGACCTGCCCGGCGGTCTCGACGACCTCCCGACGGACATCCGCTACTCGCCCGACGGCAAGCACCTCGGGGAGTTCCCCGAGGGCACGCTCGTCGCGTGGGACCACCAGGACCTCGCCGACCTCCTCCCCGAGGGCGCGTGCGACACCCCGAGGCCCGGTGCGCCCGCCCAGCCGGTCCAGGAGGAGGTCGACGTCCTCGTCACGCCGGACGTGCCGACCGCCGTCGAGGTGTGCGGCACCGAGCTCACCGAGCAGAACCTCCCCGCCGAGTCGGAGGACGTCCGGTACACCCTCACCGAGGAGGGCGTCGTCGCCGAGCCGAAGGACGCCGAGGCGACCTTCTCCCTCGAGACCGAGGGTCTCGGCTACCTCGTGACCGAGGACGGCCGCTTCGCGCTCTTCCCGCTCGAGGACCTCCTGCCGTCCGACGAGGCGTGCGCCCTCGTGCCCGGCGAGATCGGCGCCGTCTGCCAGGGCGACGTCCCGTACCTCGGCTACGAGATCGGCCTGCCCGAGGGCGTGACGGTCGACTCGGAGACCCCGCTGACGATCACCTTCCTGCACCCGAACGGCGGCGAGGACTACGTCGTGACGGACCAGCCGCTCAGCGGGACCCTTCTGTGGCCCGGCGCCTCGGCCGAGGAGCCGAGGCAGTGGCCCGGGTTCGTCCGGAACGAGGACGGCTCGTACACGGAGACCGACGGCAACTACGCCTGGACCCGCGACGGCGCCGAGGTGCTGTTTGAGGTCAACCCGTCGTACTCGACCGTGGTCGAGTACCCGCCGGCGACGAGCGCGTGCGCGAACCCGCCCGTCGCCCCCGTGGCCGTCGAGGACGTCGCCGGACCCGAGGAGCCGACCGGCCCCGCGCTCGCCACGACCGGTGCGACGGTCGCCGGCGCGGCCGCGTTCGCCGCGCTGCTCGTCGGCGGCGGGGCCCTGGTGCTCTGGCTGCGCCGCCGAGCCCAGGCCTGACCCCCCTGACGTGGTGACCAACGCCCCGGTCACCACCCGCGAGGCCCGCCGTGCCCCCTGCACGGCGGGCCTCGTCGTCGGTCCGGACCTTCTCAGCCCCAGGTGTCGCGGGGACCCGGCCCGCGGACGGACTTCTTCCCCCGGCGGAAGCTCGGTCCCGCCGGCCCGAGGACGGTCACCGTCTCGACGACCCCCTCGCCCACCTCGCGCGCGAGCCGCTCGAGCAGCTGCGGCGTGAGGAGCCGCACCTGCGTCGCCCACGCCGTCGAGTCGGCCCGCACGACGAGCACCTTGTCCTCGAACGTCTCGGGCTCGCAGTGGTCCGCGACCTGGTCGCCCACGACCTCGCGCCACCGCCCGACGACGCCCCCCACCGACACGTCCGCGACCCAGTCCCGCTCGTGCAGCAGGCGCGCGACGACGTCGCCCAGGAGCTGCGGGTCGCGGCCGCCCGGGCGCGCGCCCGACGTCGGCGGGTCCGCGAGGATGCGTCGGCGAGGCTCCTGCCCGGGCCGCAGCCCTTTCGCGCGCGCCGCCGCCTTGGCGCGGTTCAGGGCCTGCCGCGCCACCTCCGCCGGCGGGGTCAGCTCCACGACGTGACCGACGGGCAGCCCCGTGGCGCGTCGCTCCGGGAGGTCGTCGGCCGGGCCGGGGCGCGCGTCGTCGTCCTGGCGGTCCGCCGGGTCCCGGTCCGCGGGCTCAGTCCTCGACACGGTGCACCGTCCCGTCGTGCACGGCGAACCGCGCGCCGTCGAGCCGGCTCGGGACGTCGTCGGGCACGGCCGCGGTGATGATCACCTGGCCCGCGTCGGCCACGAGCTCGGCGAGCCGCTCGCGCCGGCGGACGTCGAGCTCGGCGAACACGTCGTCGAGCACGAGGATCGGCTCGCCGTCGGGCCCCCACTGGTCTGCCCACAGGAGCGAGTCGAGGCCCGCGGGGGCGCCGTCGCGCAGCAGCCGGTACGACGCGAGCCGCAGCGCGAGCGCGAACGACCACGACTCGCCGTGGCTCGCGTAGCCCTTCGCCGGGAGGCCGCCCAGGGTGAGGACGAGGTCGTCGCGGTGGGGACCGACGAGGTTCACCCCGCGGTCGACCTCCTTCGCGCGCACGGCCTCCATGGCCTCCAGCATGCGCCTCTCGAGCGTCGCCACGTCGGGGATGCCCGACGCCGGTGCGTCGCCCGGGTCCGCGGCGTCACCCGCCGCGGGCGGCCCCACGGGACCGTCGTCCGCGTCGAGCGCCTCGTCCACGGACGAGCGGTACGCGATGCGCGCCTCGCCCTGCCCCGCGCTGACCTGCTCGTACGCCTCCGCGACGTAGGGCGTGAGCGCGGCCACGAGCTGCAGGCGCAGCGCCGTGATCTCCGCGCCGAGGCTCGCGAGACGCGCGTCCCACACCTCGAGCGTCGCGAGCGGCGAGGCCGCGGTCTCGGGCGCGTCGTCGTCGGGCGGCGGCTCGGCGGCGGACGGCCTCCGCCGGCCGCGCCCGCGCAGCGCCGTCGCCGACTTGAGCAGCGCGCCGCGCTGGCGCAGCACCCGGTCGTAGTCCGCAAGGAGCGCCGCCACGCGCGGCACCAGGAGCACCGCGAGCTGGTCGAGAAAGCGGCGCCGTCCGTCCGGGTCGCCCTTGACGAGCGCGAGGTCCTCCGGCGCGAAGAGCACGGTCCGGACGATGCCGAGCACGTCGCGCGGCCGCTGGGCCGGGGACCGGTTGATCCGCGCCCTGTTGGCCCGCCCCGACGCGATCTCGAGCTCCACGGTGCTCGCCCGGTCGCCCCGCACGACGCGCGTCCGCACAACCGCGCGCGTGGCCCCCGCACGGACGAGCGCGGCGTCGCCCGCGACACGGTGGCTCGCGAGCGTCGCGACGTACCCGATCGCCTCGACGAGGTTCGTCTTGCCCTGCCCGTTCTGCCCGACGAGCGCGTTCACGCCCGGGACGAGCTCGACGTCGACGGACTCGTACGAGCGGAAGTCGACCAGGGAGAGGTGCGAGACGTACATCGGTGCGGCGAGGGTCGAGGAGGTCGGCGGGGACCGGTCAGGCCGGGGGTTCGAGCGGCCCGGCTCCCGGGGAGGCCGGACCGGCCGCCTTGACCGCGTGCCCGCCGAACTGCTGGCGCAGCGCGGCGACGGCCTTGAGCGCGGGCGACTGCTCCTGACGCGAGGCGAAGCGCGCGAAGAGGGCGGCGGAGATCACGGGCAGCGGGACGGCGTTGTCGATCGCCTCGTCGACCGTCCAGCGGCCCTCGCCGGAGTCGTCGACCCAGTCGTCGATCGCGGCGAGCTGCGGGTCCTCCTCGAGCGCCTTGACGAAGAGGTCGAGGAGCCACGAGCGCACGACCGTGCCACGGGTCCACGCCTTCATCGTGCCGTGCACGTCCTTGACGAGCTCGCTCTTCGCGGCGAGGAGCTCGTAGCCCTCGGCGTACGCCTGCATGAGCCCGTACTCGATGCCGTTGTGGACCATCTTCGCGAAGTGCCCGGCGCCGACCTCGCCCGCGTGGACGAAGCCCTCCTCGCGCGGGCCGTCGGGACGCAGCGCGTCGAAGACCGGCATGGCCGCCTCGACGTACGTCCGGTCCCCGCCGACCATGAGCCCGTAGCCGTTCTCGAGGCCCCAGACGCCGCCCGAGACGCCGACGTCGAGGTAGCCGACGCCCTTCTCGGCCAGCTCCGCGGCCCGCGCCTGGTCCTCGGCGTAGTAGGAGTTCCCGCCCTCGATGACGAAGTCGCCCTCGCCGAGCAGGCCGCCGAGCTCGGTGACCACGCCGCGGGTCGCGTCGCCCGCCGGGACCATGACCCACACGATGCGCGGGCCGTCGTCGGGCAGTGCCGCGACGAGGTCGGCGAGCGTCGCGACGTCGGACACCTCCGGACGAGGGTCGTAGCCGACGACCTCGATGCCGGCGGCGCGGACGCGCGCCCGCATGTTGTTGCCCATCTTGCCGAGGCCGACGAGGCCGATGCGCGTGACCATACGAGTCCTCCGGGTGCGGTGGTGCGGTGCGAGCCGTCCGGCTCCGTCGGGGTCAGCCGGCGAAGCGGATCGGCACCAGCAGGTAGCGGTAGTGGGACGAGTCCTCGCCGTCCAGGGAGTCCTGACCCGTGAACTCGACCGGCTTGTTCGGGTGCGTGAAGCTCAGGCGCACGAAGTCGGTGCCGAGCGCGCCCAGGCCGTCGAGCAGGAACTGCGGGTTGAACGCCACCGAGATGTCCTCGCCGACGAGCACCGCCTCCAGCGCCTCGGACGCCTGCGCGTCGTCGCCCTGCCCGGCGTCCAGGACGACCTGACCGTCCGTGAAGGACAGGCGGATCGGCGTGTTGCGCTCGGCGACCAGCGACACGCGCTTGGCGGCGTCGATGAGCGGGGCGGTGGGGACGACGGCGTGGATGGGCGTCTCGTCCGGGAAGAGCCGGCGGACCGCGGGGTAGTCGCCGTCGACGAGCTGCGACGTCGTGTGACGACCCCCGGCCTCGAACCCGATGAGGTCCACGCCGGCGCCCGTGTTGAGCCCGATGTTGACGAGACCCGAGCCGCCGAGGGACTTCGCCACGTCGTTGAGGGTGCGCGCGCGCACGAGGGCGACGGCGGAGTAGCTCGGGGTGACGGGCGTCCAGGTGAGCTCGCGCAGGGCGAGGCGGTACCGGTCCGTCGCGAGGAGCGTGATCTTCTCGCCCTCGATCTCGACGCGCACGCCCGTGAGGAGGGGGAGCGTGTCGTCGCGGCTCGCCGCCACCGTGACCTGCGCGACGGCGTTCGTCAGCTCGTCGCCCGAGACGGTGCCGGAGAGCTCGGGCATCGCGGGCAGCGCCGGGTACTCGTCCACCGGCATGGTGAGGAGCGTGAACCGGCTCGCGCCGCACGTCACCGTGACCTTGTTGCCCTCCAGGACGACGTCCACGGGCTTCGCGGGCAGCGCCCGGGAGATCTCGGCGAGCAGCCGGCCGGAGACGAGGACCGTGCCGGGCTCGCTGACCTCGGCGGGGATCTCCGACCGGGCCGAGACCTCGTAGTCGAAGCTCGACAGCCCGATGGTCCCCGACGCGTCGGCCTCGAGCCGGACCCCGGCGAGGACGGGCGCGGGCGGGCGGGTCGGCAGGGTTCGCGCCGTCCAGGTCACCGCGTCGGCCAGGACATCACGCTCAACCCGGAACTTCATCCCACACCCTCTCGTCCCCACGTCTCGGTCGGACCCGATCTTCACATGTGCCGCCCTGCTTCGCCGCGACGCCGGGCTCGCCGTCGGGGCCGCTCGCCCTCGCTCGTCCACCGGGCAGGTCTGCCGCTGTGGACACGAGGTGCCGGGTCGCAGGTCCGCGCACACGTGTCGTGCATGAACCCTACGCGAGGAGGCGGGTGGGAGGAACTGGAACAGCGGGCCTGGGGACGGAGGCCCGACGGCGGTCTCCGCCGACGTCGCGCGCTCGCCGCGGCTCGACGAGGATCGGGAGCAGGCTCGTGGAGCACAGGTCGCACCGTCGGCCGCCGGAGCCTGATGAAGGCGTGTGGAATTTCCCCTCTGAGAACACTTTCGTCGTCGTCATAGGGGTTGTGGATCTCGTGGAAAACCGGTGTCCGCCCAGGTCAGAGGGCACAAATGCGTGTGGACGAACCGGTGAGCCCAGTGTGGGAAAGTCGCGGCGCCTGTGGGCGGCCGATCTGTCCCCACACGTCGTCCACTGATCGAGGGTGGCCCGTCCACACTGAGAGGGCCTTCGTCCACAGCTGTCCACAGAACTGTGCACAGAGCCCCTCCGGGTGAGCCGTCCACAGGGTGTGTACGAGGCCGCCGTCCACAGGTTTCGGGGGGAAAACCATGATGTTGTCAGGATTTGTCGCGCCGCACGAGACCCTGTGGTCCACCGTCGTCGTCTGCATTCCGCGGATGTGAATACCCACAGGAGTCCTGTGGATGACTGTGGACAACTCCACCCACAAGCTGTGTACGAGTGTCGTACCTGCCCGTGGCTGGAGAGGCGCGTCGGTGCTTGACGCCGATTTCCACAGAATAGAGCACCACGGTGGGTAACCCTGTGGACAGCGCGCGGGACAGGTGGGGAAGGGTCTTCGGGGTCGGCGACGAGCTGGTGAGACCGTCCACTGGCGGTGGACAACCCCGATGGCAGACCGCTCGGGGAGGGGCGCGTCTGGTCCGTCCCGGGGCGTCGGACGGCGTCTCGTCGCGACGAGGCTCGACAGCCGGAAGAAGATCGGATGGTCGCCGAGGGATCTCGGTGATCTCGGACCCGCTCCGCGGGGATAGCAGGAATCCGGGCAGAGGCCTGGAACGCGATCGATGTGGATCGTCCGAGCTCGACGCAGGCCGAGGAAGGCCACTGGGGGCGCGTGACACGGAGGGCCACCGGGGGCGTGCGGTGCGACGCGAGAGAGCCCGGCCGCGACGCGTGCCGAGGGCTGCGTCCTGCCCCGGGTGTGAGGCAGAGCGGCGGGGATGTGCGGTCGCCCGCCGTACGGCGGACCCGCCGTGGGCTCAGGGAGCCCCGGTGCGCAGGGGCGGCGGGAGCGACCCGCCTCGTCCGGGACCGAGCCGCACGGTGAGGGGAGAGAGCCGCGGTGAGCACGTCGTCGAGTCGAGGAGCAGCACCGTCCGGGCACGGCCGCGCCGCCTCAGCCGCGGTGCTGCTGCTTGATCCGGCTCGTGAGCTCCGTGACCTGGTTGTACGTGGAGCGGCGCTCGGCCATCTGCTCGGTGATCTTGCGGTTCGCGTGCATGACTGTCGTGTGGTCGCGGCCCCCGAACTGCTGCCCGATCTTCGGGAGCGACAGGTCGGTGAGCTCGCGGCACAGGTACATCGCGATCTGGCGAGCGGTGACGAGGACGCGCGATCGCGAGCTGCCGCAGAGGTCGTCGATCGTCAGGCCGAAGTACGCGGCCGTCTGCGCGATGATCGCGGCGGGGGTGATCTCCGCGCTGTCCTCGTCGGTGATGAGGTCCTTCAGCACGATCTCCGCGAGCGGGAGGTCGACCTGCTGGCGGTTGAGGTTCGCGAACGCGGTGACACGGATCAGCGCGCCCTCGAGCTCCCGGATGTTCGTCGAGATGCGCGACCCGATGTAGGACAGCACGTCGTCCGGAGCGGCGAGGCGTTCGCTCGACGCCTTCTTGCGGAGGATCGCGATGCGCGTCTCGAGGTCCGGCGGCTGGACGTCCGTGATGAGGCCCCACTCGAACCGGGAGCGCAGGCGGTCCTCGAACCCGTTGAGCTGCTTGGGGGGCAGGTCGGACGTGATGACGACCTGCTTGTTGGCGTTGTGCAGCGCGTTGAAGGTGTGGAAGAACTCCTCCATCGTCTGCTCCTTGCCCTGCAGGAACTGGATGTCGTCGATGAGGAGCACGTCGACGTCGCGGTAGCGCCGTTGGAACGCCCCGGCCTTGCCCTCACCGATGGAGTTGATGAAGTCGTTCGTGAACTCCTCCGAGTTCACGTAGCGCACGCGCACGTTGGGGTACAGGTTGTGGGCGTAGTGCCCGATCGCGTGCAGCAGGTGCGTCTTGCCGAGCCCGGAGTCCCCGTAGATGAACAGCGGGTTGTAGGCCTTGGCGGGTGCCTCGGCCACCGCGACCGCGGCGGCGTGCGCGAACCGGTTGGAGGAGCCGATGACGAACGTCTCGAAGACGTACTTGGGGTTCAGCCGGCTCGGCTCGGCCTGGGGACGCGGCGGGGGAGGTGCCGGCAGGTCAGGGAGGAGCACGTCGTCGGGCTCGATGTAGGGGCGCTCCACCGCCGGCCGCGACGCGGGCGCGAGGACGGGGTCGGAGCTGAGCTCCGGGTCGACGGTGATGCCGAACCGGACGTCGCGCCCGAGGCAGGACGACATCGCGGTCACCAGCTCGTCCCGGACGCGCGTCTCGAGGTACGTGCGGGTCTGCTCGTGGGGAACCGCGATGAAGACGGTGTCGTCCAGGATCGCGAGCGGCTTGGCCAGCCGGATGAACGCGATCTGCCGCGGGGTGATGTCCGGGCTCGCCTCGAGGATGCTCAGGGTCTGTGCCCAGACGTCGGCGATGTTCTCGTCCGGGTTGGCCACGGGCAGTTCCTCACGGGGGTCGACAGCGTGCGTCGGGCAGAGCTCCGGCCGTCGAGCACGCTGACGGCCGGGCGGGGGTGCGCCGACGAGGAGAAGGTCACGGATGGGGTGATGCTGGGGTCGATCGTGCCACGGGAACCCCTCATCCACATAGTTGTCCACAGGCTGTGGGTTGTAGGGTGAGGATGCTCTCACCGGCAGGATGCCGGGATCCGGGACGACGCCGCGCCATCGTCGCACGCGGCGAAGGCCACCCGTCGTGGTTTGACCCGGAGGGGTCGCGCAGCGTAACGTCAGACAGCCGTTCCAGGTGTTCTTGGCGCGCCCGCGTGGAAGGAAACTCGACGCGAGGCCTCACGTCAGGAACTCCCTGCGAGGACCCGGTGCCCCCAGCAATGGCCATCCGGTCCGCGCGCCTGAGCGGTGACCGGGCGGGGGACCGTCCGGCGCACGACCCGAACCACCGGCAGGAGCCAACCGGAGCCTGTCACTGCATCGTCGAGGACATAGACGGTGTACCTCCCCGACGTTCTTGGAGTACCTCGTGAGCAAGCGGACCTTCCAGCCGAACAACCGGCGCCGGGCGAAGACCCACGGCTTCCGGCTGCGCATGCGGACCCGCGCCGGCCGCGCCATCCTGGCTGCCCGCCGCCGCAAGGGCCGCACCGAGCTCTCTGCCTGATCGCACGTGCTCCCCGCGGCGCACCGACTGCGCCGTTCCGTCGATTTCGAGCGGGCGGTGCGCCGCGGCGTGCGTGCTGGTAGGTCGACCGTGGTCGTGCACCTCTCGGAGGATCCCGAGGGCGCTGCTCAGCCGCAGGTCGGCTTCGTCGTCTCCAAGGCAGTGGGGAACGCGGTGCACCGCAACCTCGTGAAGCGCCGACTGCGCGCCGCCACGGCGTCGCGCCTCTCCGTGCTGCCCGCGCACGGGCGCGCCGTCGTCCGCGCGCTTCCCGGCGCGGCGCTCGCCTCCTTCGAGGAGCTCAGCGCCGACCTCGACAGCGGTCTCGTGCGTGCGACCCGTCGGCTCGACGAGCGAGCGGGCGAGCGTCGATGACGACGACCCACCCGCCGCGCGTTCCGGCGCCGTCCTCGCCCGAGGAGCCGGGGACCGACGAGCGCGGCGTCGTCCGCCGGGTCGTCGACCTGCTGCGCCGGGTCCCCGCTCTCACGCTGATCGGCATGATCAGGGCCTACCAGTCGGTGATCTCGCCGATGACGGGGCCCACGTGCAAGTACTACCCGTCCTGCTCCCAGTACGCCCTCACGGCGGTGCGTCGTCACGGCGCCCTGCGCGGAACGGGCCTCGCCCTCTGGCGGCTGCTGCGCTGCAACCCCTGGAGCCTCGGTGGGGTCGACGACGTTCCGCCGGCACGACACACGCACTAGCCCGCTGCCCGGGAAACGGGCTTTCACACGCTTTGTCCGAAGTTGAGGGAGCAGTCACGGATGGACTTCTTCGCGTTTCTCTACCCGATCGAGTGGGTAGTCGCCTGGATCATGTACTTCTGCCACCAGGGACTGACGTTCCTGGGGTTCTCCGACGGCCCGGGGCCCGCCTGGGTCCTGTCGATCGTCGGCCTGGTCATCATCATCCGCATCCTGCTGATCCCGCTGTTCTTCAAGCAGATCAAGGCGTCGCGCGGCATGCAGCTGCTGCAGCCTGAGATGCAGGCGATCCAGAAGAAGTACAAGGGGAAGACGGACCCCGCGTCTCGTGAGGCCATGAGCCGCGAGACGATGGAGCTCTACCGCAAGCACGGGACGAACCCCTTCGCCTCGTGCATGCCGATCCTGCTCCAGTCGCCGATCTTCTTCGCACTCTTCCGGGTGCTGAACTCGCTGAAGCCGATCTCGGACGGTACGTACTCGCGCGACAGCATCGGACCGATCGACGCTTCGGTGGCGAGCGACATCGAGAGCTCGTCGGTCTTCGGAGCCAAGCTCTCCGACGTCTTCCTCCAGACGGACGACCTGCAGACCCGCATCGTCATCGCCGTGCTCATCCTGGCGATGTGCGCGACGACGTTCTTCACGCAGCGACAGCTCACGATGAAGAACATGCCGAAGGCCGCTCTCGAGGGCCCGATGGCCTCGACGCAGAAGATGATGCTCTACGTCTTCCCCTTCATCTTCGCCGTCTCCGGCGTGAACTTCCCCGTCGGTGTCCTCGTCTACTGGACCACGACGAACCTCTGGTCGATGGGGCAGCAGTTCTACACGATCCGACGCATGCCGGCCCCGGGTTCGGAGGCGGAGCGCCTCCTCAAGGAGCGCCAGGCGCGCAAGCGCGCGGCGAAGGGCGTCGTCGAGGACGCGACGCCGGTCATCGAGCAGCCTCGCGGCCAGCGTCAGCAGCCCAAGCGCAAGGACCGCCAGAAGAGCGCCCCTCGTCCCGTCGGGACGGTGTCCGCGACCACCCCGGAGGATGCCCCGGTGGAGGATGCCCCGGCGGACAAGCCGGCACCGGGCGGTGCCGCGAAGGGCGGGTCCGGGACCGGCGCGTCGAAGCCCGCGCCCAAGAAGAAGAAGCAGAAGTAGACCTGCGCCCGAGCGCGCACGTGCCGTGAGGAGCAACGCATGACGCCTACCGAGACGCCCGCGCCCGACGCGACGTCCACCGAGGAATCCGCCCCGGAGACCACCCGACTCGAGGAGGAAGGGGAGATCGCGGCGGACTACCTCGAGGAGCTCCTCGACATCGCGGACCTCGACGGTGACATCGACATCGACGTCGAGCACGACCGGGCCGCTGTCGAGATCGTCGCGGACGACCCCGCCGCTCTGAGCTCTCTCGTCGGCGACGACGGCGAGGTGCTCGATGCGCTGCAGGAGCTGACGCGTCTTGCCGTGCAGGCCCGGACGGGGGAGCGGAGCCGTCTCATGCTCGACGTCGCCGGCTTCCGTGCGGGCCGCCGTCGTGAGCTCACGGCGCAGGCCGCAGAGGCGATCGAGCGCGTCCGTGCCGAGGGCACCAAGGTCTCGCTCGAACCGCTCAACGCCTTCGAGCGCAAGGTCATCCACGACGCCGTGGCCGCAGCCGGGCTGCGGAGCGACTCGGAGGGTGTCGAGCCGCAGCGCTACGTCGTCATCTACCCGACAGACTGACACCGTCGGAGACGACCCCACCGCTCCTTCGCCCCGCGTTTCACGTGAAACGCGGGGCGAAGCGCGTTGCTGAGGGTGTGCAGGTGCCCACGAGCTCCGCGCGACTCTGGGTGCGGAGGTGCTGACGTCCCGTCGGCAGGGGAACCGCACAGGAGCTGCGGGGCGCGACGAGCACCGGGTGGTGGGGCGTGTGCGGGCAGATGCCCTGATCGACGGCATTCGCCACGTCGCGACGACCGCCGTTACTCGTGTCGGCGAGAAGAAGCGTGACGACGACCCTCGGAGCGTAAGGGACCGTAGTCAGGGCGCGTCGAACCTCGCTCCGCACTCGGTGGGCCGCGCACGCTCGACGTCGTTTCACGTGAAACGATGAGGCGTTCGCACACGAGGAGGCAGACGACCCGATGCAGCACGAGTCCGTAGGCAACGAGGATCCGGACATCCCCCGGGAGGCGTTGATCGAGTACTTCGGTGACGCGTTCGTCGTCGTCGAGAAGTTCGCCGAACGGTTGCGGAGCGAAGGCGAGCTGCGCGGTCTCATCGGACCGCGGGAGGTTCCGCGGATCTGGGATCGTCACATCCTGAACTCGGCCGCCGTCGTGCCCTTCCTGCCCAGGACCGGGTTGATCGCCGACGTGGGGTCGGGTGCTGGCCTGCCGGGCGTCGTGATCGCCGCCATGCGGCCGGAGGCGACCGTCTACCTCATCGAACCGATGGAGCGGCGCTGCGCCTGGCTGACGGAGATCGCCGAGGACCTCTCCTTGCCGAACATCGAGGTCAAGCGAGGACGGGCCGAGGAGTATCACGGGGCGTTCGAGTGCGACGCGGTGACGTCGCGAGCCGTCGCGGCACTCGACAAGCTCGCGCGACTGTCGCTCCCGCTGGTTCGACCCGGCGGAGAGATGATCGTTCTCAAGGGTCGTAACGTGAGTCGCGAGGTCGATCCGGCGCGGAAGGTCCTGCGCAAGCTCAAGGGGTCCGAGCCGGAGATCATCGAGGCACCGACGCTCCCCGGCGTGGAGACCACGACGGTCGTTCGTATCGTGCGGCAGACTGGATCCCGCTGATCTGGGGAACGGGTGCCGAGGACGTGAGCGACACGCCCGATCTCGGCCCCGACATCCGTCGAAAGCCATGGCGCACGGCGGATGCTGAGAGGCGACGACGGAGAGGATGAGACGCGTGACGCAGAGCCCTGTGGGCCCCGACGGCTCCGAGGAGCAGGTGGCGCTCTCCCACGACGGGGAGGGCGATCGGAGCATGGGAACCGAGGACGACCGCCGGGCAGCGCTGATGGCGAGTCTTCCCGTCGCCGACGAGTCGACGCCGTTGGCGGCCCAGCTCGCGGAGGACGCTCGCCGTCGGATCGACCTGCACGGGCGTCGCTTCCCCCGACCGGTGACCACCCGGATCATCACCGTCGCGAACCAGAAGGGCGGCGTCGGGAAGACCACGACGACGGTGAACCTTGCCGCCGGGCTGGCGATGGCCGGGCTCAACGTCCTGGTGATCGACAACGATCCCCAGGGGAACGCGTCGACCGCTCTCGGCGTCGAGCATCGCGCAGGGACGCCGTCGGTCTACGAGGTTCTCGTCGATGGCGACCCGTTGGCGAGTGCGGTGCAGCAGTGTCCCGACATCCCCACCCTCTGGTGCGTCCCGGCGACCATCGATCTTTCGGGTGCAGAAATCGAGCTCGTGTCGCTCGTTTCACGTGAAACACGGCTTCGTCGTGCGCTCGATGAGTATCTCGCCCAGCGTGAGCGCGACGGCCTCGAACCCATCGACTACGTCCTCGTGGACTGCCCGCCGAGCCTTGGCCTCTTGACGGTGAACGCCTTCGTGGTCGGTCGGGAAGTGCTCATCCCTATCCAGTGCGAGTACTACGCCCTGGAAGGCCTGAGCCAGCTCCTCAAGACGATCGAGCTGATCAAGGCGCACCTCAACCCGGGGCTCCATGTCTCGACGATCCTGCTCACGATGTACGACGGCAGGACGAACCTTGCGCAGCAGGTCGCCAGCGAAGTCCGCGAGCACTTCCCGGAGCAGACGCTGCGCACGACGGTCCCGCGCTCCGTGCGCATCTCGGAGGCCCCGAGCCATGGGCAGACGGTCATGACCTATGACCCGGGGTCGACGGGGGCCCTCGCGTACCTCGAAGCGGCCCGCGAGCTCACGCAGCGAGCGGAGAACCGTAGCGACGAGGGGACGAGCGAGGACCGTCAACGGAACGCCGACTTGCGGCCACCCCAGGACCCTCCGGGGTCAGCACATTCCGGTTCCACGTCTCACCACGATCATGAGTTCGCCGGCACCATCGGTGGTCCCGGCCTGCGGCAGGAGGAACAGCGATGAGCGAGAAGCGCCGAGGACTCGGTCGAGGACTAGGTGCCCTGATCCCGACGAGCTCCGAGGGCAGGCGGCCCGTCGACGTCTTCTTCCCGAGCCCTGCCACGGACGAGGCGAAGCACCACGAGACGGCCGGCGCCGCAGAGAGTTCTGTCGACCAGCAGGCCGAGGAGGCGGCAGCCACCACGAGTGTGACGACGCTGGTGGCGGACGCGGACGCGGACGCGGACGCGGACGCCGGGCCCGCTGACCTCGCGTCCCTTACCTCGCTCTCGGACGCGGACCTCGCTGAGCTGGATGCTGTGGCGGCGGGGGACACCGCCGACTCGAGCGCGAGCCTGGCGCCGACTCGCGACTCGTCGACGACAGACCAGGCGACGACAGACCAGGCGACGGTCGACTCGGCAATGACGGGCGCGGTTTCACGTGAAACGACGTCGGACTCCAGCCTGAAGGCCGGCGAGGAGGAGATCACCGCAACGGAGCCTGGTGCCTCTTCATCTGCGGGATCGACCAGCGTGGAGGAGTGGGCAGGCGGGGCCGCCGACGACCTGGTGCCCGTTCCGGGCGCGCGGTTCGCCGAGCTCCCGACCTCGTCCATCCGACCCAACCCGCGGCAGCCGCGCACCGTTTTCGACGAGGGCGAGCTCGATGAGCTCATCGGTTCCATCCGTGAGATCGGCGTGCTCCAGCCGATCGTCGTGCGCCCGGTGCCGGGGGAGTCCGGCGCGTATGAGCTGATCATGGGCGAGCGCCGCTGGCGGGCGACGCAGGCAGCGGGTCTTGATGCCATCCCGGCCATCGTCCGTGAGACCGACGATGCCGACCTGCTGCGCGACGCGCTCCTGGAGAACCTGCACCGCAGCGCTCTCAATCCCCTCGAAGAGGCGGCCGCGTACCGGCAGCTTCTGGACGACTTCGGCTGCACCCACGAGGAGCTAGCGGACCGCATCTCGCGAAGCCGTCCGCAGATCTCGAACACCCTGCGTCTGCTGCGCCTGCCTCCGCTGGTACAGCGTCGGGTTGCTGCCGGAGTGCTGTCGGCCGGACACGCCCGGGCGCTCCTGGGGCTCACGGACGGTGCGGAGATCGAGCGTCTGGCGCAGCGCATCGTCGCCGAAGGCCTCTCCGTGCGGGCGACGGAGGAGATCGTCGCGATGGGCGGTCTGGACGGGGAGCGTCGCCCGCCGCGAACTCCTCGCGCCGGACAGCGGTCCGCGGCGATCGACGAGCTCGCGCATCGGTTGTCCGACCGCTTCGAGACGCGCGTCAAGGTGGACCTGGGCAAGAACAAGGGCCGTCTCACCGTGGAGTTCGCCTCCGTCGAGGACCTCAACCGCATCCTCGATGTGATGGCGCCCGACGACCCGGGTCTGTTGCGGAAGTAGACGACGATCGCGCCGGTGGTGTGGGCGCGTCTGCGTCGACCAGCATCGGCTCGCGGGATCACCTAGCGGGGCGGGTGCGCACGCCATACGGCGAGTGCACCCGCCCCGTTGGTCTGTCTGGAGAACGGATCGCACCTCGTCTCCTCTGATTTCTTGTTGTGACACGCCTGAGCCGGCCTCACCGGCGCGCGTCTGACTCACATTGCCAACAACCCCTGTGTCGGCCGGTAGGCACAACGCGCTGTGCCCGTGGTGCGTGGTGAGGGAACTGCGCATCTACCGCAGACCCGCCTCGAGACCGGTAGAAGGAAAACCGGCGTGTGGAGAACGAGGTTCTTCAGCGAGTGCGGGAACGCCTCGCTGCCGAGGACGGCCGTGTCACGATGGGTGGCCTTTGCTCACACCATTCGAGCGCTGTGTCCACGCGACGGTGATGGTTCCCTCCCGGAGGGATCGGCGGGTGTTTCACCTGAAACGGCGGACCAGCGGCAGCGCGCGGGCGTATACCGTGGAGGGATCGCGGCTCGCCGTACCCGGATTCGCCGAACGCCTCGCCGGGAGCGCCCCCATCGCGTACGCGCGCGAGGTCGTGGCGCCCCGGCTCGGGCCGACACGGCCGCCGTCCACCGCGTTCCTCTTCGCGCAGGGGTCGAGACGCTCATCACGGAGCAGGCTGTGGTCGCGACGTGTTTCACGTGGAACATGGGCGGGACGACGTGGCCGCTGAACGGCTCCGCGACGGCCAGCAAGCAGACGGTCGACGCCAAGCTCCTCATGCGCTGGCAGCGCCCGTCCAGCGTTGAAGCAGAGTAGGTCCGCGGCGCTCTCTGCTCGGAGACGCTCGCGTCGGGCGCGAGGCCGAACGGTCCCGGAAAACGCTGCGCAGATCAAGCCCTCCGCGACGTGGCCGCTCTGGCACCCTGCCAACGGGTCGATGTGCGGGGCGGCGTCTCGGCCGTTCTTTGCGGCAGAGGCCGAGGACCCTCGGCACTACGCAGATTCTCTGAGAACGGAGTGGTTTTGAGCGGAGCGGCCCTCGTGTCTTCGACGATGGGCCGCAGAGTTGCCGCTCGCGGCTCAGTGACCCATGGCGTCTCGATGCCGTTGCCATGCACCGTCGGCCGACCTCGGGTGCCCGTGGACGGTCCGGCCTGTGGATTCCTCTCGTGAGAACACAGCGGCACCGGGTTAGCCCGTACGTGGACGGGCCGGACAACGCGACGTCTCTCGCTCACGCGCCGTGATCGGCTGTTTCACGTGGAACATCGGAAGGTCGTGGCACCGTCCGATGCCGCTGGGCTGGACGCCGCGCACCTACCCGCACCGCGTCGTCCGACTCCGCAGGTGAAGCGCCAGGGCGCGCGACGCATCGGCGGGGCTGGAGGTCGCAGCCCGGCACCGGGGGAGGGGAGGGATCCCGTGATGTGCCGCCAGGATCACCAGGGGTGGAGCTGGGTGCAGGGGAGGTCAGAAGTGCCACGGTCGGGGAGACCGCCGCGTGAGGCTCGCTCTTCCCCTCGCGTCCATCCTGGCCCCGCTGCAGTCGTGGACGGTCAGCGGCATCACGCACCGGTACGCGCGAACCCCCGCCCAGCCGAGAACTTCGCCTCCGTGGCTCTGCTGCAGCGTGCGTGTCGCCGTGGGTGGGAGAGGTCTCGGCCTTCGGAGAATGAGACAGCACAGGTGCGTCCACGCGAACAAGACGTCTTCTCGCTCCGCGAGCGCGACGCCGTGCGCCGCCCAGTCCATGGGCGCGGGTCCGGGAACGCCGGCCGGGCGGACGCGCGGGGGACGCGCGGGGGACGCGCGGGGGACGCGGGGCCAACCGCTCGGAGAGTGAGCCCGCTCGAAGTCGGCCGGCGCCATCAGGGGTGTTTCACGTGAAACGACGCGCCTGACGGCGATCCTGAGCCGACCTCTGTCGGAAGGGCGCGAAGTTCCACCGTACGAGGTCATGACGGGAGCGTGGGTCGGCCCGGGAACGAGCATCAGCGGCAGGGTCGGGATGGGGTCGCATCAGTCGGTGCTATCCCGTCGGGCCAACGCATCCGCGAACTCCGCCGCGGCAGTCCGTGGCATCACCGTGGCTCTCGCTCACCAGCGCCGGCGGAGCGGGCCGAAAACGAACGGCGCCGCCGTTTCACGTGAAACAGCGGCGCCGGTCAGCCAGGCGGAAAGGAATCAGTGCCGCACGTGCGCGTTGACGAGAGAGCGGTAGAGGTGCCCGAGATCGAGTCCGGCAGCGCGTGCCGCCTGGGGGAGGAGGGACGTCTCGGTCATCCCTGGCGCGACATTGACCTCGAGGAACTGCACGACCCCGTCAGCATCGAGGATGACGTCCGTCCGGGAGAGGTCGCGGAGACCGAGCGCGGAGTGGGCCCGGACGGCGACCTCGCGGACGACGCCGAGGATGTCGTCGTCGAGTCGCGCCGGTGCGAAGTACTCGGTGCGGCCCGGGTTGTAGCGCGCGTCGAAGTCGTACGGGCCCGTCGTGACGATCTCGACCGGCGGCAGGGCCTCCGGACCGCGGCCCAGGTCGACGACGCTCACGGCCAGCTCGACACCGCGGACGGCCTGCTCGATGAGAGCGACCTCGCCGTACGCGAAGCAGTCGACCATGGCGCGAGGAAGCTGGTCGGCTCGCTCGACGAGCGTGACGCCGAGCGCGGACCCGCCGTGCGTCGGCTTCACGACGAGCGGCAGCCCGAGGCGTGCGACGACCGCGTCGAGCACGGGCTGGGCGCCGAGCTCGCGGAACAGGCTCTGGGGGAGGGTGACGTACTCCGGGGTGCACAAGCCGGCCCCGAGGACGACGTTCTTCGCCACGGGCTTGCTCCAGGCCGCACGGCTCTCGCGCGGACCGGTGCCGACGTAGGGCACGCCGACGAGCTCGAGGACGTCGCGGATGGAACCGTCCTCTCCGCTGGCACCGTGGAGGAGCGGCCAGACGACGTCGGGTCGTGCGGACTCGAGGAAGGGGAGGAGGTCGGCGTCGACGTCGTGCACGGTCACCTCGAGACCGGCCGCGCGGAGGCTCTCCGCGACCCGGCGCCCCGAGCGGAGCGAGACGTCGCGCTCGTGCGAGAGACCGCCCGCGAGGATGGCGACGTGCCCGCCAGGGGGGACGTCGTCGTCGGGCCGGAGAAGGTGAAGGTGCTGGTCAGGACGCTGCGCGTCCGTCGAGGTCGTGCTGTCGGCTACGCCGCTCGTCGTGGGGCTGCCCGTGGTCGTGTCCACTGGTGACGGACTCCTGTTCGGTGCCGCGGCCGCCCGGTGGGGCGGCCGCGGCGTCGTGTGGTGAGGGCTTCAGGCCAGGTTCGGCGAGGGGTTCTCGACGTCCGTGACGTCGGGGTCGAGCTCGGCGTTGGTGCCGAAGATCTCGACGAGCTCCTGCTCGGCGTTCACGACGCCCGCGAGGCGACGGACGCCCTCGCGGATCCGCTCCGGGGTCGGGAAGCAGTAGGAGAGGCGCACGTGGCTCGCGCCCGTGCCGTCGGCGTAGAACGCGGTCCCGGGGACGTAGGCGACGCGCGCGGTGACCGCGCGGGGGAGCATGGATCGCGCGTCGAGCCCGTCGGGGAGCTGGACCCAGGTGTAGAAGCCGCCGTCGGGCACCGTCCAGCGCGCCGAGGGGAGGTGCTCGGCGAGGGCGCCGATCATGGCGTCGCGACGCTCGCGGTAGAGCTCGCGGAACTGCTTGATCTGGCCCTTCCAGTCGCATGTGTCGAGGTAGGCGGCGATGGCGAGCTGCGACGCGTTCGACGGACACAGGATCGCGGACTCGCTGGCGAGCACGAGCTTCTCGCGGACGGCGTGCGGCGCGACGACCCAGCCGACACGGTAGCCCGGGGCGAAAGTCTTCGAGAACGAGCCGAGGTAGAGGACGCCGTCCTCGTCGAGGGATCGCAGCGCGGGGAGCGTCTGGCCGTCGAAGCCGAGCAGCCCGTAGGGGTTGTCCTCGATGACGAGGACGCCGTACCGCTGCGCGATCTCGAGGATGCGCGGTCGGCGCTCGGCGGTGAGGGTCACGCCGGCGGGGTTGTGGAAGTTCGGGACGGTGTAGAGCAGCTTGACGCGACGCCCGTCGGCCGCGAGGCGCGCGAGCGTCTCCTCCAGCGCCTCCGGGACGAGCCCGTGCTCGTCGAGGGGCACGTGCACGACGTCGGCCTGGTACGACCGGAACACGCCCAGCGCCCCGACGTAGCTCGGCGCCTCCGCGACGACCACGTCGCCCGGGTCGACGAAGATCCGCGTGACGAGGTCGAGCGCCTGCTGCGAGCCGGTCGTCACGACGACGTCGTCGGGGTGGCACTCGATGCCCTCGAGCCGTACGACGTCGAGGATCCGCTCGCGCAGGGTCTCGTCGCCCTGACCGGAGCCGTACTGGAGCGCCGTGGCACCGCGCGTCGCGACGAGGCGCTGCATGGTGTCGGCGATCTGGTCGAGGGGGAGGCCTTCGAGGTACGGCATGCCGCCGGCGAGCGACACGACCTCCGGCCGGTTCGCGACCGAGAACAGCGCTCGGATCTCCGACGCTCGCATCCCGTGCGCTCGCTCTGCGTAGGCACCGAACCACGGGTCGAGGCGGGTGCCGCTGGGAGCGGGCTGCTGCGAGGGAGTCGTCGGTCCAGTCACGATCCCCAGTGTGGCACGGAGGATCGGGGGATCGCGTGAAGACGCCGGAGGGCGGACCACCGTGCTGGTGGCCCGCCCTCCGGCGTGCGTGGTGCGAGGTCGCTCGCGGACCGTGCGGTCGCGGGAGGCGACGGCTCAGACGGTCGTGGCGAGGACGGCGTCGATCTCCTCCGTGAGCGCGCGCTTGGGGCGCGCACCGATGATCGACTTCTGCAGCTCGCCGCCGACGTAGACGTTGAGCGTCGGGATCGACACGATGCCGTAGGCGGCGGTCGTCTCGGGGTTCGCGTCGGTGTCGAGCTTGGCGATCTTGATCTTGCCGTCGTACTCCTCGGCGAGCTCCTCGAGGATCGGCGCGACCTGGCGGCACGGGCCGCACCAGGTCGCCCAGAAGTCGACGAGGACGGGGACGTCGGACTCGAGGACCTCCGCGCGGAAGGTGGCGTCGGTGACGGGGACGGTCGACATGGTGAACCTCCTGGGGACGTCGGTGGCTACGGTGCGGGGTCAGGCCTGGAGCTCGGCGAGCGCCTCGGGCAGCTCGTCGGGGTTCGGCGTCTGCGGGGTGCCGGCGAGGTCCGCGAGGCCCGCCGCGTCCGCGAGCTCGGTGAGGTAGCGCTGCGCGTCGAGGGCGGCGGAGCACCCCGAGCCGGCGGCGGTGATGGCCTGGCGGTAGGTGTGGTCGACGGCGTCGCCGCACGCGAACACGCCCTCGAGGTTGGTCGCGGTGGTGCGCCCGACGACCTGGATGTAGCCCTCGTCGTCCAGGTCGATCTGACCCTTGACGAGCTCGGTGCGGGGCTCGTGGCCGATCGCGACGAACAGTCCCGTCGCGGGGAGCTCGCGCTCCTCGCCGGTCACGGTGTCGCGCAGCGTCACGCCCTCGACCTTCTTGTCGCCCTCGATCCCGGCGACCTCGCTGTTCCAGGCGAACTCGATCTTCGGGTCGTTGAGCGCGCGGTCGGCCATGATCTTCGACGCGCGCAGCTCGTCACGACGGTGCACCAGCGTCACCTTCTCGGCGAAGCGGGTGAGGAACGTGGCCTCCTCCATCGCCGAGTCGCCCCCGCCGACGACCGCGATGTGCTGGTCGCGGAAGAAGAAGCCGTCGCACGTCGCGCACCAGGACACGCCGCGGCCGGACAGGCGCTTCTCGTCGTCCAGGCCGAGCTCGCGGTAGGCGGACCCGGTCGCGAGGATGACGGCGCGGGCGCGGTAGGTGTCACCGTTGCCCGTCACGACGGTCTTGACCGGCCCCTCGAGGTCGAGCAGCGTGGCGTCGTCCCACTCGATGCGCGCGCCGAACCGCTCGGCCTGCTTCTGCATGTGGTCCATGAGCTCTGGGCCCATGATCCCGTCGGGGAACCCGGGGAAGTTCTCGACCTCGGTCGTGTTCATCAGCGCACCGCCGGCGGTGACCGACCCCGCGAGCACCAGCGGGGACAGGCCCGCGCGCGCCGCGTAGATCGCCGCGGTGTACCCGGCGGGACCGGACCCGACGATGATCAGGTTCTGGACGGCTGACTGCTCGGTCACGTGCTGCTCCTCGGATGCTCGGTGCGTGGCGGCCGACCACGCGAGAGTGTGAACGCCGCCGGGGCGGCTTCTGTTCCACGGTACGGGGGTTGGCGGGTCGGCGGGTGCTCGGCTCACCGTGGGTGCGGACCGACCGGCACCCGGCGCGCCGCGGCGATGGTCCCGGCACCAGCCCGCGGCCGTGCCCGCCGACAGGGTGCCGTGTGCGGGCGCTCCACGGCCTCGTGGCGCCAGAGCGACGGGCGGCCGGCGAGGACGCACGTGTCCGCGACGAGCACCGCACCGCGGGCACGAGCACAGCGGCAGGCGACGCCGCGGACCGTGGGGGACCCGGCGTCGGGCCCCCCACGACGTCAGGAGACGAGGATCTCGTTGATCTCCGCGCGGTACTCGCCGGCCGGGTTCTGCGGCAGCTCGGTGAACCACAGGACGATGGACTCGGCCTCGACCGGCTGCTCGAAGGTGAACGTCGCACCGGGGGAGAGCGGCCCGGAGGCGAGCACCGTGCCCTCGGTGGGGGTGTCCGGGCTCGTCGCGCGGATCTCGACGTTGCCGCCGTTCGTCGCGGTGTCGATGACGATCGACGAGACGGGCGCCTTCTGCTCGAGGGTGACGGCGAAACCGATCCCCGAGCGCAGCCCGGCGAAGTCCGCCGCGTTGTAGCGCCGCGAGATCCACGTCGTGTCCGGCTGCTGGTCGTAGGCCAGCGACGCCAGCTCAGGGTGCTCGCCGTCGTTGCTGCCGGCGGCGTCGCCCTCGGGGTCGAGCGCGATGCCGGACGCGATCATCGGGCGGACCTCGGGCGCGGGCGGTGCCTCTTCACCTGCGGAGGCGTCGCCCTCTCCGCCCTCGGCCGGTGCCTCCGACCCGCCCGCAGTGGGCTCGTTGGTCTGCACGGCGGGGCCGAAGCCGTCGAACGCCGTGTTGACGGCCCAGACGACACCGCCGACGACGAGGGCCAGCACGAGCACGAGGACGATCGGGGTCGCGTTGAACCGGCGCGGCCCGCGCCGCGACGGGACGGGCTCGCTCCAGGCCTGCGCGGCGTCGGGACCGGCGGGCGGGGGCGGCGGGGACGCCGGGTCGTACGGCAGGGGGACGGTGCCCGCGTCGTAGCCGACGGGCGGCGGCGGGACCGAGTACGCCTCGGCGGTGGGCGGCGGCACGGCGGCGGTGGCCCCGGTCGCCGCCCCCGCGGCGTACGCCGCTCCCGCGCCCGCACCGGCCGACCCCGGCACCGCACCGACGCGGTGGATGCGTCCGGTCGTCGGACGGCGGACGGGCGGCGCGGGCGGCGGCGTCCCGGGCGGCGCGCTCGCTGCGCCGTCGAACGCCGTCCGCACGGACTGGCGGCTCACACCGGCGGCGGGCTGCACGAACGCGGGCAGCGCCGCGACGACGGAGACCTCGCCCCAGGGCTCGACCGCACCCACGACGTCGGCGGGGGAGCGCGGACCCTCTCCCAGGGGTGTCGCGGTCCACTCCGCGGCGGTGCCGTGGGTGCCGGCGAAGGTCTCGGCGCACAGCTCGTCGAGCTCGGCGGGGACGTCGGGACGGACGTCCGAGAGGGCGAGCACGCTGTCGCCCGCGCGCTGCGCGGGCAGCGGGTGGATGGAGTCCGCGGCGATCCAGGGGACGTCGAGGGACGGCCCGGCCCAGCGGGCCGTCATCGCGTAGTAGAGGAGCGCGACGAGCCCGACGGCGTCCGCGCGCGAGGTCTGCTCGGCGTCGTGCTGGTCGTGACCGGCCACGCCCGCGTCGAGCCCGAGGCCCGTGACGAGCACGCGGCTGCCGTCGACCCGCACCGCGTCCGGGCGCAGCGCGAGATGGTGGACACCGCGGCGCCGGGCGACCTCGAGCGCCGCGGCAGCCTCGCCGACGATGGCGCGCGCCTGCTGCGGGTCCACGATCCCGCCGGCGACGACCTCGCTCAGCGTGATGCCCGTGTAGCGCTCGGTCACGACGTACGCCACGCCGTCCTCGGACCCGACGTCGAGCACCCGCGTGAGGCGCGGGTCGACGACGAGCGCCGCGCGTCGTGCGGAGTCGAGCGCCTCGGCGACGTGTGCGCCGGTGACGACCGAGAGCCGCACCGGTCGGTCGAGGATCTGGTCGTGGGCCGACCATGCCGTGACGTCCGACAGGTCGGACGCGAGCTGCTCGTCGAGCCGGTAGCGCGCGACGAGCAACGTTCCTGGGGCCACGCCGTTCACCGGACCTCCTCCGTGTGGGACTCGTGGTCGAGACCCCATGGTACGCGGGCCCGGATTGCCCCCGTATCACCGGATACCCGCACGTCAGACGTGTCGCGTCACCGGCGGACGAGGCGTCTGACGCGGCCCACGAGCGGTCCCGCGAGCTGGTCGAGCTCCCGCACGCGCATGAGCTTGAGGCCGCCCGCGTAGACGAGGCCCATCACGGTGCCGCCGACCGCCACGACGACGACCGACTGCCACCACGAGAGCCCGTAGATCCCGTCGGCGGGGTCGCCCGAGAGCACGACGAAGGCCCGCAGCACGCCCCACCCGGCGACGGCGCTCACGAGCGCGGCGAGCCCGGCCTTGACGTGCAGGCGGAGGATCCGCGCGCCGTCGAGCCCGTGGAGGGTGCGGCGCAGGCCGACGGTGCGGAGCCCGACCGCCACGAGGTTGGACAGGCTCATCGCGAGGCCGATGCCCACGACCCACAGCTGGGGAGGGAGGACCTGCGTGCCGAGCCACGACACGCCGACGAGCACGAGCGTGCCCGGCACCTGGATCCAGAAGACCGTGCGCCCGTCCTCGAACGCGTAGTAGACCCACTTCATGAGGACCATGCCGCCGAGCGGCACGAGCCCCAGCGCCATCGCGCGCAGCACCATGGACACGGCCTCGCCCGAGGCGGCGTCCACCGAGGGCACGAGCAGCTTGGTGACGGGCAGGGCGAGGACGACGAGGACCGCCGTCGCGAACACCGTGAACACGCCGACGGTGCGCACGCCGCGCGAGAGGTCGTGCCGCACGCGCGCGAGGTCGCCCGCGTGGGCGGCCGCGCTCATGCCCGTGAACAGCGCCGTCGCGATGGAGACGGTCACGAGGGAGTGCGGCAGGAGGTAGATCATCAGCGCCTGCGTGTAGGCCGCGTTGCCCGCGACGGCCAGCGCGTCCGAGAAGGCGCCGGGGGCGCCCGTCACGAGCCCGGTGACGGCGCCCAGGGTCCCGGGGTCGTCGCGGTAGGCCCCGAAGGTCTGCGCGAGCGCCGCACGGGGCGCCTCGCTCGCGAAGCGCGTCGTGAACAGGACGCCGACCTGCTCCAGGAGGACGGCGGCGAAGGTCCACAGTGCCACCTGGCCCGCGGACCGCAGGCCGATGCCGTGGAGGCCGAACCGCAGGTGCCAGCGGAAGCCCGCGCGCCACAGCGGCACGACGAGGATGAGCGCCTGGGCGGCGACGCCGAGCGTCGCGGTGCCTGCGAGGAGCGCGATCTTGGTCCCGTCCCACTGCGTGAGGTCGTCGACGTTCCCGGTCGCCGCGGGGCCGTACAGCGCGATGAACGCCGCGAACCCGGCGATCGACACGACGTTGTTGAGCACGGGCGCCCACATGAACGGGCCGAACTGCCCCCGCGCGTTGAGGACCTGCCCGAGCAGCGTGTACAGGCCGTAGAAGAAGAGCTGGGGCGTGCACCAGAACGCGAACGCGACGGCGAGCGACGTCTGCGGCGCCGTCCAGCCCGGCCCCGTGTACAGCGCGACGAGGATGCTCGAACCGGCCGTGAGCAGCGCGGAAAGCGCCAGCAGGATCACGCCCGAGAGCGTGAGCAGCTTGTCGAGCCGCTCCTGCGTGTTGCGCGCGCGGTAGGCGCGCACGATCTGCGGGACGAGGACGGCGTTGAGCACACCGCCCGCGAGGATCGCGAAGAGGACGTTGGGGATCTTGTTCGCGACGTCGAACGCGTCCGCCACGAGGCCCGTCGTGCCGATCGCGGCGACCAGCAGCACGTTGCGCACGAGGCCCAGGCCGCGCGAGACGAAGGTGCCGGACGCCATGAGCGCCGACGACCGGCCGAGACTCCCCGTGCGGGGCGCCGGGGCCTCGGTGGCGCCCGCCTCCGCGGTCTCGTCGGGGGTGCCCGACGCCGCGGGGTCGCCCGGGAGCGCGCCTTCGATCCTGGGGACGGCGTCGCGCGTCGTCCCCGGGCGAGAACCTCGCCCGGCACCCGCGGGACGGACGTGCCGCGGCTGTCCGGGGCTCACTCGACGCGCTCCTCGTCACGCCGGGGCGGTCCGTCGGGCCCGCCCGGCGTCGCGGCCGGCGCGTCCTGCGGTGACGGCTGGTCGAGCGTGGCGCCGGCCAGACGACGGGGCGAGCGGCCACGACGCACGGTGCGCCAGATCCCGGCGAACAGCGCGATGACGAGCAGGACGGCGACGACGACCGTGCCGACGGACTCCCAGTCGGCCCGCACCCGGACCACGAACTGCTGCGGCTCCGCGACCCGGACCTGGGGCTGCGCGGCGCTGACGAGCTCGACCTCGACCGTGACGTTGCCGCTCCCGAAGCCCTCGACCGGCACCCCGACGCTCGCCTCGGTCGGGACGAGGTCGCCGTCCGCGTCGCGCGTCGCCGCCGGGATCGTCACCGTCGTGCGCTCCGGGGCCCGCAGCCGGGGGTCGTCGGGCCGGAGGACGACCTGGACCGTCGCGTCCTGCGTGAGGGTGCTGCGCACCCGGACCGGCAGGTCCTCCTGCTCGGCGACGAAGAAGAACGACGAGCGCGTCTCCACCGAGAGCCCGCCCCGCACCGCGGCGGACCGCTGCTCGGCCTGCTGGACGGCGAGCGTGCGCGACGGCGGTGCCGCGCGGTAGGCGACGGCCGTCGGCGTGACGAACGCCGGCTCGAGCGGGCGCGTGAGCGCCGTCGGGTCCGCCGCGACCGTCGCGAACGCGGCGAGCTCCGCGCGCGACCGGTCGAGGGACCGGAGCTCGGCGGCACCGATCTCGCCGTCGGCGGGGGCGTCCTCGGGCAGCGACGCGCGGTCGACGGCGGGCGGCTCGACCGCGAGGAGCTGGTCCACGGGAGCGAGGTCGACCCAGCCGGAGTCGCGCAGCGCGTCGAGCCGCGCCGTGAACAGGCCGGGCTCGGGCTCCCACGACCGGGGCAGGGCCGCGAGGACGTGCCGCTGGTCGGCGGGGCGCTCGCGCGCGATCACGGCCGTCTCGGCGAGCAGGCGCTGCGTGGCGGAGACGCCGGAGCCGTCGCCGGCGGAGAGCAGCGCGGTGAGCACCGGGTCGGCGACGAGCGCCGTGACCGGTCCCGCGGACGTCGTCACCGTCGCGACGCCCGAGGGCGTGTACGTGAGCGACTCGTCCGGCGCGAGGCCGCCCGGGCCGACGACCGTCGCGGTCGCCCCCGACGCGACGGCGAGCGTCGTGGTCGCGAGGTCGGGGACGGCCTCGGCCGGCCAGGCGAGGTCGGTGCGCCACCCGTTCGTCGGGTCCGGGGGAGCGGGGGTCCCCGTGTCCGCGGCGTCGTCGGTGCCGTCGCCGTCGGTCGTGCCGTCGGTCGTGCCGTCGGCCGCCGTGCCCGACACCGGGTCGGACGAGGTGCCCGACGACGGCAGCGGCGTCCCCTCGGGCAGCGCGAGGCCCGCGTGCGCGAACGCCGCGACGTCCGGGTCGTAGGCGCGCAGCGCGAACGTGGAGCGCCCGGCGGTCGCCCCGCTCACGGCGTCCGCCCAGGCGTTCACCGCCGGGTCGGCGGCGACGGCTGCGGCCGCGAGCAGCGCCGGGTCGGCGACCCAGCCCACGTCGGACGTCCCGCCCGACGCGGCGAGCAGGCGACCGAGCCGTCCCTCGCTCGCGACCGCGGCCGAGAGCGCGTCGTCGTACGCGACCGGGTCGGGGTCGACCGGGGGGCCCGTCACCGCCGCGACCACGCTGAGCCGCACGGGAGACACGTCGTCCGCCGGGGCCCGGAGCGCGAACGTGCGCTGCACGGCGAGGCGCGTACCGCCGTCGGACACGGCGACCGCCAGGCCGCGCGGGCCCGGGTCGTTGCCCGTGCCGAGGCCGAGCTCGGCGGCCGACGCGGAGAGCGTCACGTCGGCGCTCTCCCCGGGGGCTAGCGGCCGCCCGACGTCCTCGGTGGCGACGGTGGCGCCGACACGCCCGTCGAGACCGGTCGTCGTCCAGCTCTCGAGCGCGGACCGCGTGCGCAGCGCGCGGCGGTCGACGCCGAGGGTCACCGCGGGGGAGCCGAGCGTCTGCTCCGTCCCGTTCGTGACGCGCGCGGTGACGGTGAGGGTGCTGTCCTGCGCGAGGACGGTCGGTGCGAGCGACGTGAGCTCGAGCGTCACCGCGTCCTCGCCCTCCGGGACCGTGTCGGCCGCGGCGGGCGGGGCCGCCGTCGTGCCGCCGAGCAGGACGCCGGCCGCGACGACCAGCACCAGGAGCAGGGTGACGAGCAGCCGTGCGGTCGGACCGCGGAGCGAGGCCGGCGCGGCGCCGGGGGGGCGCGCACCGCTGCGGGAGGAGGGCGTCATGAGTGGTCGGTCGAGCTCCGTGGGGCGGGCGGTGCCGGGCCGCCGCGGCCGTCGTGCGGGTGGCCGTGCGGGCGGACGATCGTCCGGGTCACACTACTCTCGACCACCCCGTGGAACCGCGTGCGACGGCCCTCGAGGACGCCCTGCGCGACGACGGCGATGCGCCGCTCGTTCGGGTACGCCAGCCGGGCCGGAAGGTCCACGACCGGGATCCAGGCGACGTCCTCGGCCTCGCCGTCCGGGTCGCCCTCGACCGTGAGGTGCCCGCCCGTCGCGCGGAGCAGGAAGTGGTGGACGACCTTGTGCACGCGCCGGTCGTCGCCCGTGAACCAGTAGTCGATGACGCCGAGGGGCTCCTGCACCGCGCCGCGGATGCCCGTCTCCTCCGCGATCTCGCGGACGGCCGCCTGCTCCGGCGTCTCGTCGCCCTCGAGGTGGCCCTTCGGCAGGCACCACTCCAGGCGGCCCCCGCGGTTGCGCCGCGCGATGATCGCCGCGCACGGGTAGCCACCGGCGACGGTGATGACGAGGCCGCCCGCGGAGACCTCGTCGACGACCGGGAGCGGCGCCGGCGCGGGGCCCGGTCGCGAGCGCGGGTCGATGCGGAGGGCGTGGCCGCCCGGCGGGGCCGGGACGGGGGCGGGCTGCCCGCGGCCGTCGCCACGCCCGCCCGCCGGATCCCTCCGGGGGTCGTCGGCGTGCGCGGGGGTGGACATGGGTTCAACTTTACCGAGTGGGCACCCACCTCCCCGGGACCGGCTCCCCGGCGCGGGCGCCGCATCTGGCAGGCTTGGGTGTCGTGCCCCAGCCTTCGTCCCCCTCGCCGTCGCCCCAGCCGACACCGCCCGCGACGCCGCACGCGCTCGAGCTGCAGCGCCGCGCCCTCGCGGTGCTCACCGAGATGGCGCCCGCGGCGATCGAGCTCGGCGAGGCGTTCCGGGCCGCGGGCCACGAGCTCGCGCTCGTCGGGGGACCGGTCCGCGACGCGTTCCTCGGGCGGGCGAGCAACGACCTCGACTTCGCCACCTCCGCGTCGCCCGACGAGACCGAGGCGATCCTCGCGCGGTGGGGCGACGCGCACTGGGACATCGGCAAGGAGTTCGGCACGATCGGCGCGAAGCGCTTCGGGAGCAGCGGCCCCGGTGACGACCTCGTCGTCGAGGTGACGACGTACCGGACGGACGAGTACGACCCGACGTCACGCAAGCCCGTCGTCGCGTTCGGCGACACGCTCGAGGGCGACCTGTCGCGCCGCGACTTCACCGTCAACGCGATGGCCGTGCGGGTGCCGGACATGACGTTCGTCGACCCGTTCGACGGCCTGGGCGACCTCGCCCGCCGCGTCCTGCGCACCCCGATCGCCCCCGAGCAGTCGTTCGACGACGACCCGCTGCGCATGATGCGCGCGGCGCGGTTCGCCGCGCAGCTCGAGTTCGACGTCGACGGCGGGACGCTCGCCGCGCTGGTCCTCATGACCGAGCGCATCGAGATCGTCTCGGCCGAGCGCGTGCGCGACGAGCTGTCGAAGCTGCTGTGCGGCGCCGCGCCGCGGCGCGGGCTCGAGGTCCTCGTGGACACGGGCCTCGCCGACCACGTGCTGCCCGAGCTGCCCGCGCTCAAGCTCGAGATCGACGAGCACCACCGGCACAAGGACGTGTACGAGCACTCGCTCACGGTCCTCGACCAGGCCATCGCGCAGGAGACCGGGCCCGACGGCGCCGTCCCCTCGCCCGACCTCGTGCTCCGCCTCGCGGCGCTCCTGCACGACGTCGGCAAGCCGCCCACGCGCCGGTTCGAGGCCGGGGGCGGCGTGAGCTTCCACCACCACGAGGTCGTCGGCGCCAAGATGGTCGCCAAGCGCCTCAAGGCGCTGCGGTACGACAAGCAGGTGGTCAAGGACGTCGCCCGCCTCGTCGAGCTGCACCTGCGGTTCCACGGCTACGGCGACGGCGCGTGGACCGACTCGGCCGTGCGCCGCTACGTGACCGACGCCGGCCCGCTGCTCGAGCGCCTGCACCGCCTCACGCGCGCCGACTGCACGACCCGCAACCGGCGCAAGGCCCAGCGGCTGCGCGAGTCGTACGACGACCTGGAGCGCCGCATCGCCGACCTCCAGGCGAAGGAGGAGCTCGACGCCGTCCGCCCCGACCTCGACGGGCAGCAGATCATGGAGATCCTCGGGATCCGCCCCGGGCCCGTGGTGGGGAAGGCGTACAAGCACCTGCTGGAGCTGCGCCTCGACCGGGGCCCCGTCGACGAGGAGACGGCGCGCGCGGACCTCCTGCGGTGGTGGGCCGAGCAGCCGGAGTCGTCGGCGTCCTGAGCATGGCGTACCTCCGGGCGCGCGGGTGAGCCCTCGGCGGTGAGAAGGAGCGAAGACACCGAAGGGGTGCCGCTCTCGGGCTGATGAGAGCGGCACCCCTCGCCGTGCTCGCGGGTGCGACGTCGTGCCGGTCGCCTCAGACGTCGTCGGTGGCCAGGGCGGCCTCGACCTTCACGTCCGCGGTACGGGCGTCCGTGGCGCGGGAGTCCCCGGTGCGGGCGTCCTCGACCGGGGCGTCCTGCGTGCCGGGCTGCGCCGGGCCGTGGCCGTGCGCCGGCGGCGCGCTGCGGCGCAGGAGGAACGACAGGCCGACGGCGACCAGCATGACCGCCGTGCCCCAGACGAACGCGTCGCCGACGCCCTCCGCCAGCGCCACCCGGGGCGACGCGCCCGCCTCGCCGTAGGCGATCGAGCGCGACGTCATGACCGCGACGAACATCGCGGTCCCGGCGGCGCCCGCGAGCTGCTGCACCGTGCCGATCGACGCGGAGCCGTGCGAGTACTGGTGCGGCTCGAGCGACGAGAGCGCGGACGTGAACAGCGGCGTGAACATGAACGCGAGGCCCAGGCTCAGCGTGACGTGCAGCGCCAGGACGAACCACGGCGACGAGTTCGCGTGGATCGTCGTGAAGGCCGCGAGGGCCACCGCGACGACGCTCACGCCCGGGATGACGAGTGGACGCGGGCCCACCCGGTCGTAGAGCCGGCCGACGGTCGGGCCGAGCAGACCCATGAGGAGCCCGCCCGGGAGCACGATGAGCCCGGTCGCGAGCGGCTCGAGGCCCATCGCGTCCTGGAGGAACAGCGGCAGGAGGATGAGCGAGCCGAACATCGCGACCATGCCGACGGCCATGATGCCGAGCGGCACGCTGAACCCGCGGTGCGTGAACACGCGCAGGTCGAGCAGGGCGCGGTCCTCGCGCTGGAGGACGATCTGCCGCCACGCGAACGCGGCGAGCGCGAGGACGCCGAGAGCGAGCGGCACGGCCGGCGGGACGACGGGCGTGTGGCGCGCGGCCTCCCCGATGCTCGAGAGCCCGTAGACGAGCCCGCCGAACGCGAACGCCGCGAGGACGAGGGAGAACGGGTCGAGGCGCGAGTGCGTACGGTCTGCGACGTCCCGGATGTACAGGAAGCCGAGGAGGAGCGCGACGAGGCCGATGGGCAGCACGATGCCGAAGACCCACCGCCAGCTCAGGGAGTTGAGGATGAGACCCGAGAGCGACGGACCGAGCGCGGGCGCGGCGGCCATGACGATCGAGATGTTGCCCATGACCTTGCCGCGGATGGCCGGCGGCACGAGCGTCATGATCGTCGTCATGAGCAGCGGCATCATGATGGCCGTGCCCGACGCCTGGACGACGCGCCCGACGAGCAGCCACGCGAAGCCGGGGGAGAGCGCGGCGAGCAGCGTGCCCGCGCTGAACAGCGACATCGCGAGCAGGTAGGCACCGCGCGTCCCGAGCCGCTGGAGCAGGAACCCGGTCGCCGGGATGACGACGGCCATGGTCAGCATGAACGCCGTCGTGAGCCACTGGCCGGTGCTCGCGGTGATCCCGAGGTCCGCCATGAGCGGCGCGAGCGCCACGCTCATCGTCGTCTCGTTGAGGATCACGACGAACGCCGAGCCGAGCAGCAGCGCGATGACGAGGAAGTCCGCCCGGGGGAGGCGGTCGACGGCGGCCGAGGTGTCGTGGGTGGGGGAGGCTGTCACGGTGTGTCTCCGCTCGCGTCGGTGGCGGCCCGGGCGCAGGGTCGGACCCGGTCGGGGGGCAGGGTGCGCTGCAGGGCAGCGCGACGGTCGCGTGCGGGGGCACGCGACGACGGTGTCGGTTCGGTCGGCGGGGTCACGAGCAGGGTGACGCGACCCGGGACGGCCCGCGCGGCGCTCGCCGCGAGATCCGTACCCTGTACGACCATTCACCATCCTGCGTTATTCCCGCCGACGGTGACGACCTCTTTTCCGCCCCGGACTCATCGGTACGCCGAGGGCAGAAGGCGGCCCGCGCGCGTCGCGCAGGCGGTCGAGCGGAGGGCCGCGTCAGGCGGGCGACGTGCGGGGGGAGGCCCCGGCGTCGGGCACGAGGGCGTCGCCCGGCTCGGACGGCGTGCGCGCGCCCCGCGTCCACAGGACCAGGGCGGCGACGCAGTACGCCACCGCCAGCACGGCGAACACGCCGCGCGACCAGCCCGTGTCCGGGAGGGTGAAGGCCGCGAGGGCCGCCGCGCCCACGAACGCCGCGTTGTAGAGCACGTCGTAGAACGCGAACGCGCGACCGCGGAACTCGTCGTCCGTGTCGCGCTGGACGATCGTGTCCACCGCGATCTTCGTGCCCTGGGCGGCCAGGCCCAGCAGCGTCGCGCCCGTGAACACCACCGCGCGCGACGGCGTCGTGACGAGCAGCAGCTGGCTCGCGGCCGCGAGCAGCAGCATGATCGCGATCCACACCTGCGGGCCGGTGCGGCGCGACAGGAACGGGGTGATGACCGCCGCAGCGGCACCTCCCACGCCCGTGAGCCCCACGACGAGCCCGAATGTCACGAAGCCCGCGTCCTGGTCGCCGGGGCTCAGGAGGTTGCGCGCGATGAGGATCGACGCGATGAACACCACGCCGTAGAGGAAGCGGTGCGTCGCCATCGCGAGCAGCGCCTGCCCCGGCGTTCGTCGCGCGACGAGGTACCGGGCGCCGTCGGCCAGACCGCGTGCGACTCGCGCGATCTCCGAGCGGATCGCGGACTCCGCCGGGCGCTCCGGGCCGAGCTGCGTGCGCCCGAGGCGCAGCGCCAGGAGCGACGCGACGCCGAACACGAGCGCCGCGCACACGAGCGCCGACGAGTCCTTGACCCGGCCCGGCTCGAACGCCAGCCCGAGCACCACGCCGATCCCGCCCCCGACGAACGCCGCACCCGCGCCGAGCGTCGGCGTGAGGGAGTTCGCCGTGAGGAGCAGCGGGCCGTCGACGACCCGCGGCAGGCCCGCCGAGAGCCCGGCGAGGAGGAAGCGGTTCACGGACAGCGCGGCCAGGCCCAGCGCGTAGATCCAGCCGCTCACCCCGCCCGTCAGCATGAGCACCGCCATGCCGAGCGTGATGACGACGCGCACCGCGTTGCCCCACGCGAGGACCTGACGCCGCTGCCAGCGGTCGAGGAACACCCCGGCGAACGGGCCGACGATCGTGAACGGCGCGAGCATCACCGCGAACGCGCCCGCGATGGCCGCCGCCGTGCCCTGCGACTCGGGGGAGAAGAACAGGAGCGACGCCAGGCCGACCTGGAACATGCCGTCCCCGGCCTGCGACACGAGCCGGACGGCGAACAGCTTGCGGAAGCCGTCCAGACGCAGCAGCGCCCGCAGCTCGGAGATCACACCCACGCGGTCACCCTACGTTCGTCGTCGTGCGGTCGGACATGCGGTTGTCCCCCGTGGGGCGTCGCGCGGCGGATCGGGGGCCGACGGCGCGGGTCGGGGGCCGACGGCGCGGGTCGCCCTGGGTGGTCGGGCGGGGAGGCGCGCCGCGTCTACCATCCGCCGCTCGTCCCTCGCGGCTCCCGCCAGACCCGCCACGACGCGGCGCGCCTCCCCGCCCTCCCGGTGCCGTCTCACCTCGAGCGTGCCCGCGGCCGACGGCGAACCCGGCCGAGCGAGGTAGAGCCCTGGTCCTCCTGCCGGACGACCAGGGCTCTACCTCGGCGGAGCGCTCAGCTTTCAGGGCTCCAGGTCAGCGCTCGACTCTTCGGTCGCGCTGGTCCTGCGCTCCGCTACGGCCGGGAGCCCGGCGAAAAGCGTGCCGGGCTCTCGACCTTCGCTGCACTCCGGATCAGCGCTCGACGTCTCCGGTCGCGCTGACCTTGCGCTCCGTGACGGGCGAGCGCCTCGTACCTCGGCCCTCACCCTCCACTGCGCTCCAGGTCAGCGCTCGACCTCACCGGCGATGAAGGCCTCGAGCTGCGCACGGCCCTTCGTGTCCTCCATCTGGACCGGCGGGGACTTCATGAAGTACGTCGAGGCCGAGAGGATCGGGCCGCCGACGCCGCGGTCCTTGGCGATCTTCGCGGCGCGGACGGCGTCGATGATGATGCCGGCGGAGTTGGGGGAGTCCCACACCTCGAGCTTGTACTCCAGGTTCAGCGGGACCTCACCGAACGCGCGGCCCTCGAGGCGCACGTACGCCCACTTGCGGTCGTCGAGCCACGCGACGTAGTCCGACGGGCCGATGTGGACGTTGCGGTCCTCCTTCTTGCCGCCGAGCGGGCCCTCGAGGTTCGAGGTCACGGCCTGCGTCTTGGAGATCTTCTTGGACTCCAGGCGCTCGCGCTCGAGCATGTTCTTGAAGTCCATGTTGCCGCCGACGTTGAGCTGGTACGTGCGGTCCAGCACGACGCCGCGGTCCTCGAAGAGCTTCGCGAGCACGCGGTGCGTGATCGTCGCGCCGACCTGCGACTTGATGTCGTCGCCGACGATCGGGACGCCGGCCTCCTCGAACTTCGCGGCCCACTCCGGGTCGGACGCGATGAAGACGGGCAGCGCGTTGACGAACGCCACGCCGGCGTCGATCGCGGCCTGCGCGTAGAACTTCGCGGCCTGCTCCGAGCCCACGGGGAGGTAGCAGACGAGCACGTCGACCTGCGCCTCGCGCAGCGCGGCGACGACGTCGACCGGCTCCGCGTCCGACTCCTCGATCGTCTGCGCGTAGTACTTGCCGACGCCGTCGAGGGTCGGGCCGCGCTGGACGGTCACGCCGAGCGGCGGCACGTCGGCGATCTTGATCGTGTTGTTCTCGGAGGCGTTGATGGCCTCGGAGAGGTCGAAGCCGACCTTCTTCGCGTCGACGTCGAACGCCGCCACGAACTCCAGGCTCGACACGTGGTAGTCGCCGAACTGGACGTGCATGAGGCCCGGGACGGTGCTGCTCGGGTCGGCGTCACGGTAGAAGTGCACGCCCTGGACGAGGGACGATGCGCAGTTGCCTACGCCGACGATGGCGACGCGGATGGAGGTCATCCTCGCTCCTTGGTGTTCGTTGTTCCAGGGTCCTCGGGACGCCTCGCGCCGTCGGGCTCCTGCTCGGATGGTTCCGCAGGATGCGGGGTGCTGCTGGACCGCGCGCGGGCGGCGCCCCGGGCGTGCCCGGAGCTCCTGTCGCGCTCGGTGGTGATGAGACCGTCGAGCCAGCGCACCTCGCGCTCGACCTGCTCGAGTCCGTGGCGTTGCAGCTCGAGCGTGTACTCGTCGAGCCGCTCGCGCGTGCGAGCCGCGGACTCCCTGACCGCCTCCAGCCTCTCGGTGAGCCGGGTGCGCCGGCCCTCGAGGATGCGGATGCGGGTCTCGGCGTCGGTCTGCGCGAAGAACGCGAACCGGACGTCGAAGCTCTCGTCCTCCCACGCCGCCGGCCCGGAGGAGGCCAGGACGGTCTGGAGGTGCTCCTTGCCCTCGGCTGTCAGCTCGTAGACGATCCGCGCGCGCTTGCCCGAGAGGGCGGGCGCGAGGGTCGACTGCGCGGCCGACTGCTCCGTGCCGGTGATGAGCCCGCGGGCCACCAACGACTTGAGGGCGGGGTACAGCGAGCCGTAGGACAGCACGCGGAAGGAGCCGAGCATGATGTTGAGCCGCTTGCGCAGCTCGTACCCGTGCAGCGGCGCCTCCTTGAGGAGCCCCAGGATCGCGGTCTCGAGCACAGGCGTCTTGCTCCGCACGATCCCACCTCCTGACGCTCCTCGGCGTGCCCCGGAGGGACCCGCTGGGATCGTGGTCGACCCCGATGTATCGACTCGATACATCGACAGGTTAGGTCGTCCCGATGTGTCGTGCAATCCTGACCGGACTGTGACACGCGTCGCCGGGCATGTGAAGAACCCGCGGAGGCGGCGGGACGCCCGGGCGAATCAATGGCGGACGATCCCGCTCACGGTGCGCTGAACCCTTGTCGGGACAGGGGGACGCCCTATTGTTCAGGGTGGTCCGGCGTGCGCCGACCTCGTGCCCGACGGCGGCCCGCCCCCGAGGCGGGGCCCGTCCCGTCGGTCAGGTGGTCTCCGCACGGCGGCCCACGGGCGGGCCCGCGGTCGACGCGGGCCGGCTCCTCGATGCCCCCCAGAGGAAGGTAGACCGTGGCGCGATCCACGAGGACGAACGGACGGACGACCCCGCGCGGGCGCCGTCGGTTCTTCAACTACCCACGCTCGCACGTCAAGGGCGTCCGCCGCTGGCTGCCGTCGTGGCGCGTGGTCGTCGGGACCATGCTGACGGGCATCGCGCTCGTCGCGGGCGTCGCCGTCGCCGCGTGGTACACGACCGACGTGCCGACGAAGCTGCCCAGCGTCGGCGCCCAGACGTCGACCGTCTACTGGGGCGACGGCACCACCGAGATGGGCAAGTACGCGGTCGAGGACCGCGAGATCGTCGACTACGCGACGCTGCCGGAGTACGTCGGCAACGCGGTCGTCGCGTCCGAGGACCGCACGTTCTGGACGAACTCCGGCGTCGACGTCAAGGGCATCGCGCGCGCCTTCTACAACAACATCAAGGGTGGCGGCCGTCAGGGCGCGTCCACGCTGACGCAGCAGTACGTCGAGCGGTACTACACGAACACCGTGACCGACTACGCGGGCAAGGCGCGCGAGGCGATCCTCGCCGTCAAGATCACCCAGAAGCAGGACAAGCCCGAGATCCTCGGCAACTACCTCAACACCATCTACTTCGGTCGTGGCGCCTACGGCATCCAGGCGGCCGCCAAGAAGTACTACGGCGTGAACGCCGCCGACCTCACGGTGTCGCAGGCCGCGATGATCGCCGGCATCATCCCCAGCCCCACCAACTGGGACCCGGCCGTCAACCACGCCCAGGCCGAGGAGCGGTGGAAGCGGACGCTGCGGAACATGGAGGAGGACGGCCACATCACCGCCGAGGAGCACCAGGCGGCGGTGGACGCGGGCTTCCCCGAGGCGCAGGAGTACGTGAAGTCCCAGAAGTACGAGGGTCCCACCGGCTACCTCCTCGCCATGGTGGAGAAGGAGCTCGCCGGCGAGGGGATCGGCATCAGCGAGGACGCCCTCACGAGCAAGGGCTACAAGGTCACGACGACGATCGACCCGGCCATGCAGCAGGCCGCCGTCGCGACGGCGGACTCGCTCCCCCAGGAGGGCCGCGACGAGAACCCGGTCTCCCCGAACCTCCGGACCGCGATCGTCTCCGTCGACCCGAACGACGGGTCGATCCGCGCCCTCTACGGCGGCAAGAACTTCCTCGAGAACCAGTACAACAGCGCGACCCCCGGTGCGGCGCAGGGCGGCTCGACGTTCAAGCCGTTCACGCTCATCGCGGGCCTGGAGAACGGGCACACGCTCGACGAGCGCTTCGACGGCAACTCGCCCAAGACCTTCCCCGGCGCCAACAATGGCGAGGACTGGAAGGTCCGCAACTTCGGCGACCACGACTGGGGGAACGTCGACCTCACCGAGGCGACCGCGCAGTCGGTGAACACCGCGTACGCGGAGCTCAACCTCGAGGTCGGGCCGGAGAAGACCGCGGACGTCGCGGCTCGCCTGGGCATCAAGGCCGACGTCGGGGTGAACCTGGCGAACGTGCTCGGTGACGCGACGGTGACGCCGCTCGAGCTGACCAACGCGTACGCGACCATCGCGGCTCAGGGCATGAAGGCGACGCCGCACATCGTGGCCTCCGTGACCGACTCCCGCGGCAACCTCGTCTACGAGGCGCCGGGGGCCGACAAGCGGACGCAGGAGTTCGACCCCGAGGTGATGGCAGCGGCGACGTACGCGCTCTCCCAGGTCGTCGAGACGGGGTCGGGCAAGCCCGCGCAGGCGATCGGTCGTCCCGCGGCGGGCAAGACGGGTACGTCGACGGACAACAAGTCCGCGTGGTTCGCCGGCTTCACCCCCGGTCTCGCGACGGTCGTGGGTCTCTACCAGTCCGGCCCCAACGGCGAGCAGGAGCAGATCACGCCGTTCGGCAAGTGGGTCGACAGCGAGATCACCGGTGGGTCGTGGCCGGTCGAGGCCTGGACGTCGTACATGCAGACCGCCGCGGCGAACCTGCCGGCTGGCGAGTTCCCGGACTACACCCCGCCCAAGCCGAAGCCGACGGAGACGCCCACCGAGACCCCGACGGAGACCCCGACCGAGGAGCCGACGCCGGAGGAGACGGAGGAGCCGCAGCAGCCGGAGAACGTGGCCGTGCCGTCCGTCGTCGGCATGGAGGCCCGCGCCGCGCGCGCCCAGATCGAGGCCGCCGGCCTCAAGGTGCGGATCACCGAGGAGTTCTCCGACCAGCAGCCGCGGGGCTACGTCATCAGCCAGTCCTCGATGGACCAGGTGCCGCCGGGGTCGACCATCGCGCTCGTGGTCTCCAAGGGGACCGACCCGGGCCAGCAACCGCCGCCGGAGACGCCGGATCCGGAGGATCCGGACCCGTCGCCCACCGAGACCGGGAACCCGGGTGGTGGAGGCAACCCCGGCGGGGGCAACGGCAACGTCGGCGGCATCATCCCGGGCCGGGGCTGACCTGCCCGTCGGCCGCAGATTTCCGGGCGCCCGCGCCGAGCGGGTACCCTGGGGAGCTGCCGTCCGCCCGTCGGACGGTAGCAGCATGAAGCATGAACCCTCCTGTCACGGAGAGACCGTGACCGCGAAGACCAGAGGAGGTGGGTTATCCGCATG
The DNA here is from genome assembly GCF_049538415.1 of Cellulosimicrobium sp. AB352. NCBI lineage: Bacteria > Bacillati > Actinomycetota > Actinomycetes > Micrococcales > Promicromonosporaceae > Cellulosimicrobium > Cellulosimicrobium sp. AB352. The sequence goes on along the minus strand of NZ_JBMVFX010000007.1, from coordinate 85,025 downwards.
CGTCAGTACGAACTGATGATCATCCTCGACCCCGAGATCGAGGAGCGCACCGTCGCCCCGTCGCTCGACAAGTACCTGTCGGTCATCAAGACCGACGGCGGCTCCGTCGACAAGGTGGACATCTGGGGTCGTCGCCGCCTGGCGTACGACATCAACAAGAAGTCCGAGGGCATCTACGCGGTCGTCGACTTCACGTCGACCTCCGACACCGCCAAGGAGCTGGACCGTCAGCTCGGCCTCAACGAGGCCGTCCTGCGGACCAAGATCCTGCGCACGGACGCTCGCTGATCCTCCCCGCTTCCCCCGTCCGACCGTCCTGCACCGGACGCTGCACGCCGTAGCGCGTGTGGGCGCCGCGTGGTGGGATGAGCGACGCGAGAACGTTACGAGCGAGGCGCACGGCGCCGTCGACGACACAGACGACACACGAAGGAGCTGGCCATGGCAGGTGACACCGTCATCACGGTGATCGGGAACCTCACGGGAGACCCGGAGCTGCGTTTCACCCCCTCGGGTGCGGCGGTGGCCAACTTCACGGTGGCGTCCACGCCGCGGACCTTCGACCGCCAGTCGAACGAGTGGAAGGACGGGGACACCCTGTTCATGCGCTGCTCGATCTGGCGCGAGGCCGCGGAGAACGTCGCGGAGTCGCTGACGAAGGGCATGCGCGTCATCGTGCAGGGCCGCCTCGTCCAGCGCTCGTACGAGACCCGCGAGGGGGAGAAGCGCACCGTCGTCGAGCTGCAGGTGGACGAGATCGGTCCCTCCCTGCGCTACGCCTCTGCCAAGGTCACCCGCGCTCAGCGCTCGGGTGGCGGTGGCGGCGGCTTCGGCGGCGGTGGCGGCTACGGAGGTGGCGCCAACTCCGGCGGCGGATTCAGCTCCGGCGGCGGTCAGCAGCAGAGCGACGACCCGTGGGCCACGGCTGGTCCCGCGTCGTCCGGTGGCTCGTTCTCCGACGAGCCCCCGTTCTGATCGTCCGCCACTCCCAGAACACACACCCGTCCCCGCGGGTGCCGCGCCGCTCGTCGGCGCAGTCCGCACGCGGGGATCGCACCTTGTAGAGGAGCAACACCATGGCGAAGCCTGTGGTGCGCAAGCCCAAGAAGAAGTCCAACCCGCTGAAGTCGGCCAAGATCGAGTCGGTCGACTACAAGGACACCGCGCTGCTGCGCAAGTTCATCTCCGACCGCGGCAAGATCCGCGCGCGTCGCGTGACCGGCGTCTCCGTCCAGGAGCAGCGCCAGATCGCCCGTGCGGTGAAGAACGCGCGCGAGATGGCGCTGCTGCCGTACACGTCGACGGCTCGCTGAGCGGGAAGGGAGAGAACTCATGGCCAAGCTGATCCTGACCCACGAGGTCACCGGTCTCGGTGAGCCCGGCGACGTCGTCGAGGTGAAGGACGGGTACGCCCGTAACTTCCTCGTCCCGCGCAAGCTCGCCACGCCGTGGTCCAAGGGCGCCGAGTCGCAGGTGACTGCGATCCGCAAGGCGCGCAAGGCCCGCGAGATCGCGTCGCTCGACGACGCGAAGGCGATCCGCGACTCGCTGCAGGCGAAGCCGGTCGTCGTCGAGGCGAAGGCCGGCGCTGCCGGTCGCCTCTTCGGCGCCGTCACGACGGCGGACATCGCGTCCGCCGTGACGGCCGCCGGTGCGTCGGTCGACAAGCGCAAGATCGAGATCGGTCAGCCGATCAAGGCGACGGGGGACTACACGGTCTCCGTCCGCCTCCACCCGGAGGTCTCCGCGACCCTCGCGGTGAAGGTCGTCGCTGCCTGATCTGCTGCTGAGCAGTCCACGAAGGCCCGGCCCCTCCTCCGAGGGGCCGGGCCTTCGTCGCGTCCGGCCCAGTCGCCGGCTGCGCGCGTCGAGCCCTCAGGCGGTGCCGGTGACCATCCAGGCGCTCCCGCGCGCACGGAGCCCGGTGGTGACGGCGCGTGCCGCCATGAAGACCCCCGCGAAGGCGAGCCAGAGCCACGCGAGGCCCGCCGCGCCGTCGGGCGCCCAGTGCCGGACGGCGAGCGCGAACGGCGCGTAGACCACGAGCGTGAGCATGCCCGCCCAGGCGAGGAAGCGGCCGTCCCCGGCGCCGATGAGGACGCCGTCGAGCACGAACACCCAACCCGCCATCGGCAGGAGGACGCCGCACACCGCCATGCCGACGGCGACGGCGGTGCGCACCTCGGGGTCGGACGTGAAGAGGAGCGCGAACCACCAGCCGCCCGCGGCCATGACGACGCCCAGCCCGGCCCCGGCGGCCACTCCCCACTGGAGGGTGCGGCGCAGGACGGCGCGGACGCGGGGGACGTCGTCGGCCCCGAGCCCGTGCCCGACGAGCGCCTGCGCCGCGATGGCGAGCGCGTCGAGAGCGAAGGCCGCGAGACCCCAGACGGAGTTCACGACCTGGTAGCCCGCGAGCGTGACCTCCCCGAGCCCGGTCGCGACGAACACGGTGAGGAGGATCGCGAGGCGGAGCGAGAGCGTGCGGACGAAGAGCGGAGCGCCGGCGCGCGCGTTGGCCCAGATCCCGCCCGCGGCGGGCCGCAGCGACGCGCCGTGCCGCCGGGCGCCGCGCACCACGACCACGACGAGTACCGCGCCCATGGTGAGTTGGGCGACGGCCGTCCCGATGCCGGACCCGGCGATCCCGAGCCCTGCCCCGTAGACGAGGACGACGTTGAGGACCGCGTTGAAGGTCGCGCCGCCCGCGGCGACCCACAGGGGCGTCCGGGTGTCCTGCATGCCGCGCAGCACGCCGGTGGACGCGAGGACGAGGAGCATCCCGGGGAGTCCGAGCGCGGACCAGCGGAGGTACACCACGGCGTGCTCGGCGACCTCACCCGTGCCGCCCATCGCGCCGACGGCCCACGGTGCCGTCGTCCACAGGACGGCCGCGAGGAGCGCACCCAGCCCGACGGCGAGCCAGAGGCCGTCGATCCCGGACTGGAGCGCCTCCCGCGTGTGGCCGGCGCCGATGCGGCGCGCGACGGCGGCCGTGGTCGCGTAGGCGAGGAAGACGCACAGGCCGACGAGGGTCACGAGGAGGGTCGACGCGAGGGAGAGGCCTGCGAGCTGCGCGGTGCCGAGGTGGCCGACGACGGCGCTGTCGACGAGCACGAACAGCGGCTCGGCCACGAGCGCGCCGAGCGCGGGGACGGCGAGGGCCAGGATCTCGCGGTCGAGCCGGGACCGTGCGCGGCGACCTGTGGACGACGTACCGGGGCCGGACGGCGGCCCGATGTCGTCGGGGTGGCCGGACGGTGTCCGGCGTGTCGTCGGCGTGTCGCCCGACTTTCTTTCTTCCACACCCCTGAGGGTAGTGATGAGGCTGGTCAGAGGCCGCTCACGGCGATGTACACAGGAAGATCGTGAGGTTGTCCACACCGTTTTCCACCGGGTGTGCACAGTGTGGGGGACTGTGTCCACAGGAACGGGGGTCCCTGTCCACCGGGCGTGCACAGGGCCGTTTGCAGGGCGTCCGGTGGCGATCTAGTGTCGCGGGGTCGTGCCTGTCGGAGGCGGGGGGCGCGGCCACCGGGACAGTCGTGTGGGTGGCCCGCGGTAGAACACGTGTACGACGAAGAGTGGTCCCGGTCGTGCGGTCCCGCAAGGGCCGTTCCAGTCCCGGGGGAGCGAGGGGCGCATGTCGATCGAGGAGCTCGAGGAGAGCTACGGGGGACCGGGGCCGTCGGGGTTCGACCGGACGCCGCCCCAGGACGTCGCCGCCGAGATGAGCGTGCTCGGCGGCATGCTGCTGTCGAAGGACGCCATCGCAGACGTCATCGAGCAGATCCGCGGCTCCGACTTCTACCGTCCGGCGCACGAGATCGTCTACGAGTCGATCATCGACCTCTACGGTCGCGGCGAGCCCGCCGACGCCATCACCGTCGTCGCGGAGCTGACCAAGCGCGGCGAGCTCCAGCGCATCGGCGGCGCGCCCTACATCCACGACCTGATGGCCGGCGTGCCGACCGCCGCCAACGCCGGGTACTACGCGCGCATCGTCCGCGAGCGTGCGGTCCTGCGCCGCCTCGTCGAGGCGGGCACGCGCATCGTGCAGCTCGGCTACGCGACCGACGGCGGCGACGTCGACGAGATCGTCAACAACGCCCAGGCCGAGGTCTACGCCGTGACGGAGCGGCGCACGACGGAGGACTACCTCCCCCTCGCCGAGATCCTCGGGCCCACGTTCGACGAGATCGAGGCCGCCCAGGGGCGCGGCGAGGGCATGACCGGCGTCCCTACCGGGTACTCCGACTTCGACCGGCTCACCAACGGCCTGCACCCCGGCCAGATGATCGTCGTCGCGGCGCGCCCGGCCATTGGAAAATCCGTCTTAGGAATCAATGTTGCGACGCACGCCGCGGTGCACCACCAGATGGCGGCCGTCATCTTCTCCCTGGAGATGAGCCGCAACGAGATCACGATGCGTCTGCTCGCCGCCGAGGCGAAGGTGCCGCTCACGCGGATGCGCTCCGGGAAGATGGACGAGCAGGACTGGCAGAAGCTCGCCTCGACGATGGGCAAGGTCGCCGAGGCGCCGCTGTTCATCGACGACTCGCCGAACATGTCGCTCATGGAGATCCGGGCCAAGTGCCGTCGGCTCAAGCAGCGGCACGACCTCAAGCTCGTCGTCATCGACTACCTCCAGCTCATGAGCTCCGGCAAGCGCGTCGAGTCGCGCCAGCAGGAGGTCTCGGAGTTCTCGCGTGCGCTCAAGCTGCTCGCGAAGGAACTCGAGGTTCCTGTCATCGCGATCTCGCAGCTGAACCGTGGTCCGGAACAGCGTGGCGACAAGAAGCCGCAGATGAGTGACCTTCGTGAGTCGGGCTGCCTCACCGAGGACACGAAGATCCTGCGCGCGGACACCGGCGCGGAGACCACTCTCGGTGAGCTGTTCGCGCTCAACGCCAAGGACGTGCCCGTGTGGGCGCTCAACGACCGGCTCCAGTACGTGCGCCGTCACCTCACCCACGTGTTCCCCACCGGAGTGAAGCCGGTGTTCAGGATGCGCCTCGCGTCGGGCAAGGAGATCGAGGCGACGGCGAACCACCCGTTCCTCACCTACGACGGCTGGACGGCGCTCGGGGACCTGGAGGTGGGCTCGCGCATCGGTGTACCGCGCCACGTACCGGGGCCGGAGCGGAACCTGGAGTGGGACGACCGCAAGGTCGTCATGCTCGCGCACCTCCTCGGTGACGGGTCGTTCGTGAAGCGCCAGCCGATCCGCTACGCCTCGATCGATGAGCGGAACCTCGCGACCGTCTCCGAGGCCGCAGGCGCTTTCGGCATCACCCCGATCCGCGACGAGTATGCCGCCGCAAGGGTCACGACCCTGCGCCTCCCGGCGCCCTACCGTCTCGCTCGGGGTCGCCGGAACCCCATCGCCGAGTGGCTCGACGACCTGGGCCTGTTCGGGGCGCGCAGCCACGAGAAGTTCATCCCGACGAGCGTCTTCCACCTGCCCAAGCGTCAGATCGCGCTCTTCATCAAGCACATCTGGGCCACGGACGGCTCGGTGACGATCAACAAGAACGGGCGCAGCGGTCGGATCTACTACGCCTCGACGTCCCGTGAGGTCGTCGACGGGCTGTCGCGCCTCCTGCTCCGCTTCGGCATCTCGACGCGCGTGCGCACGGCGACACCCAAGGGGTCGTACCGCCCCGGGTACACGCTCGACGTGAGCGGGGTGGATGACCAGCGCCGCTTCCTCCAGGAGATCGGCGTGCACGGCGACCGCGGCGATGTCGCCGAGAAGCTGCTGACGATCATCCGCGAGACGCGGGCCAACACGAACGTCGACACCGTCCCGCGCCGGGTCTGGGACGACGTCCGCGAGATCCTCGTCGAGCGCGGCATGACGCACCGCGAGCTCGCGGCAGCGATCGGCACCGAGTTCTGCGGCAGCGCGCTGTGGAAGAACTCCCCGTCGAGGCACCGCCTCGGCAAGATCGCGGCTGTGCTCGAGAGCGAGGAGCTGGAGATCATGGCCGTCAACGACCTCCTGTGGGACGAGGTCGTCTCGATCGAGCCGATGGGGGAGAAGCAGGTCTACGACGCCACAGTCCTCGACGGGCACAACTTCGTCGCGAACGGCATCGCGGCACACAACAGCATCGAGCAGGACGCCGACGTCGTGATCCTCTTGCACCGCGAAGACGCCTATGAAAAAGAATCGCCCCGAGCGGGCGAGGCGGACCTGATCGTCGCCAAGCACAGAAATGGTCCGACCGACACGATCACCGTCGCGTTCCAGGGTCATTACCAACGCTTCGCGGATATGCAGATGTAGGGAACGCCCGGCAGTCGTCGCTGTCGACTTGCCACCTCCTTTCTCTGTGTCACGTCCATCGTGCACAGCCACCGTCGGTCCCTCCGGCGCAGCGCTGGCGTGCAGGGGGCAGTGCTAGTGGCACGGCGACCACCTCGCGGGTGGGTCCCTCGGCCGTGCGGAGCGTGGCGGAGGCCCCTTCGTGGTCTCTCGCGCTGACGTCACGGCGCGCTCCTGGACGAGCCGCGTTGCTTCGGTCCCGGGTCCTATCGTTGCGGGGTGACGGACGCCCGGATCGCTCGCCAGCTCGTGGCGCTCACCTTTCTGATCGCCTATGGGATCTCCGGTGGGCTGATCGTGGCGGCCCGCTTCGGCCACGAGGTGCACAACGTCGTCTCCACGGTTCCCGAGCTCCTGGCGAACGTACCGTTCGCGCTCTACATCCTCTCGCCCGCGATCGCCTCGTACGTCGTCCTGCGAGCGAGCCGGAGGGTCTCGGGCCTCCGGGAGTGGCTGCGCCTCGTCTTCGCCATCCGTGGCCGTCCCGCGGGATATCTGCTCGCCCTCTCCGCGCTCGCGCTGTACTTCGCGCTCCACCTGCTGGTCTCCGGCCCCTCCACCCACGCGCTCCCGTGGTTCGTGTTCTTCCTGTCCCTGCCGGGCAATCTCGTCATCGGCGGCATGGAGGAGGCCGGCTGGATGACCGCGCTGCAACCCGGGCTCGATCGGCGGTGGGGGTTCGTCCCGTCCTCGCTGGTGGTCGGGATCATCTGGCTCCTCTGGCACGTGCCGCTCTTCTTCATCCCTGGCACGAACCACGAGTCCGGTCTGATCGACTTCTGGATGTTCGCGGTCCAGATCATGGCGTTCCGCTTCCTCTACGGCGCGATCTTCAGGACGGCCGGCTCGAACGGGGTGCTCCTGTGCATCCTCAGCCACACGGTGTTCAACGCCGCCAGCTTCACTCTCGGCATCCCGCCGACGACCTGGGCAGGCACTCTTGCCGCCAATACCGGGGTTCTGATTCTTGCCCTCGCACCGGTCATGCTCTCCCACAGGTCGCGGGCGACTCATCGATGGCGCGTCGGGCGCTGAGCATCACGCAGGGCTGCGGCGACGCGGATGGACGTCCGCAGTGGTGCGCAGAGATGCGGAGGGCGGCGCGTCGGTGAGCGTGATCGCCGCGTCTCGGGCAGGCGATCTGCGCGGCACCGGCCCTCCCGGCGCCATCTCCCACCCAGGTTGTCCACCGACACCCCAGGGTGTCTGCCAGGCGGGTCCGACCGGCGGGCGCCGTGCAGGCCCCCGCCGGTCGGGCAGTCAGCGACCGATGGTGTCGAGCTCGGTGACGTCCTCCTGCGAGAGTGCCAGTGCTGCTCCGGCGAGGTTCTCGCGCAGGTGCGCGACCCGGGAGGTACCGGGGATGAGGAGGATGTTCGGGGAGCGTCGCACGAGCCAGGCGAGGGCGACGGACATCGGGGTGGCATCCAGTCGCGCTGCGACGGCCGAGAGGGCGCCTGCCTGCAGGGGACTAAACCCTCCCAGGGGAAAGAACGGGACGTAGGCGATACCGTCCGCGGCGAGGTCGTCGATCAGCCGGTCGTCCCCGCGGTGCGCGAGGTTGTACATGTTCTGGACGCACACGATCGGCGCGACCGCACGGGCTTCGGCGACCTGCTCGGCGGTGACGTTGCTGACGCCGAGCTGTCGGACGAGTCCCTCCTGCTGGAGCTCGACGAGCGTCTCCAGGGCCCCGGTGATCGAACCGGGCTGCGGCTCGTGGGCGTCGCCCATGCGCAGGTTCACCAGGTCGAGGCGCTCCACGCCCAGGGACTCGAGGTTCTCCCTCACCTGGCGGCGCAGGTCCGCCGGCGTGCGGGCAGCGGGCCAGCCGCCCGCGGCGTCGCGGTCGGCCCCGACCTTGGTCGAGATCAGCACCGACTCCGGGTAGGGGTGCAGCGCCTCGCGGATCAGCTCGTTCGTCACGTGCGGCCCGTAGGCGCCGCTGGTGTCGATGTGGGTGATCCCCTGCTCGACGACATCGCGCAGCACCGCGATCGCACCGTCCCGATCCGTGGGCGGTCCCATCACCCCGGGTCCGGCGAGCTGCATCGCCCCGTACCCGAAGCGGGTGATGGTGCGTCCGCCGAGGGCCCAGGTCCCCCCGGGGAGCGTGGTCGTGTCCGTGGTCATCTCGTCATGCCTCTCGTGTGCGTGCTTCAACAGGCTGGTGCTCCACCTCGCCGTGCACGAGCATGAGAGAGCAACTCTCCACAAGGAAGTACGCACCCTGAAGTGCGTTACCTCCCCGAGCAAGGACGAGACTCATGACGACGCAGACCGCGGCCGAACGGCGAGCCCGAGCCAGAACCGCCTACAACGCGTTCCTGTCCGCCTGCCCGAGCCGTCAGCTCCTGGACAGGCTCTCCGACAAGTGGGTCGTGCTGGTTCTGTGCGCCCTGGGCGGCGACGGCCCCGGCGGCGACGGGGAGCCGATCTCCCTGCGCTACTCCGAGCTGTCGCGCATGATCGCGGGGGTGAGTCAGAAGATGCTCACCCAGACCCTCCGCTCACTCGAACGGGACGGGATGCTCACTCGCACCGTGACCCCGACGGTCCCCGTCACCGTCGACTACACGCTCACCGATCTCGGTCTCTCGCTCCACCGGACCACGCGCGAGCTCAGGGCCTGGGCGCAGGACAACATGGACGCGGTGCAGGCCAGCCGTCGCCAGTACGACACGAACGACTGACGAGCTGCACGGTGACGACCGCCGGACCTCGGGCTCCTCGGGATCACTCCGCCCGAGCGCCCCGACCGCGGCGGCACGCCGACGTCCCACGCGCTCTCCCGGTTCGTCGGCCCTCCGACCGCACGAGACCGTCCCCCGGTCACCACCCGTTGACCGGCCCCACCGACCGGGCTACCCTCTCCGCCCCCATTCGGAAAGTTCGGCCGAAATTTCGGGGCCGTGACACGAAGGAGTGCCTGATGGATGGATCGACCGACCGCGCGTGCGAGACGACGCGGCGCCGACGCAGGGCGACGGGCCTCGTCGCCGGTGGGCTCGCCGGCGGGCTGGCGCTCGCGGCGGGACTCGCCGTCCCGGCCGCGGCCGAGAGCGTCCCGGCCGCCGCCGAAGGCGCCCCGCGCACGGCGAGCGTCCCGGCGACGGCGACGCCCGCCGTCGGGCAGCCCGCCCTGACGGGCGCGCAGCGCGCGACGCTGGAGACGTACCTGGAGGACACGTACACCTCGCTGGAGGCCATGACCGACGAGGAGACCGGCCTGCCCGCGGACAACATCGAGGGCGACCTGGACCCGGCGTCGAGCAGCGCGTACACGTCGCCGACGAACATCGGCGGCTGGCTGTGGTCCACCGTCGTGGCGCGCGACCTGGGCCTGGTCGACGAGGCCGAGGCGCGCGACCGCCTCGCGACGACGATCGACACGGTCGCGTCCCTCGACCGGCACGACGCGAGCGGCATGTTCTACAACTGGTACGACCCGGCGACGGGCGACCGGGTGGAGACGTGGCCGGACGACGGCAACCCGGTGCACCAGTTCCTCAGCTCGGTGGACAACGGCTGGCTGGCCGCGGGCCTGCGCGTCGTCGCGGAGGCGGAGCCGAGCCTCGCGGAGGAGGCGCTGGCCGTCTACGACGGCATGCACTTCGGCGCGTTCTACAACGCGGAGGCGCGCCCGGACCTCGGCGTCGGGCTGCTGCGCGGCGGGTTCTGGGACGAGGAGCCGCCCGGGTGCTCGGTCGCCGGGGACTACCTCGGCACGGGCACCGACGTCTACTACACGTGCCACAACTACGACACGACGGTCTCGGAGACGCGCATCGCGACCTACCTCGGCATCGCCGAGGGCGAGGTGCCGCCGGAGGCCTACTACGCGAGCTACCGGACGTTCCCGGACACGTGCGACTGGTCGTGGCAGGAGCAGAAGCCGATCGGCGAGACGCGCGAGCACCTCGGCGTCCCGGTGTTCGAGGGGGCGTACCGCTACCGCGACCTCGCGGTCGTGCCGGGCTGGGGCGGCTCGATGTTCGAGGCGCTCATGCCGGACATGCTCGTCCCCGAGGCGGAGTGGGGCCCGACGTCGTGGGGCGTCAACCACCCGCTCGTGGTGCGCGCCCACAAGGAGCACGGCCTCGACGAGGCCGGGTACGGGGCCTGGGGATTCTCGCCCGCGAGCAACCCCTTCGGCGGGTACGCGGAGTACGGTGTCGACGCGATCGGCCTGCGCTCCGACGGCTACCTGTCCGACGGCGAGACCGACGTCGACCTCGGCTTCGAGGGCTGCCGCGAGGCCACGAACCCGGCGCCGGAGTTCGGTGACGGTGTCGTGACGCCGCACGCGTCGTTCCTCGGGCTCGCGTACGACACCGAGGGCGTGCTCGACAACCTGGCCCACCTCGCGGACGACCTCGACGCGTACGGGCCGGGCGGGTTCTACGACTCGGTCGCGGTCCGCTCGGGCACGGTCGCCGAGCGCTACCTGTCGCTCGACCAGGCGATGATCGTCGCCGCGATCGGCAACGTCCTCGACGACTCGCGCCTCAAGGACTACTTCGTCGACGACCGGCTCGAGCAGGCGCTGCGCCCGCTCATGGAGGCGGAGACGTTCTCGGCCGTCGCCGACCTCACGCCCGGCGTGGGCGCCGACGTCGAGGTCGAGGCGCGCTGCCTCGGGAACCGGGCGGCCGTCGCGGTGCGCGCCACCAGCACGTCCGACGGCCGCACGACCGTCGAGCTCGCCACCCCGTACGGGACGCGGTCGTACGACGACGTCGCCCCGCACCGCAGCACCTACCGGGCGTTCTCGGCGCGCACGGCGGAGATCCCGTCGGGCACCGCGACCGTGACGGTGACGTCCGACGACGGCGCGACCGTCCAGGAGCTGCCGTACCGCTACGCGGGCGTCTCCTGCGGCTGACCCCACGCACCGCGGCCGACCGCCGTGCCGCGCGCGTCAGGCGCGCGGCGCGGCGGTCGACGCGCGCACGACGAGGCTCGTCGCGAGCTCCGTGCGCAGGGTGCGGCCGCTCGCGCTGCGTGCCCGGTGCACGAGCGCGACGGCCGAGGCGCCCATCTCGACGAGCGGCTGGCGCACCGTGGTGAGCGGAGGGTCGGTCCAGGGCGCGACGGGCAGGTCGTCGAACCCGACGAGCGAGACGTCGTCCGGCACGGAGCGCCCCGCCTCGCGCAGCGCCCGCAGCGCGCCGAGCGCGGTGTCGTCGCTGCACGCGAAGATCGCCGTCGGGGCGTCGTCGAGGGCGAGCAGCCGCTGCGTCTCCTCGTAGCCCGCGGCGACCCCGTAGGTGCTCAGGCGCACGAGGTCGTCGTCGACGGGCACGTCCGCCTGGATGAGCGCGGCGCGGTAGCCCGCGAGGCGGGCGAGCGCGTTGTCCTGCTCGGGGACGCCCGTGATCGTCGCGATCCGTCGGTGCCCCAGGGCGAGCAGGTGCGCCGTCGCCTCGAGCGCGCCCTGGAAGTTGGCCGCCCCGACGCTGAGCACGTCCTCGGGCGGACGGCGGCGCGGGTCGACGACGACGAGCGGCACCCCGGCCGTGGCGAGCGCGGCACGCGCCTCGGCGTCGGGCACGGCGACGACGCTCACGAGACCGTCCGTGCCCCGGGCGAGCGCGTGCCGGACCCAGGCGCCGCAGTCGTCGGGGTCCAGCTCGACGGACAGCACGACGTCGAGCCCGAGGCGCCGCGCCTCCGCGACCGCCCCGCGCACGACCGCCTCGGACCACGGGCCCTCGAAGTCGACGATCCGGACGTCGACGAGCCCCGTCCGCCGGGACGTGGGGGGCCGGATCTCGTAGCCGTGCCGCCGCAGGACGCCCGCGACCCGTTCGCGCGTCGCCGCCGAGACGTCCGGGCGCGCGTTGAGCACCTTCGACACCGTGGGGACGGACACCCCGGCGTCGGCCGCGACCCGGGCGAGGGGGACGCGCTGACCCGGCTGCGACGCTGCCATCCGAGCCCTCCGTCCGTCGTGCGACCCGCGGCCGGTCCGGCCGGGGGAGCGTGCCCCGACCCCGGATCGTAGCGAGGCCCCGGGTCGCGACCGGGCCTGGCACGGACGACGACGGCCCGGCCGGGACCGCGAGGTCCGGACCGGGCCGCCGTGCGCGCGGTCAGTCGTCGAGCGAGACGCTCCCGCGGGCGACGCCGCCGAGCCAGCCGAGGCTGGGCTTGGGCGTGCGCTCGAAGGTCTCCGGGTCCCACGCGACGAGCCCGAACGTCGGGGCGAACGAGCCCCACTCGTAGTTGTCGAGCAGCGACCAGTGCAGGTAGCCGAGCAGCGGGAGGCCCGCCTCCATCTCGGCGTGCAGCGCGCGCAGGGCGTCGCGCGTGTAGTCGATGCGGCGCGCGTCGTCCGCCGTCGCGATGCCGTTCTCCGAGACGAGGACCGGCAGACCGGTGATCTCGTGCCCGAGGCGCGCGGCCTCCGCGATGGCGGCCGGGTAGTACTCCCACCCGGTGAGCGTCTTCTCGGAGTCCTCCGGGGCGGGCAGCGGCCCGTCCACGGTGATCCGCGTGCGCGTGTAGGCCTGGACGGCGACGAAGTCGTCGCCGCGCGAGGCCTCGAGGAAGACGGTCTCGCGGGGGTAGGCGTACTCGCGCAGGACCTCCTCGGCGCCGGGGTCGGCGAAGAACTGCTGCGGCGCGACGGACCACCCGACGGGCACCCCGACGGTCCGCACGAGCTCCACGGCCCGGCGGTGCGCGGCGATGAGGTGCTCGGTCGCGACCGGGTCGGGAGCGTGCATCGTGCCGGCCTGGAGCTGCTCGGTGCCCTTGGCGGCCGTGATCATCATCGCGAGGATGTTCGGCTCGTTGATGGTGAACACGTGCGACGCGCGGTCGAGCAGCGGCAGCACGTGCTCGACGTACCGCGCGAACCGCTCGACGGACCGCGGGTCGGTCCAGCCGCCGTCCTCCGCGAACCAGCGCGGCGAGGTGAAGTGGTGCAGCGTGACGAGCGGCGTGACCCCGTGCTCGAGGCAGCAGTCGATCATGCGGCGGTAGTGGTCGACCTCGGCCCGCGAGAAGCGGCCCTCGGCCGGCTCGATGCGCGCCCACTCGATCGAGAACCGGTACGAGGTGAGCCCGGACTCGGCCAGCAGCCGGATGTCGTCGGCGTACCGGTGGTAGGAGTCGGCGGCGTCGCCCGACGGCTCGGCGAGGGTCGAGGCCGGGTCGACCTCGCGCGCCCACCAGTCGCTGTTGACGTTGTTGCCCTCGATCTGGTGGGCCGCCGTGGCGGCGCCCCAGACGAAGGACTCGGGGAAGGTGATCGACACAGGCTCTCCTCGTCGGTCGCCGGTCACTTGATGCCGGTCATGGCGATGCCCTGCACGAAGTAGCGCTGCAGGAACAGGAACAGGATGAGGATCGGCGTCACGACGAGCACGGACCCGGCCATGAGCAGGCCGTAGTAGGTGCCGTTCGAGCCGACCGAGTACAGCGAGAGCGCGACGGGGAGGGTGTACATGTTCTCCGTCTGCGCGACGACCAGGGGCCACAGGAAGTTGTTCCACGACCCGAGGAACGTGAGGATGCTCAGCGTCGCGAGCGGCGGCCCGCACTGGGGGAGCACGATCCGGAAGAAGACCCGGAACTCGCCCGCGCCGTCGATCCGGGCGGCCTCGATGAGCGCGTCCGGGATGCCGAGCATGAACTGCCGCATGAGGAACACGCCGAGCGGGCCGGCGAGGAACGGCAGGATGAGCGCCGGGTAGGTGTTGACGAGCCCCATGTTGGACACGAGCACGAACATCGGCACGAGCGTGACGACGCCCGGGACCATGAGCGTGAGCATGACGAGCGCGAACAGCACCTTCTTGCCGGGGAACTGCATCTTCGCGAGGGCGTAGCCGACCATCGAGCAGAAGATGATGTTGCCGAGCACGACGACGACGGCGACGACGATCGAGTTGGTGAAGTACTGCCCGTAGTTGAGCTGGGACAGCCACCGCTCGTAGTTGTCGAGCGTCGGGTTCTCGGGCCACCAGGTGATGGGCCGCTGCAGGAGCTCGCCCTGCGTCTTGAAGCTGCCGAGCGCCATCCAGATGAACGGCATGAGCGTCAGGAGCAGCCCGACGACGAGCGCGGTGTACGTGGCGCCGCGCGACCAGCGGATCGGGCGTCGTGCTCGACGGCGCGGCGCGCCCTCCGGAGCCGACGTCGCGGAGGGGGTCCGCGAGGACGTGACGGTCATGTCAATCCTCCTTCGACCGCAGCAGGCGGAACTGGACGGCGGCGAGGGCGGCGATCAGCGCGAAGAGCACGTACGCGGCTGCGGAGGCGAACGCGTAGTTGCCGTACCCGAACTGGTTGTAGACGTAGTAGCTGATGGTCAGCGTCGAGTTGACCGGGCCGCCCTTGGTCATGACGAAGGGCTCCTCGAACACCTGGAGGAAGCCGACCGACAGCAGCACCGCGCCGAGCAGCAGCGTCGGGCGCATCAGCGGGACCGTGATGGAGCGGAAGCGCCGCCACGAGCCGGCGCCGTCGACCTCGGCCGCCTCGTAGACGTCGCGCGGGATCGCCTGCAGGCCGGCCAGGAAGATGATCATGAGCGTGCCCATGTTGCGCCACGCGGCCATGAGGATGATCGACGGCATCGCCCACGTGCTGTCGTTGAGCCAGTCGGGGCCGTCGATCCCGACCCAGCCGAGCACGGTGTTGACGAGGCCCGAGTCCTGGAGGATGAACCGCCAGACGACCGCCACGGCGACGATCGACGTCACGACGGGCGTGTAGAAGCCGACGCGGAAGACGCTGCGGAACTTCTCGATGCCCGAGTTGAGCGCGACGGCCAGGGCGAGGCCGAGCACCATCGTCAGCGGGATGCCGACGAGGACGAAGTAGAAGGTGTTGACCAGCGCCTTGCGGAACAGCTCGTCCTGGAAGACGCCGGTGAAGTTCTCGATCCCGACGAAGTTCACCGCGAACGGGGTCTTGATGTCACGGATCGTGAGGTCCGAGAACGACATCCCGAACGACGCGAGCAGCGGCCCCAGCATGAAGACCGTGAAGACCGCGACGAACGGGAGCGCGAACAGCCAGGCGACGAGCGCTTGCCGTCGCCGGTGGACGGCGCCGGCCGTACGCCGGCGCCGTCCCTCGGTGGTGGTGGTCATGACTGACGGGCCCTGTTACCAGCCGAGCCCGAGCGTGTCGGCCTTGGCCTGGATGGCCTTGGCCGCGTCCTCGGAGGACACCTGACCGTTCGCGACCTTCTCGGCCTCGGTCTCGATGGTGGCCGAGAGCTCGTCCCAGCTCGGGACGGTCGGCGGGGCGATCGTGTTCTCGAGCTGCTCCTGGAGCACCTGGGTGCGGGGGTTCGAGGTGAGCGCCTCGTAGTCCCACGCGCTGTTCAGCGCGGGCAGGTCGCTCGTCGCGTCGAACCACGCCTGCTGCGTCTCGGGCTCGGAGAGCCAGCGGATGAGCTTCCAGGCGCCGTCGGCGTTCTTGGCCTCGGCGAAGACGCCGAGGTGCGCGCCGCCGATGTAGGAGTCGTTGTTGGCGGAGCCGGCGGGCACGGGCACGGTGGCCACGTTCTGCTCGACCCAGTCCTCGCCCTGGAGGTCGGCGAGCACGTTGACCATCCACGGGCCGGAGATGAACGCCGGGTCGGAGCCGTCGACGAACGCGCTGTTCTGCGAGTCGCCGTAGCCGGACAGCGGCGACAGGCCCTCGGTGAAGAAGGACGCGTAGTAGTCGAGCGCGTCGACCATGGCCTGGTTGTCGAGGTCGAACCCGTCGCCGGCCTCGTTGAGGACGGAGCCGCCGGCCTGCGAGTAGAACGGCAGGATGACCTGCGTCGAGTCCTCGGCGTCGCCCATCGGGAGCTGGAGGCCGTAGGTCGAGCCGTTGGCCTTCATGGCCTCCGCGAACGCGGTGAGCTCCTCCCAGCTGGTGGGAGCCTCGACGCCCGCGGCCTTGGCGAGGTCGGAGCGGTAGTACAGGACGCGCGTCTCGACGTACCACGGCACGCCGTACGCGACGCCGTCGGCGACGGTCGAGGCGGCGGCGCCCTCGACGAAGTCGTCGTTGTCGACGAGGCCCTCGGGGACGGGGGCGAGGCCGCCGGTCGCGACCATCGTCGGCATGAAGGACGAGCCGATCATGATCGCGTCGGGCACGGTGCCCGCGGCGACAGCGGTCTGGAACTTCGTCATGACGTCGGCCCACGGGATCGTGGTGACCTCGACGTTCGCGTCGGGGTTCTCCTCCGTGAAGCCCTGGACGAAGTCGGGCAGCTTCTCGCCCTCCTCACCCATCGCCCAGATCGTGATGTCACCCTCCGCGGGCGCGTCGTCCACCGTCGTGGTGGAGCCGGCGCTGGTCTCACCACCCGTGGAGTCGTCGTCCGCGCGACCGCACGCGGTCAGGGCCAGGAGTCCGACGACGCCGATGGCGACCGCCTTGCGTCCGAGCTTCATGAGCAATCCTCCTCATCGAGCAGTCGGCTCGTCCGTGTGAGCCGCTGTGGAAACTACCTTAGCGTGCGCTCGGTTAGTATTTTCAACCGGGGCGTCCAGGCCGTACCGTTGGCGCCGACAGACCTGCCGAAGGAGACGGTGATGAACGAGAGCGACCCCGCAGGTGGCGGCGCCACGACGGGGACGGCCGGGGGCCCGAGGACGACGAGCGCGACGGGCGCTCGCGGCACGACGGCGGCCGGCCTCCCCGACCGCCGCATCGTCCGCGGCGAGCAGCGCCGCCGCGAGATCCTCCGCACGGCGGTCGAGGTGTTCGGCGAGCAGGGCTTCCGCGGGAGCTCGCTGCGCGAGATCGCGGCCCGCGTCGGGATCTCCGAGGCCGGTCTGCTGCACCACTTCGGCAGCAAGGCCGGCCTCCTCACGGCGACCCTGGAGGAGCGCGACCGGCGCGACCGGGTGCGCCGCGGCGAGGACGAGGCCGCGGGCGCCGACCTCCTGACGACCATCCGCGACCAGGTGCGCCGCAACGCCGAGACGCCCGGCCTCGTGTCCCTCCACGTGGTGGTCGCCGCCGAGGCGACCGACGCGACCCACCCCGCGCACGACGTCGTCCGCGACCGCTACCGCGCGCTGCGCCACCAGGACGACACCCGCTTCCAGGACGCCGTCGCCCGGGGCGAGCTGCGCCCCGAGGTCGACCCGGCCGCGATCGGCCAGCTCTTCTCCGCCGTCATGGACGGCCTGCAGCTCCAGTGGCTGCTCGACCCCGACAACGTCGACATGGTCGCCCTCTTCGACCAGTTCCTCGCGCTGCTGCGCCCCGACGGCACGTCGCCCGCAGCACCCGAGCCCCGCACCACCGAGCAGGAGACCGCGTGACCCTCACCGCGACCGAGACCCCCGCCCGCGCCACGCTCACCTCGGGCGGCCTGACCGTCGAGCTCACCGGCGGCGGCGACGTGCGCGCCGTCAGCACGGACGGCCTGCTCGTGAACCAGTACCTGCCGGGCGAGCACGACCGCATGCTCGGCGGGATCCTGCTGCGCGCCACGCGCCCGGACGGCACGGTCGAGGTCGCGCGCCTCACCGGCTCCGCACCCGCCGTGACGGCGGTCGAGGTCGGCGCCGACCGCGTCGTGTGGTCGGGCGCCGCGCTCGGGCTCGCCACGCGCGTCGCGCTCACGCTCGACGGGCGCACGCTCGTCTGGCGCGTCGACCTCACGGCCGGCCCCGCGACGGACGCCGGGACGCGCTACGACGTCGTGCACGCGCAGGACCTCGCGCTCGCGCCGCCCGCCGCGGCGCTGTCGAGCGAGCCGTACGTGTGCCAGTACCTGCTGCACCGCGCGCTCGAGCACCCCGACGCCGGGACCGTGCTCGTCAGCCGGCAGACCATGTCCGCGCAGCCGCGCCTCCCGCTCGCGGTCGCGTTCCTCGTCGAGGGCGCCGTGGCGCACCTCACGGACTCTCTCCAGGTCTTCACCGCGCGCTCGCGGCGCGACGGGCTGCCGCACGGCCTGCTCGGGCCCGTGCAGCCGGGCGTGCTCCAGTACGAGTACGCGATGCCGACGCTCGTCTCGCGCCCGCTCGACCTCTCGACCGGGACGGCGCGCGTGCACGCCGTGACCGTGGTCGACGCCGACGCGCCCGGGCCGCTCGCGGCCCACCTCGACGAGGTGTCCGGCTGGGCCGCCGCCGCGGTCGCCGCCGCGGCCGCCGACCGCCCGACCGCGCGCTTCACGCCGACCGCCTCCGCGCTGCGCGACGCGCCGCTCCTCGCGGGCGACGAGCTCGACGAGGCCGGGCTGCTCGCCGCCGTCGGCCTCGCCGCCGACGACGTGCTCCTGCCCGAGCGAGACGCCGACGGCACGCTCCTGTCGTTCTTCACCGCGACGGGGACGCACGTCGTCGACGCGCGCAAGGACACCGTGACCGAGCGTTCGCACGGGCACGTGCTCAAGGCGGGCGACGACGTGCTGCCCACGGACGACGTCCTCTCCACGACGGCGTTCGCGCCCGGCGTCTTCGCGTCGCACGTCGTGCTCGGCAACACCACGGCGAACCGCCTCGCGACCGTGCACCGCCACCACCTCAATCTGATGCGCAGCAGCGGCCTGCGCGTGCTCGTCGACGACGGCCGCGGGCCCCGGCTCCTCGGCCTGCCGTCCGCGCTCGTGCTCGACGTCGGCGGCGTCCGCTGGCTCTACGAGACGCCGCTCGGGCGGGTCGACGTGCGGACCGTCGCGCACGACCGCGAGAACCGCATCGACGTCGCCGTGCGCTGCGAGCGCCCGCTGCACGTGACCGCGACCCTCGAGCTCGAGGACGAGGCCGGTGGCTGGCTCGCCGAGCACGTCCCCGCGGCCCCGGGCGACGCCGTCGTGGTGCGGCCCGTGC
The DNA here is from genome assembly GCF_049538415.1 of Cellulosimicrobium sp. AB352. NCBI lineage: Bacteria > Bacillati > Actinomycetota > Actinomycetes > Micrococcales > Promicromonosporaceae > Cellulosimicrobium > Cellulosimicrobium sp. AB352. The sequence goes on along the minus strand of NZ_JBMVFX010000007.1, from coordinate 65,885 downwards.
CGGGCGGCGACGTCGACGCGCACTACCCGGACCTGCGGTACGCCCTGGCGTCGTCCGCGCGGCTGGTCGTCGAGGAGGACGGTTCGGAGGCCGGCGCCGAGGGCGCCGCGTCCGGCACGACCCGCCGCCTCACGAGCACGACCGGCACCGGGTCGCTCACGCTCGCCCTCTCCGGCTCGCTGCGCGGGACCGACGCCGCGCTCGGGCTCCTCGCGGGCGCGCTCGACCCCCTGGCGGACGCCGACGCGACCCTCGCGCGCCACGTCGAGACCGTCCGTGGCGTCGTGCGCGGGCTGCGGTTCGCGCCGCACGCGACGGTCGAGACGCAGGAGCTCGACCTCCTCGTGCCCTGGTACGCGCACGACGCGCTGATCCACTTCCTCGTGCCGCACGGCCTGGAGCAGTACTCAGGCGCGGCGTGGGGCACGCGCGACGTGTGCCAGGGCCCGTTCGAGCTCGCGCTCGCGGGCGGGCGCCACGACGTCGCGCGCGAGATCGTGCTGCGCGTCCTGGCCCACCAGCACACGTGGGGCGAGTTCCCGCAGTGGTTCATGTTCGACGCCTACGCGGAGCGGTACAACGACTCCTCGCACGGCGACGTCGTGGTGTGGCCGCTGTTCGCGCTCGCCCAGTACCTGGAGGCGAGCGGCGACCTCGCCGTGCTCGACGAGCACGTCCCGTTCTGGGACCACGAGCAGCGCCGCCCGGCCGCCTCGGGGCCCGACGCCGCGGCGACGGTCCGCGACCACGTGGCCCGCCTGCTCGACCACCTCGACCGCGACCGCCTGCCCGGCACCGCGCTGCCGGCCTACGGCGAGGGCGACTGGGACGACACCCTCCAGCCCGCCGACCCGCGGATGCGCACCGACCTGGCGTCGACGTGGACCACCGCGCTGCTCGTGCAGGCCGCGGAGCTGCTCGCCCGCACGACCGCCGGCCGAGACGACCTCGCCGCGCTCTCCGGGCGCGCCGGCACGCTCGCGGCGGAGGTCCGCGCGGACCTGCGCGAGCGCGCCCTCGTGGACGGCGTCCTCGCCGGGTACGTGCGCCACGGCACCGACGGCGACGAGCTCGTCATCCACCCGTCGGACACCGTCTCCGGGATGCGGTACCGCCTCATCCCCATGACGCAGTCGATCATCGCGGGCATCCTCACGCCCGAGGAGGCCGCGGACCACGAGCGCCTCGTGCTGGAGCACCTGCACTTCCCCGACGGCGTGCGCCTCATGGACCACCCGGCCGCGTTCGACGAGGGCGTGCCGCACACGTTCCTGCGCGCCGAGCAGGCCGCGAACGTCGGCCGCGAGATCGGGCTCATGTACGTGCACGCGCACATCCGTTACGTCGAGGCGCTCGCGGCCCTGGGCCGCGGCCGCGCGCTCGACGAGCTGCTGCGCATCAGCCCGGTCGACCTCGGCCGGCGCCTCGCGCACGCCGCCCCGCGCCAGCGCAACGCCTACTTCTCGTCGAGCGACGCGGACTTCCCCGACCGCGAGAGCTTCGCGCGCGACTTCGACGGGCTCCGCGACGGCAGCGTCGGGGTGCGCGGCGGGTGGCGCGTGTACTCCAGCGGCCCCGGCATCTACCTGCGCCAGCTCGTCCAGGGCGTCCTCGGGCTGACCGAGCGCGGCGGGGAGATCGTCGTCGACCCGGTGCTGCCCGCGGCGGCGGACGGCCTCGTCGTCGACCTGGACCTCGGCGGCCGCACGCGTCGCGTGGTCTACCGCGTCACGGCGACCGGGGACGGCGTGCAGGTGCGCGCCGGGAGCGGCCCGGACGCGCTCGCGCCCGTGCCGGCGACCCTGCGCACCGGTGACTACCGGCAGCGCGGCGTCGTCGTCGCGACGCGCGACCTCGGGGACGCCGCGCACGTCGAGGTCACGGTGCCCGCCGGGTCGTAGGCCCGGCCGCCGGTCAGGTGCAGTCGACGCCCGCGTACGGCGTCTCGACGACCACGGGGCCGTCGGCGCCGGGGACCGTGAGCGTCGCGGTCCCCGCGTCGACCGACGCCGCACGGGCGCTGAACGCGCGGTACGCGTTGCGCCCGGGCGCCACGGCGTCGAACGTGCGCTCGCCGGCCGGCGTGCCGAGCGTGACGTCGAGCGGGTCGCTCCCGACGTTCTCGGCGCGGACGGCGACGTGCGCCGTCCCGCCGAGGCACCGCGCGTCGGCCTCGACGTGGACGGGCGGCAGCTCGCGGACCCGCACCTCGCGGAACGACACGACGTCCGGCGCGGAGCCGTGCGCCTGGAGGCCGACGTACCCGACGAGCCCGCGCGAGCTCGAGTCCGGGTCGAGCGGACGGTCGGGGAACGGCACGCCCGGCAGGTTCTCGTACTCGTTGATGACCACGCCGTCGCGGATCACCGTGTAGTGCTGCCCGACGACGCGCACCTCCAGCTCGTTCCACGTGCCCTTCGCGGTGGGCCGGGCCTCGTCGAGGCCGAGGTCGGCGAAGCCGTAGACCGAGCCCGTCTTGCGGGGGTCGTTCGAGCCGCCCTCGGGGGAGTCGTTGACCTGGATCTCGTGGCCGCAGTTGACCGCGATCCACGACAGGTTGCCCGTCTCGCTCCCGTTGAACGTCGTGGGGCAGCCCTCGACCGGTCCGGACAGGTCCGGGAAGCGGACCTGGATCCCGCTGTTCGCGCGCGCGTCGCCGGGGGCGTCGTCGCGGAACTCGACCACCATCGAGAAGTCGCCGTACTGGCGCACCGGGTACCAGAGCGTCCCGAACCCGCCGCCCGCGCCGGCGCGGCTGCGCACCGTGCCGTCGTCGAGACGGTCGAACCCGCCGTCGCCCGCGTACTCCCACGCGTCGAACGACTCCGGCGTGCCGTCGAGGATCACCTCGTAGCCGTCGTCGGCGGGTGCCGCGGCGGGCACGACCGCCGCCGCGGGCGCCGCGAGCGCGATCCCCGCGGCCAGGGCCGTCGCCCCGGCGAGCCGGGCGCGGCGCACCCTGCCCTGGGTCGCGCGGGCGGGGGTACGGGTGGTGCTCGTCATCGGAACTCCCTCGTTCGACGCGGTCCCGTCCACCCTCGCACGGTCCGCGCGGGCTCTCAACGGCACCCGGGCCGGTGCGAGAATCGACGCGTGGCCGGAGCCGAGGAGCGAGTGCTGGAGTCCGCGCGGGTCGCGTCCCGGCTGCGGGACGAGATCCTCGACGGCGTGCGCGAGCCCGGCTCGCGCCTCGTCGAGCGCGACCTCGCCGCCGGGTTCGGCGTGAGCCGCATCCCCGTGCGCGACGCGCTCAAGGTCCTGGAGGGGGAGGGGCTCGTCGCGCTGCGCCCGCACACGTGGGCCGTCGTGCGGGCGTTCACCGACGCCGACCTCGCCGACCTGGACGAGGTCCGCACCGTGCTCGAGCCGCTCGCGTTCCGCCTCGCCGCCGAGCGCCACGAGCCGGCGGGGCTGGAGCGCCTGCGCGCGGCGCTCGACCGCGAGCAGGAGGGTGCACGCGCGGCCGACCCCGTGGGGTCGCGCCGCTCGGCCGCCGACTTCCACGAGATCGTCACGGCGCTCGCGGGCAACCGGCTGCTCGACGACATGATGCAGGGCATCCGCAGCCGGATGCGCTGGGCGCTGTCGCAGCACGACGACCTCGCCGACGTCACCGACGAGCACGTGGCGCTGTTCGACGCGGTGCGTGCCCGGGACGGCGACCGGGCCGCGGAGCTCGCCGCGGCGCACGTCGAGAGCAGCCGACGGCGGCGGGCGGCCCTCGCGGCGCGTCGCGCCGCGTCGCGGGCCTGAGCGTCAGACCGCGCGTCAGACCGGCCCGGACGTCCCGTCGCCGACCGACCGGGCCGGGATCTGGACGGCCTTGTCCCACGCGCCGACCAGGCGGCCGTCGGAGGTCTCCAGGCGGAACGGTGCGAGCGGGAGGTTGCCGGCCCGGCGCCGGGCCCGCAGCACGTCGAGCGCCTCCTCGTCCGTCTCCGCGCCGAACGGTTCGCCGCGCCGCGCACCCGTGGCGGTGACGACGCGATAGCTCGTCATCCGGTCGTCGTCGTGGTGGACCTCGTCGGCGAGCGCGGCGACCTCCTGGGCGATCTCGAGGCTCGGCAGCGCGCCCCACGTGCGGCCGGGGCCGTCGAGGGTCCAGGTGCCGGTGTCGTCGCGCCGGACGACGTACTCGCGCGAGGCGCTGCGGGCACGCCAGGTCCGGTGGTCGACGGCGGTCCAGGTGAGCATGTTCATGTGCGGTGAGGTGGGTCGGACGACGGTCGGTCACTCGTCGGTCGAGCAGTTCCCCCCTGCCGTGTCCGGCGACCCACCGGCAGCGTACGCGTACCGATCGCGCGCGCGTGTCCACCCTGAGGAGGAGATCGGGCAGCGGGTCCGGCGCCCGGGGTAGGTCGCGCGGGGGACCTCGGCACCCGACGCGCGGCCCGACCGCGGCGCTGCCATCATCGACCGGGTCAGCACGGTGCCGCCGAGCCGCTCGGCGCGGGCCGGCACGCGAGCGCGAGGGGCGTGGGGCATGACCGCTGAGGGCACGGCGCAGGGCACGACGTCCGGCACCACGAAGGTCACCGTGCTCACGCTCACGGCGATGGTCGTGGGCTCCATGGTCGGGGCGGGCGTCTTCTCGCTCCCGCGCCGCTTCGCGCAGGAGACCGGGGTCGCGGGCGCGCTCGTGGCGTGGGTCGTCGCGGGCGCGGGCATGTTCACGCTCGCCCTCGTCTTCCAGCGGCTCGCGGTCCGCAAGCCCGGGCTCGACGCCGGGGTCTACGCGTACGCGAAGGCGGGCTTCGGGGAGTTCACGGGCTTCTACGCCGCCGCCGGGTACTGGGCGAGCGCGTGCGTGGGCAACGTGACGTACTGGGTGCTCATCATGTCGACGCTCGGGGCATGGGTTCCGGCCCTGGGCGCGGGGGACACGGTGCTCGCGCTCGTGCTCTCGTCGGTCGGGCTGTGGCTCTTCTTCGCGCTCGTGCGGCAGGGGATCCGGGAGGCGACGGCGATCAACCGGATCGTCACGATCGCCAAGCTCGTGCCCATCCTCGTCTTCGTCCTGCTCGCCGTGCTCGCGTTCGACCCCGCGGTCTTCGCGGCGAACCTCCACGGCGCCTCGTACACCGGGTCGCTGTTCGACCAGGTGCGCGACACCATGCTCGTCACCGTGTTCGTCTTCCTCGGGGTCGAGGGCGCGAGCGTCTACTCGCGGCACGCGCGCCGCCGCGAGGACGTGGGGCGGGCGACGATCCTCGGGTTCACGAGCGTGCTCGCGATCTTCGCGTCGGTGACGATCGTGTCCTACGGGATCCTGCCGATGGCCGAGATCGCGGAGCTGCGCCAGCCGTCGATGGCGGGCGTGCTGGAGGCCGCGGTCGGGCCGTGGGGGAGCGTCTTCGTGGGCGTCGGGCTGATCGTCTCGGTCCTGGGCGCCTACCTCGCGTGGACCCTCATGGCGGCGGAGGTCCTCTTCGTCGCGGCCCAGGACCGGGACATGCCGCGGTTCCTCACCCGCACGCGCCGGGAGGACGTCCCGGTGAACGCGCTGCTGCTCAGCACGGCGCTCTCGCAGGTGGTCCTCGTCGTCACGTACTTCTCCGACGACGCGTTCGACTTCGCGCTCGACCTCACCGCGTCGATGACCCTCATCCCGTTCCTCCTGGCCGCGCTCTACGCGCTGCGGCTGCGGCTCACGCGCGAGACGTACGACGGCGCCCCCGCCCGCACCCTGACGGGCGACCTCGTCGTGGCGGTCCTCGCGTCGGCGTACACCGCGTTCCTGCTCTTCGCGGCCGGGCTCGACCTCGCGCTGCTCGCGTTCGTCTTCTACGCGCCCGTCACCGTCCTCTTCGTCATGACGCGCCGCGAGCAGGGGCGGCGGGCGTTCGGGCCCGCGGAGCTCGCGCTGCTCGGCGTCGTCGTGGCGCTCGCGGTGCTCGCCGTCGTCGGGCTCGCGACGGGGTGGGTGTCGCTGTGAGACCACCGGACCGTACCGACCGCACCACCGAGAGGGAGCACCCATGAGCGTCGCGTCCGCCGTCCCGTCCACCGTCCCGCCCGCGCAGCACGGCGTCCACTCGGAGGTGGGGCGCCTGCGCAAGGTCCTCGTCTGCGCACCGGGGCTCGCGCACGAGCGGCTGACCCCGACGAACTCCGACGACCTCCTCTTCGACGACGTCATGTGGGTGGAGGCCGCCCAGCGCGACCACCTCGACTTCGTCAACAAGCTGACGAACCGGGGCGTCGAGGTCGTCGAGCTGCACGACCTCCTCGCGCAGACACTCGCGATCCCCGAGGCGCGGGCGTGGGTGCTCGACCGCAAGGTCGTGCCGAACCAGGTGGGCCTGGGGCTCGTCGAGGGCACGCGGGCCTACCTCGACTCGCTGAGCGAGCGCGAGCTCGCGCGGTTCCTCGTGGGCGGCCTGGCGACGACCGACCTGCCCGACGACTACCGCACCGGCTACGTGAACCTCGCGCGCGAGTCGACGGGCGGGTTCGAGTACCTGCTCCCGCCGCTGCCGAACACCCTGTACACGCGCGACACCACGTGCTGGGTCTACGGCGGCCTGACGCTCAACCCCCTGTACTGGCCGGCGCGCCAGGAGGAGACGCTCCTCATGAAGGCGGTCTACACGTTCCACCCCGAGTACCGGGAGTCGACGGTGTGGTGGGGCGACCCGGAGCAGGACTGGGGCCAGGCCACGCTGGAGGGCGGCGACGTCATGCCGGTGGGCAACGGCGCGGTGCTCGTCGGGATGAGCGAGCGCACGTCGCGCCAGGCGATCTCGCAGCTCGCGAAGGCGCTGTTCGAGGCGGGCGCGGCGGAGCAGGTCGTCGTCGCGGGCATGCCGCGGCTGCGCGCGGCGATGCACCTCGACACCGTGTTCACGTTCGCGGACCGCGACCTCGTCACGGTGCACCCGGCGATCGTCGACGGCATCCACACCTTCACGCTGCGGCCGTCGGACCGTGCGCCGGGCGTCGAGATCACCGACGAGGGCGACACCCCCTTCGTCGACGTGGTGGCGCGCGCCCTGGACCTGCCCGCGCTGCGCGTCGTCGAGACGGCGGGCGACGCGTACGCGTCCGAGCGGCAGCAGTGGGACTCGGGGAACAACGCCGTCGCCATCGAGCCGGGCGTCGTCGTCACCTACGACCGCAACACCCTGACCAACGCGGCGCTGCGGCGCGCGGGCGTCGAGGTCGTGACGATCGTCGGGGCGGAGCTCGGGCGCGGCCGGGGCGGCGGGCACTGCATGACGTGCCCCATCGCGCGCGACCCGCTCGACTGAGACGCCGCTCGGCGGACCACCGGCGCGGCGCGGCTCCCGGGATACCCTGCACGAGCCGCCCACGACGAGAGGACCCGCCCGATGTCCGACCCCACCGAGCCGTACGAGCCGGTCGACGACCAGACCGTCATGCGGCCTCCGCGGCGGTACGGGGACGACGGCGCCGCGACCCCGGGCGGGACGCCGCCCCCGCCGCCCCCGCCCGGACCGGGGCAGCCCCACGCCCAGGTCCCGTACGGCACGGACCCGTACGGGCAGCGCGGGGCGCCGCCCGCGCCGCAGGGGTACCGCGGCCCGGACCCGCACGCGACGATCCCGCCCGCGGACACGGGCGCGACCTGGCCCCCCGCGGAGACCGGCGCGACGTGGCCGCCCGCCGCGACGTCGTCGGGCCACACCGCACCCCCGCCGCCCGGGCACACCGGGCCGCCGCCCGGGGCGTACGCGGGCGCGCCCTACGGCGCCCCGCCCCACGGCACCCGGCCCACGGCTCCGTACGGCACGCCGTCCGCGCCGTACGGGGCGCCGTCCGGCCAGGGCTACGGTGCGCCCGACGACGCGACGGTCGTCCCGACGGCGACCGCGCCGCCGTCGGACCCGTACGGCTTCTCCCCGTACGCGACGCCGCCGGGCCGCGGCCGTCGCCCGTGGCTCGTGCCGGTGCTCGCCGGCGTGGGCGCGTTCGTGCTCGTCGCGGGCGCCCTCGGCGTGTGGCTCGGGCTGCGCGACGACGCCGCGCCCGACCCCGGGCCGACCTCGGCCGAGCAGGCGCCCGCGACGTCGGACGCGCCGACGGAGCCGGAGCCGGAGGAGACCGAGGACCCCGCGGACACCGACGTCACGGACGACGAGCCGTGGCTCGCGCAGGAGTACCGCGCGGGCGCGGAGATGGACCCGGAGAAGGGCCCCGAGCTCGCGCCGATGTCGTGGGCGTACTTCTCCGACAACGACTACCTCGTCAATGACGACCGCATCGCCCTCGTGGCGCGGCGGGACTTCGCGTGCGACGACGTCCCCGCGATCCCCGCGATCCAGGCCCTCGCGGGCTCGTGCCAGGCGGGGTTCGAGGCGCGCGTCGTGTCCGACGACGGCCCGACCGTCGCGCTCGACGTCGTCGTGCTGGACGTCGGCTCGAAGGAGGAGGCCGAGCGCGCCGCCGCGGCGTTCAACGACGCGCCGGAGGGCGACCCCCTGGCCGACACCACCGGCCCGGCCCACCCGACCCTGGCCGCGGCCGTCCCGCAGCCCGGGTTCCAGGGCTCGTACGCGATCCTCGACGACGGGGACGCGCCGTCGGTCATGCTGAGCACGGGCACCGTCGTGATCATGTACCGGCTCGGGATCGACGACGGCCTGGAGCGCGACCAGGTGCTCCCGGTCGCGCAGGCGGTCGGGTTCGTCGTCACCGACCACGAGCTGGCCAAGTCGTTCGAGGAGAAGAAGTTCGCGAAGCCCAAGGCCGGCTGAGCGGACGGTCCCGGCGCTGGCTACGCTGGGAGCGGTGATGGATCCCGCCGGGGCGCAGCCGCCCGAACCGCCGCCAGGGCTGATGGTTCCTGACTCGTCGCACGTCGGCGGGCAGGGCGCTGCCCGCGGGAGGAGGCCGCATGAGAGCACGCCCGCACGCGGGACCGGTGCCCCAGCCCGCGCTCGACCGGATGGTCCCGTTCGCGGGGCACGCCGTGGTGGTGGGCGTCGTCCCGGGCGGTGACCCGCTCGTGGTCCGCACGGCGGCGGCCTGGGCCGACGCCGCCGGGTCCCGGCTCGTCGCGGCGTACGCCGACGCGTCGCGCGCCGTGGTCGAGGAGCACCCGGACGGGTCCGTGACGCACGCGTCCCTCGACCCGGACTCCGCCGACGACGCCTGGCAGGACACCGCCGAGCGCCTGCGCGCCGAGGTCGGCGCGGAGCTCGCGGACGTGCGCGTGCCGTGGGAGCTGCGCTACCTCGCGGGGCGGCCCGACCGCGCGCTGACCCACCTCGCGCGCGCCGTCGACGCGGCGGTGATCGTCGTCGGCTCGCGCGCGCCGGGCTCGCTCGCGCACGTGCGCGAGCTCGTCGAGGGGTCGGTCGCGGTGCACCTGGCCCACCACCAGCACCGTCCCGTGCTCACGGTCCCGCTCGCCGTCGTGGACTGGAAGGAGATCCGCACCCCGTGGGAGAGGTGACGCGCCGGACCCCGCTGCTCGCGCTCGCGGGCCTCGTCGCGGCCGGGGGAGCGGTCGGCACGACGGCGCGCGCGCTGCTCGAGCAGGCGTTCGCGCCCGTGCCGGGAGCGTGGCCGTGGACGACGTTCTGGATCAACCTCGTCGGCTCGTTCGTGCTCGGTGCGCTGCTCGAGACGCTGCTGCGCGCGGGCCCCGACTCGGGTCGGCGCCGCGCCGTCCGGCTCGGGTGCGGCACGGGCGTGCTCGGGGGCTTCACGACGTACTCGACGTTCGTCGTCGAGGTCGAGCGCCTCGCGAGCGGCGGGCACGCCGCCCTCGGCGCGGCCTACGCGCTGGGGAGCGTCGCGCTGGGGGTCGCGGCGGCGGTGGGCGGCGTCGCGCTCGCGGCCGCGGCCCGACGGCGACGCGTCGCCCGGGACGGTGGCGCGCGGTGACGGGGGTCCCCGACCTGCTGCTCGTCGCCGTCGCGGGCGGGCTCGGTGCGGCGGCCCGGTTCCTCCTCGACACGGTGGTCGCGCGGCACAACCGCTGGTCGACGCCGCTCGGCACGCTCGCGGTGAACGTGACGGCCTGCTTCCTGCTGGGGCTGCTCACGGGCTGGGGGGCGACGCACCCGGGCCAGGGGGACGTCGTGGCGGTGCTCGGCGTCGGGTTCCTCGGCGGGTACTCCACGTTCTCGACGGCGTCCGTCGAGGGGGCGCGGCTCCTCCTCGCGGGTCGCGGCGCGGTCGCGCTCCTGCACGCGCTGGGGATGCTGCTCGTGTGCCTCGCGGCCGCCGTGGCGGGGATCGCGCTCGGGGGAGGGTGAGTCGTCGCGGGCCCGGTGCAACCCGGGGGTTGCGCCCCGACCCGGCGCTGTGCAACTGTGGAGTTGCACAGCGAGACCTTCCCCACGGAGAGGACGCACCATGACCACCACCAACGAGCCGGCCGTCGTCGACCCGGCGTCGTACACCGTCTCCCGGACCGTGACGATCGACGCCCCGGCTGCCCGCGTCTGGGCGGCGCTCACCCAGGAGGACCTCATCAGCCGCTGGTTCGGTCAGCGTACGTCCCTGCCCGACCTGCGCGTCGGTGGCGAGGGGGTGTTCAGCTGGCCCGACGTCCCCGACGTCCAGGTGCGGATCGAGGAGTACGACCCCACGACGACCTTCGCCTTCCGGTGGGGGACCCCGGTGGGGCAGCCCGTGGACGAGACGACGTCGACCGTCGCGCGCTTCACGCTCGAGCCCCAGGGCCCGACGACCGTCCTGCGCGTCGTCGAGACCGGGTTCGAGCGCACCGCCGACCCCGAGGAGCTGCTCGAGAGCCACCGGCAGGGGTGGACGAGCGAGCTCGACGAGCTCGTCGAGCTCCTCGAGGGCGCTCTCGCGGCCGAGGGCGGGCACGCGTGAGCGCAGCGGCGACGGAGCTCGCCCCCGTGTTCTCCGCGCTCGCGGACGACACCCGGTGGCGGATCCTCCAGGAGCTCGGCAGCGCGGACCTCTCGGCGTCCGCGCTCGCCGAGCGGCTCCCCGTGAGCCGGCAGGCCATCGCGAAGCACCTCGCCGTGCTCGCGGAGGTCGGGCTCGTCGAGTCGGTGCGCGTCGGGCGCGAGGTCCGGCACCGGGCCGTCGGGACGCGGCTCGGCGAGACCGCGCGCGCCCTCGAGGCCATCGGCGCGGCGTGGGACCGCCGGCTCGCGGCGATCAAGCGGATCGCGGAGGCGTAGCGGTCGTCGGTCAGGAGCCGGGAGCGGGGACGGGGTGCGCCGCGAGCGCCGACGCGACGGCGTGCAGGTTGTGCGCCATGAGGCGCCCGGTCTCGCGCGCCCACTCGTGGCCGTGGCCGGTCTGGACGTAGTCCGGCCCGGGCCCCGGGCCCTGGTTCCAGTAGGTCCACGCCTGCCCCGGGATCGTGTAGCCGATGTCCGCGAGGGCGCCGCTCACCTCCGAGATGACGTGGTGCGCGCCGTCCTCGTTGCCCGTGACCACGACCCCCGCGACCCGGTTGTACGCGACCGGGATCCCGTCGGGCCCCTCCTCGGAGATCATCGCGTCCATGCGCTCGAGCATGCGCTGGGCGAGCGACGACGGGCGCCCGAGCCACGTGGGCGTGAGGACCACGAGGATCTCCGACGCGACCAGCCGCTCGTGCACGCGGGGCCACTCGTCGCCCTCCCCGACGTCGGTGACGACGCCGGGCGGCACGGCGAGGTCGACGAGGCGGACGTGCTCGACCTCGACCCCGCGGTCCTGGAGCGCCTCGGCGACCACGCGCCCGAGCGCCTCGGTGTTGGACGGCTCCGGAGAGCTCTTGAGCGTGCAGCTGACGAACAGCGCCTTCATGGGGTCCTCCCGTGGCGCCGGGCGGTCGTGCCGCCCGGGACGGCCGGCGGCGGCTGGCTCCACCGTCCCGTCCAGCGTCACGGGGCCGCGCGCCGCTCGCAACGCGCGGCGTCGTCAGGGGAGGGCGGCGTCCTGGCGCCGGTAGCCGCGCGCGAGCCGGACCTCGCCCTGCCCGACGGCGGCGACGTCGTCCCACGGCACGAGGAACGTGCCGCGGTGCCGACGCCGCACGAGCTGCGGCACCGGCCACGGCGCCGTGACGCCCGTGCGCTCGTACCCGAGGAACGACGTCCCGGTCCGTGGGCTCACGAGGATCCCGACGACCCGCGCGCGCCCGACGCGGCTGCGCCGTCGCACCTGATCGCTCAGCGCGCGGTCCTCGGGGTGCGCGTCGTCGGGGTCGGCCCCGCCCGCGGGCGGGCCGTCGTCGGGCAGCGTGTCGAGCGCGAGGCGCACGTCGACGAGGAACCCGAGGTCCTCCCCGCCGGGCCCGAGGACGCGCGCGTCGAGCAGGTCGCCGAGGATCACGACTCCTCCTCGGGGTCGTGCCGCCCACCCGGGATGCGGCCGACGACGTGCTCGCGCAGCCAGTCCTCGGTCCAGTGCAGGTCGAGCGAGTCCGCGCGGACGGTGAGCTCGAGCGCCGTGCCCACGTGCCCGACGTCGGACCACGGCACGCGCTCCCAGCGCGACGCGGGCGGGCGGCCGCCGAGGAGGCGCGTCACGAGCACCGGCCCGGTGAGGACCGCGCCGACCTCCGCCGGCTCGCCGGGCACCGCGTCCCGCGGGCCGCCGCCCGGCGAGCCGTCGGGCGCGGCATCGTCCGCGGCGGGGGAGGCGACGAGCTCCAGGTCGTCGACGGTCGTGACCGGCTCGCCGTCGACGTCGAGCACCTGACGGCTCAGCAGGTGCAGGCGCGCGTCCACGACGCGCACCCCCGTCGAAGGGGTGGCGTCCCGGCTCATGACCCTGCTCCCGTCGCGATCATCAGGGGGATCGCCGCCACGGCCGCGACGACGACGATCACCAGGTAGACCATGCCGAGCGCGTTGGTCACGCGCCCGTTGACGTGCTCGCCCATGTACTCCGGGTCGTTGGCCACGAGGAGGATCGGCACGTACGTGAGGGGCAGCGCGACCGCGGAGAACACGACGGACATCTCGGTGACCGCCACCGGGTCGACGCTCGTCATGAGGATCGCCACCGCGAGCAGCAGCGCGACGACCATCGTCAGGTGGAAGCGCGCCGCGCGCGCCGGGCGGCGGAACTTCCCCCACGACCAGCCGAGGTACTGCGCGAGCGTGTACCCGCTCGACAGGGCCGTCTCGAGCGCGGCGCCGAACGTCGCCGCGACGATCCCCACGATCACCACGGCGAGCAGCAGCGTCCCCCCGGCCTCGGCGACGGGCAGCACGATCTGCGACAGCGACGACACCTCGATGCCCGCGGGCAGCAGCACGACGGCCGCGCACGCCGCGATCGCCACCGACAGGAGCCCGCCGAGCGGGAACCCGACGAGCACGTTGACGCGGTTCTGCGCGAGGTCCTTCGCGGTCCAGCCCTCCTCGACGGCCCCGGAGGAGAAGAAGAACACCTCGTACGGCGTCATCGCGGCGCCGAAGAGCGCGACGGCGTAGTACCAGTAGGTCGCGACGTGCTCCGTCTCCGGGGGCGACGGCGGCACCGCCTGGCGCAGCAGCTCGCCCCAGTCCGGTCCCAGCAGGAACAGCGCGACCCCGAACCCCACGAGCAGCAGCCCGAGCAGGCCCGCGACGTTCTCCATCACCTGGAACTTCACGCGCCACAGCACGAGCCAGACGGCGAGCGCCGCGACCGGCATCCACAGGCGCGGCTCGACGCTGCTCGCGAGGTGCAGCGCGAGCGCGATGCCGCCGATCTCCGCGGTGAGCGTGAGGAGGTTGATCGCGAACGACGCCGCGAGGTTCGCGCCCGCCGCCCGCGGGCCGAGGCGCTCGCGGATGATCTCGAACGTCGCGCGCCCGCTCACCGCCGCGACGCGGCCCGACATCGACGCGAACAGGCAGATCCCGACGACGCCCACGACCACGACCCACACGAGCGACAGGCCGAACCGCGACCCCACGACGGCGTTCGTGACGAGGTCGCCGATGTCGACGAACCCGCCGATCGCCGTGAGGATGCCGAGCGCGACACCGAGCAGCTGCTTCACGCGCCACCCGCCAGGGCGAGCACCGTGTCGAGGTCGTCGGCCGCGCGCGCGAGGTCGGCCTCGAGCTCGGACGCCGTGAGCGGCACCGCCCCGGCGGCCGACAGGTCGCCGCCCGCCTCGCGCGCGACCCAGGCGCGCGCGATGACGACCTCGGCCGTCGCGTCGGCGACGGCCGCGAGGCCTGCGTCGCGCTGCGCGGACGAGACGTCGTCCGGCGGCACGAGGGTGGTCAGGGCGGTCGTGGACTCCTCGAGGACCCGGACCTGGTCGAGCACGGCGGCGTCCGCGACGGGCGTCGTCACACGGTCGGCGTCGAGCAGGCGCACGGTGAGCCGCGTCGTCTCGACCGCCGACCCGGCCTGGGCGACCGCGTCGGCGACGGCGGCCGTCGCCTGGCCGGGCTCCTGCCGGCTCGCCGTGCAGCCCACCGTCGTGCCGAGCGCGAGCCCGAGCAGCAGCCCGAGCGCGGCCCCGGACCGGGTGATGCGCGCACGACGTCCCACGTCAGCGATGGTGCCGCTGCTCCGGGAGGCCTGCACCCGGACGGGCCGGCGGTCAGGCGGCCTGGACGCCCGCGAGCACGCGGTCGAGCGCCGGTCGCGGGTCGGCCCCGGCCGGCAGGTCCTGCGCGACGGCGACGACCGACTCGGCGATGTCGCGCACCTTGACGTTGGCGAGGCTCGACGAGCGACGGAGCGACGCGAACGCGGCGTCGGGGGTGACGCGGTAGGCGAGCGCGATGATGCCCTTGGCCTGCTCGATCGCGGCGCGGGACTGTGCCCACAGGCCGATCTGCTCGTTCGCCTGGGCCCGTGCGCCGACGCCGACGACGCTCGTCACGTCGAGCACGACGCCCCGGGCGACGGGTACGCCGGTCGGGTCGGTCCAGGCGACGTCCACGAGCACGATGACCGCGCACTCCCGGCCCCTCGCGTCCCGCATGACCTGCACCTGCACCGGCGCCTCGCCGGACACGGCGCGCGCGATGGCGGTGAGCGTCTGCGCACGGTCCTTGCCCGTGGCCCGGTGGTGCCACAGGAGCAGCTCCGTCGTGGGGACGACCTCACCGGGGGAGTAGCCGAAGAGCTCGAGGAGCGGGTCCGACCACCACCACCGGTCCTCCTCCGGGTAGTACCGAAACTCCCCGGCGGCGACGGCGCCGGGAGAGGGCACCCACGTCGAGAGGGCGGCGTCGGCCGAACCGTTCACTTCTGCTCCTTGCGGCCTCGAGGGCGGCGTCCGGGCCGCTGCATGACCCCGTCGCCCCGGCGCACATGCTCCCGCACCGCGCCCCCGAGCGACGAATCCCGTGCTCAGGGGCGCGGCGGAGCGGTTCGACGCCGCGCTACGGGCGGTCCGGGGCCGTTCCCGCGGGCGCCCGCGCGGAGTCGGCCGACGCGTCGGCCTCCGGGCCGGAAGCCCTCTCGGCCGCCCGCCCCGGGCGCGACGGCACGAGCTTGAGGCCCACCACCGCCGCGATGATCCCGGCGATGGAGACCACCTTGCCCACGCTCACGGACTCGTCGCCCGTGAGGATGGCGTAGGTGACGGTGAGCGCCGCGCCGACCCCGACCCACACCGCGTACGCGGTGCCGATCGGGATGTGCTTGGTCGCCCAGCCGAGGCCGAGCATGCTCAGCGCGAGCGCGACGAAGAAGACGACGGACGGCCCGAGGACGGACAACCCGTCGGACGTGCCGAGCGCCGTCGCCCAGACGGCCTCGAAGACGGCGCTGACGAGCAGGATGATCCACGGCACGGTCAGCTCACCGCCTTGAGCCCGATGACGGAGCCGACGAGCAGCACGAGCAGGCCGACGCGCGCCACGGTGGCGCGCTCCTTGCCCGTGACGAAGCCCCAGACGACGGTCAGCGTCGCGCCGATCCCGACCCACACCGCGTACGCGGTGCCGGTGGGGAGCGTGGTCATCGCCCAGGCGAGACCGACCATGCTCAGCGACATGGCGACGAAGAAGACGACGGTCGGGCGCCACCGGCGGAAGTTCTCCGACGCTCCGAGTGCGGTGGCCCACACTGCCTCGAGCAGGCCCGAGAGGACCAGGACGAGCCAAGCCATGACAAGTAACCCTCCTGAGTCAGTCTTGTCCGTGCGGGTACTGCTCCCTCGTCCGCAGAGCTACCTCGACGCAACTCTGGTACTAACGTACCACATTCGACCTCTCCAGCCGCCAGCCGCGGCTCACGGTCGTCAGCTCGCGGAACCCCCAGGCGCGCAGCTGGGCGATCTCCTCGTGGTCCGTCGCGTCCGTGCCGACCAGGACACGGTGCACCCCGGCGAGCTCGAGCCACGCCCGGGCCTTGGCCAGCACCCCGGCCAGCAGGGCGTCGTCGGCCCCCGGGCCGGGCGCGAGGTCCACCAGCTCGGCGGTGCCTCCCGTCGCGGCCTGTCGCTCGGCGCGGCCGAGGGTCGTGTCGAGCTCGACGTACGCGGCCGTCTCCGTGCCGCGGTGCGCGGTGAACCGCACGCCCCCGCCGGGGCCGAGCGTGCGCCGCAGGGCGACGTCGTCCGGCGCGGGGGAGCGCCGAGGTCGGGGCGAGCAGCACCGTCTCGGCGTGCTCTCCGGGACGGAAGCCCGCGCGCTCCAGGGCCTCGCGGACGTGCGGCCACTGCTCCGGCACCCCGTAGACGCCCGCGAACGGCAGTTGCCCGTCCGCGTACGCGACGCGCACCTGCCACGCCGCGAGCTGTGCGTGGCAAGCGGCCGTCAGCGCGTCCGCGGCCGCGCGGGCCTCGGCGGACTGCTCCGGGTCCTCGTCGTCGGGCGGCGTGAGGAGGAGCCACTGCACGAGGCCGGCGTCGCGGTAGTCGTCGCTCGCCTCCGGCCCGGCCGTGAACCGGTGCAGGTGCGCGGCGCCCACGACCCGGTGCCGGGACTCGACGACGAACGTCGCGCGCTCGACGACCCACGGGTCGACGACGTGCTCGTCGGGCTGGCGCTCCAGGCTCCCGAGCACGCTGTTGACCGAGAGCCGCGCGCCCGGCACGACGGCGGAGAGGTGGGAGTTGACGAGGTCCGTGAGCTGGTCGCGGTCGTCGCGACGGAAGGTCCGGACACGGGGACGTGCAGACATGCGGCTGTCTCCAGGCAAAAGGATGAGCTGGGAAGGCCGCCACGCGATGCGGTACGCGGGCACCCTAGCAGCCGCGGTCGGCCGCGGTCAGGGGCGCAGCAGCGCCTTGATCGCGCGCCGCTCGTCCATCGCGGCGTAGCCCTCGGCCGCGTCGTCGAGCGAGAGCTCGAGGTCGAACACGCGCGCGGGGTCGATGCGCCGCTCCAGCACGAGGTCGAGCAGTTCGGGCAGGTACTGGCGCACGGGCGCGGGCCCGCCGGACCAGTGCACGTGCCGGTAGAACATGTCGACCGCCGGGAGGTCGACGCCGTGCGGCAGCCCGACGACCCCGACGTGCCCGCCCGCCCGGACGGCACCGAGCGCCTGGCTCATGGAGTCCTGCGTGCCCACCGCCTCGACGACGCTGTGCGCGCCGAGCCCGTCGGTCAGCTCGCGGACCCGCTCCACGCCCTCGTCGCCCCGCTCCGCGACGACCTCCGTCGCGCCGAACGCGCGCGCGAGCTCCTGGCGCGGCGCGTGCCGGCTCATCGCGATCACCTGGTCGGCGCCGAGCTGCGCCGCGGCGAGGACCGCGAGCAGCCCGACGGCGCCGTCGCCCACCACGACGACCGTCTTGCCCGGGCCGGCCTCGGCCGCACGCGCGCCGAACCACCCGGTCCCCAGCACGTCCGACGCCGTGAGCAGCGCGGGCAGGAGGTCGTCGTCGGGCCGCTCGGGCGTCGCGACGAGCGTCCCGTCCGCGAGCGGGACGCGCAGCAGCTCGGCCTGGGCGCCGCGCACGGGCTCCCGGTGGACGCACGACGTCTGGTACCCGGCCCGGCAGATCGGGCACGTGTTGTCGGACGCGAAGAACGACCCGACGACGAGCTGTCCCGGGCGCACGGTCCGGACGTCCGCGCCGACCTCCTCGACCGTGCCCACGTACTCGTGCCCCATCGCGACGGGGTGCTCGACCCGGTTGACGCCGCGGTACGTCCACAGGTCCGACCCGCACACGCACGCGGCCTCGACGCGCACGATCGCGTCGGTGGGCGCGAGCAGGCGCGGGTCGTCGCGCTGCTCGACGCGGACGTCGTAGGGGGCGTGGATGACGGTCGCGCGCACGGGGGCTCCTCGGGGCGGGCGGGCGGGTGGGCGGTCGGGACGTCGTCGAGCCTACGGCGGCTGGCGGCGCGGGGCCCGTGCGGCCGTCGAGAGCCTGTGGTCAGCCGTCGTCGGTCCGGAGCGTCTGCACGGCGTGCTCCTCGTCGTAGGCGAAGCTGAGCCTCCTGGTGACGACCTCGTCGGCGACGTCGTCGAGCGTCGTGGACCGGGCGTAGGCGTGCGCCCGGAGCACCGCGAGCGCGTCGCCGGGCGGGATGCGGAGCTGGGCGGTGACCATGCCGGTCGCCTGGTGGACCTCCGCGCGGGGCGCCCAGTCCAAGGAGTCGAGGTCGCCCAGCAGGGAGAGCCCGACGGTGTCGGCGAGGAGCTGTACTTCCTCCGGTCCCCGCGCCAGCGTCCGGGAGGAGGTGACGATGCTCAGCACGCCGACGACCCGCCCTCCCGCGTGCATCGGCACGGCGTGGTACGCGCCCTGGCCCGTGATCGCCTCGACCGCGTGGGAGAAGACGGGGAAGTCGTGCTCGTCGCGGCCGTCGTCGGCCCCGCTGACGACGATGTGGTCCTCCGAGAGGGCGCGCTGGACCGGGCCCTCACCGATCACCTCGCCCAGCCCCTCGATGCGGGCCGCGAGGCCGTCCGCCGTGGACACGGTGAGCCGGTCTTCCGCCGTCGGCGCGACCGTCAGCGCCGCGCTCCGGGCTCCGAGGACGGTCGCGGACGCCTGGCACAGCCGCGTGGCGAGGGGCAGGCTGCGGTCGGCCCGGGAGAGGGCGCGCGAGAGCAGCTCCAGCAGATCCGGCGCGGCGCCCACGGTGTGCCTCCCTACCTCGTGCACGGTCAGTCTGACAGCGCACCCCACACTCGCTCGTCGGCGGTGGACCGACGCTCCGACGCGCTCCGGTCCGGGCTGTCCCCGGACCGGTTGCAGGAAACCGCCACCGGGCTAGAGTCCCGGAGTCGAGTCTGGACCTGGCTCACCACCCCGCTGAACGACGACGGAGACGACCCATGTCCGTGGAGAACCCCGCACCGCTGCACCCTGTCTCGCTCGGCGACGGCACGACGCCCGGGCAGTTCCGGGTCGACCTCGCGACCGACGTCTGGTGGTGGTCGCCGGAGACGTACCGCCTCCACGGCTTCGAGCCCGGGGAGGTCGTGCCCACGACGTCGCTCGTGCTCGCCCACAAGCACCCCGACGACCGCGACCGCGTCCGCGACCTGCTGGAGCGGGCCCGCGTCGACGGGGAGCCGTTCTCGAGCATGCACCGCATCATGGACGCGCGCGGCGCGGAGCGGGTCCTCGTGCTCGTCGGGCACGGCCGTCGCGACCGGGACACCGGCCGGGTCGTCGAGCTGATGGGCAGATTCGTCGACGTGACGGTCGCCGTCCGGGACCGGGCGGAGCAGCAGGCCGAGCGCGACATCGCGGCCGCGGCCCGCAGCCGCGGACCGATCGAGCAGGCCAAGGGCGTCGTCGCCGCCGCGCTCGGGGTGGGGACGGAGCAGGCGTTCGGGCTCCTCAAGCGCGTCTCGAACGACCGCAACGTGCGTCTGCGGGAGCTCGCCCGGCGGGTCGTCGAGGAGGGCACCACGCCGAGCCCGGACCGGGCCCGGCGCGTCGTGTCCCTCCTGCGGTAGGCGCCGGGCCGGGCGGTCAGCGCCGTGCGAGCGACCGGACGACCGCGGCGACGTCGCCCGGCGCCTCCTCGGCCATGAAGTGGCCCGCCGTCGTCGTGAGGTGCTCGAGGTCGGGCGCCCAGCGCCGCCAGACGCCCGCGGCGTCGTACCCGAGCTGCGCGCCCCAGTCCTGCTGCACCACGGCGACGGGCATCGCGAGCCGGTCGCCCGCGTCGAGCGACGCCTGGTCGTGCTCGACGTCGACCGTCGCGGTCGCGCGGTAGTCGGCCACGATCGAGTCGACCGCGTCGCGGCTCGACGCGAGGTAGTGCGCACGCACGTCGGCGGGGATCGCGGCCGGGTCCTGCGTCCACGCGTCGAGGAAGGACCCGAAGAACGCGTCGGCGCTGTTGCGGATCATCGTCTCCGGCAGGCCCGGGGGCTGCGCCATGAGGTACAGGTGGAACGCGACGGCGGCGTCCACGCCGTGCAGCACTCCCCACGTGTCGAGCGTGGGCACCACGTCGAGGATGCCGAGGTGGCTCACGCGGTCGGGGTGGTCGAGCGCCGCGCGGAACGCGACGAGCGCGCCGCGGTCGTGGCCCACGAGGACGAACCGGTCGACGTCGAGCGCGTCGGCGAGCGCGACGACGTCGGCGGCCATGGTGCGCTTGGCGTAGACGTCGGGCGTCGTGGCGGCGGGCTTCGCGCTCTCGCCGTAGCCGCGCAGGTCGGGCACGACGACGCGGTGGTCGCGCGCGAGGTCGGTCGCGACGTGCCGCCACATGTGGCGCGTCTGCGGGAAGCCGTGCAGGAGCACGACGGGCGTGCCCTCGCCCGCGGTCTCGGCGCGCAGCGCGACGCCGGGCGCGACCTCGACGGTGCGGGTCTCGAAGCCGGGGATGTGCATGGGGTGTCCTCTCTCGGAGCGGTTCTCGGCCGTGCCGGGGCTGTGCCCGGCCGGTTCGTCGCCATCCTTCGGGCGGCGGATCAGCGTCCGATCAGTGCCGCCCGATCCGTGCCCCGGTGCGGCGAGAATGGCGGGGTGGTGGAGCTGCGCGTCGAGGTGCTCGGGCCGGTCCGCGTGCTGCGCGACGGCGCGGACGTCGACCCCGGCGGACCGCGCCAGCGCGAGCTCCTCGCGCGCCTCGCCGCCGCGCGCGGGCGCCCGGTGCCGTTCGACCGCCTCGCCGACGACCTCTGGGACGAGCCCGGCGCGGGGACGGGCGACCGGCGCGGCGCGCTCGCGACGTTCGTCGGCGACCTGCGGCGGCGCCTGGAGCCCAGGCGCGCGCCGCGCACGCCCCCGCGCGTCCTCGTCACCGCGCACGGCGGCTACGCGCTGCGGCTCCCGGACGACGCGCTCGACGCGGCGCGCCTGGAGGCGGCCGTCGCCCGGGCGAGCGCGTCTCCCGGGGCCGGGGACGCGGCGTCGGGCACGACGCGCGCGCTGGCGGACGCCGTCGCCGCCTGGCGCGGCGAGCCGTACGCCGACCTGCCGGACCGGGAGTGGGTGCGGGCCGAGCGCCGGCACCTCGTCGAGGTGCACGCGCGCGCCGTCGAGCTGCTCGCGGACGCGCTGCTCGGCGAGGGCCGGGCCGCGGAGGCGGTCGTCGTGCTCGACGCGCACGCCGCCGCGCACCCGTGGCGCGAGCACGCGTGGGCGCTGCTCGCGCTCGCGCTGTACCGCGACGGGCGGCAGGCGGACGCGCTCGACGTCCTGCGGCGCGCGCGCCGCCGGCTCGCCGACGAGCTCGGCCTCGACCCGGGTCCCGAGCTCGTCCGGCTCGAGCGCGACGTGCTCGGCCACGCGGCGTCGCTCGACGGCCCGACGCCGGGGCCGCGCCTCGCCGTCACGGCCCCCACCGGCTCGCGCACGCACCTGCGGTCCACGGTCGACGTCGCGCGCACGCTCGCCGTCGCCGGGGGCGACCACCTCGCGACCGCGCAGGAGCAGCGCGTCGCCGCGGCGCTCGCGGCCGAGGCGACCGGCGACCCGGTGCTCGCCGCGCGGACCGTCACCGCGTACGACGTCCCGGCCGTCTGGACCCGGAGCGACGACCCGGCGGCGGCCGACGCGCTCGTCGGCGTCGCGCGGCGGACCCTCGGGCGCCTCGGCCCGGACGCGCCCCCGGTGCTGCGGGCGCGTCTGCTCGCGGTGGTCGGCATCGAGCACCGCGGGACGCGCGACGCGTGGGCGCGGGCCGCGGCGGAGGACGCCGTCGGGATCGCGCGCGACCTCGGCGACCCGGCGACGCTCGCGCTCGCGCTCAACGCGCGGTTCCTCCAGTCCTTCCAGCGGCCGGGCGCCGGTCCCGAGCGGGACCGGACCGGCGCCGAGCTGGTCGCCCTGGCGGAGGACCACGACCTCCCGACCTTCGCGATCCTCGGCCACCTCGTCCGGATGCAGGCGGCGGCGGGCGCGGGCCGGTTCCCTGGCGCCGACGCCCACGCCGCCGCGGCCGAGGACGTCGCGGCGGGCTACGAGTCGCCCGTGGTCCCGATGCTCACCGCCTGGTACCGGGCGATGCGCGACGCCGAGACCGCCCCGCCCGACGCCGCGGCGCGCGCGTACCGCGCCGCCGACGACCGGCTCGCCGGGGTGCGCATGCCCGGCGTGCGCGACGGGCTGCTCCCGCTCGCGCTCCTCACCGTGCGCGTGCGGCACGGGCGCCCGCTCGCCGGGATCGAGATCGCCGACCTCGGCCCGTACGCCCCGTGGGCGGAGCCGCTGCTCGTGCTCGACGCGGGCGACCCCGACGCCGCCGCACAGCTCGCGCTCGCGGCGCCCGAGCCGCCCGCCGACCACCTGCGCGAGCTGCTGTGGGCGCTGCGCGCGGAGACCGCCCTGCGGCTCGGGGACCGCGCGCTCGCCGGGCAGGCCCGACGCGCGCTCGCCCGCACCCCCGATGAGCTCGCCGGGGCCGGGTCGGGCCTGGTCTCGCTCGGGCCTGTCCGCGGCTGGCTCGACCGGCTCGACGAGCGCCGCGCGTCGTAGGGGCGGCCGTTCGGGGGCGGGCGTGAGGCCGCTCAGCGCTCCGGGAGCAACCCCGCCACGAGCGC
The DNA here is from genome assembly GCF_049538415.1 of Cellulosimicrobium sp. AB352. Taxonomy (NCBI): domain Bacteria; kingdom Bacillati; phylum Actinomycetota; class Actinomycetes; order Micrococcales; family Promicromonosporaceae; genus Cellulosimicrobium; species Cellulosimicrobium sp. AB352. The sequence continues at coordinate 43,073 of NZ_JBMVFX010000007.1, read as the reverse complement.
GTCGACGACGTCGTCGGTCGGGATGTCGGGGTCGATCGGCGTGGTGAGACGGTCGAGGAGCAGCCCGTCGATCGCGTAGTGGAACAGGGCGATCTCCCGGCGTCCGCCGGGCAGGCCGGCCGACCGGTTGAACGCGACGTCGGCCTCGAATCCCGCGCGCAGCCACGGGCCGAGCACGGCCGCGAGCTCGCCCCGACGGCCGGACTCGAGCCGCAGCTCGAACAGGGCTCGGGTGACGTCGGCGTCGGTCGACAACCGGCGCACGATGTCGCGGAGGTAGTCCGCGAACAGCGCGCGGTCGGGCGTCTGGGCCGCGCGTCGGGCGAGGTCCTCGGGTGTCGGCGCGAGCCGCTCCCCGATGCGCTCGAAGAGCCCTGCGACGAGGGCGTCTCGGCTCCGGAAGTAGTTCGACGTCGTGCCCGTCGGGACCCCGGCCTCGTCGTCGATCGCGCGGTGCGTCAGGCCGCGCGACCCCTCGCGGGCGAGCACGGCGATCCCGGCGTCCGCCAGGGCGCTGCGCCGTGCGGTGTTCTTCGCCATGCGCCGAGGCTATCGCAACCACTGCACCTGTTGTAGTCTCACCGGCAACCACTTCATCTGTAGTTGTCAGGAGACATGATGCGCGAGCTGACCTACTACGTCGCCGTGAGCCTCGACGGGTACATCGCCGGTCCGGGAGGCGAGTTCGACGCCTTCCTCGCCGAGGGCGACCACATGGCGCCCATCTGGTCCCGGTACCGCGGCACGGCGCCGACTGACCTGGCCGAGGCCGCGGGGCTCCCGGTCGCCGACGGCCCCTTCGACACCGTCCTCATGGGCTGGAACACCTACGCCGTCGGCCTCCCCGACCACCACCTGCCGAACCCCTACCGGCACCTGCGACAGATCGTCTTCACCCGCACGCACGAGGCGCCCGAGGGGAGCGAGGGGGTGCTGTTCACCGGCGCCGACCCGGTCGAGACGGTCCGCGCGCTCAAGCGGGAGGACGGCCAGGGGATCTGGCTGTGCGGCGGGGGAGCGCTCGCCGCCGTGCTCGTCGACGAGATCGACCGGCTCGCGCTCAAGGTGAACCCGATGATGCTCGGCGCCGGCGTCCCGCTGTTCGGCGAGCGGGACTACGCGCCCCTCTCCTGGCGATCGACGGGCACGCAGACGTTCCGCTCCGGCGTCACGCTCGCGGAGTACGCGCGGGCGTGAGCGACGGTCCCGCCGTGACGACCGTGCACCTAGACGTCGAGCGGTCCCCGCACGACCGAGTCGCCCGAGTGGGACGGGTCGCCGTCGAAGTGCTCCTCGGAGACGTCGACCACCGGGAACTCGGCGAGGTCCAGGCCGTCGGGCACGTCGAAGCGGCCCTCCGCGCCGTCGAGCACGCCGAGGCTCACGAGGCCGCTCAGGTCCTCCGCGAGCAGCCACACCTCGCGGTACGTGCCGTCGGGCGCCGGCGCGTCGACCGTCACGACGACCTGGCGCCGCCCGTCGGGCCGCTCCTCGACGCGCGCGTCGCCGCTCGCGCCCTGCCAGTCGGGCAGCGGGTCGAGCGTCGCGCTCGCGACCGTCGTCTCGGGCGGCTCGACCTCGCGGCGCTCCCAGAGGACGCCGCCCACGCCGCCGACGACGAGCGCGGCCGCAGCCGCCGCCGCGACCGGGACCCAGACCCGTCGGCGCCGCGACGCGAGCGGCACGACGACGGCCGTGCCGGTCGCGACGCCGTCCTCCGTCCCGGGCTCGGCTGCGCCCTGCGGGAGCGTCGGCGCGGCCGGAGCGTCGGTGACCGCCGCGGGGGCGACGACGGGCGGAGCGGCGGCGGCGCTCGTCAGGCCGAGCTCGGCCTGGATTCGCGACCACACCGCGGCGTCGGGGGCGACGAGCTCGTCCGCCGGGTCCGCGCCGTCGAACGCGTCGACGACGCGCGCGAGCCCTGCGACGGCGTCGGCGCACTCCGGGCAGGAGGACAGGTGCGCGCGCGCGTCGTCGTCGAGCACGTCCTCGCCGAGCGCGAGGAGCGCGAGGGTCTCGTCATCGATGTGCTGCACCGTCCACCTCCAATCGGTCGCGCAGCCGGATCAGGCTTCGTCGTACGTGGCTCTTGACCGTACCCAGCGGCAGGCCGAGCTCCTCGGCGATCTGCACGTGCGTCAGGTCGCGGAAGAACGCGAGCTCCAGGATCGTCCGCCCCGGGTCGCCGAGCCGTCGCAGCTCCTCGGTGAGGAGCACGCGGTCGGCGACACGTCCGACGTCGGTGTCCTCGCTCGCCGCGCGGCCCGCGTCCGGGGCGGTCGTGGCCGCGGCCCCCTCCGACCGGCGGACCCGCGACCGGGCCTCGTGCGCGTCGGCCACCGTGTGCCGCGTGATCCCGACGAGCCAGGCCGGGAGCCGGGCCCGGTCGGGGTCGAACCGGGACCGGCCCCGCCAGGCCGCGACGAAGACCTGCTGGGTGACGTCCTCGGCGTCGGCGCGCGTGCCGAGCGAGCGCAGCGCGATCGTGTGCACGAGCGCGGACCAGCGCCGGTAGGCCTCGGCGAGCGCCTGCTCGTCGCCGTCGGCGAAGTCGCGGCCGAGGCGCCACAGGTCCGGGTCGGTGGTCCCGGTCTCGGTCACGTTCAGGGCGGGTCCTCGAGGGTCGGTGCCGACCGCCCGGAGCGGCAGCGGCGAGCGGGTAGCAGCGATCGTAGCGCCCGTGCGGGACGTCACCGCGACGGGACCGCGGTCACGATCACGTTGTCCGAGTACGAGCGTCGCTCGGCGTCCCAGCGGCCGCCGCACGTCACGAGGACGAGGCGGCGCTCGCCGTCGCGGTCGAACAGCGCGTCGAGCGGCACGTCGGGCTTCGCGATGCTCCTGATGTCGGTCACTGTGTAGGTGTACGAGGTGCCCGTCGCGTCGACGACGTCGACGCTCGCGCCCGTCGTGATCTCGCGGAGCCGCGCGAACGGCCCGACGCCGTCCGGGTCGTCCACGTGGGCCGCGACCAGGGTCGTCCCGGTGGGGCTCGCCGGGGCCGGCCCGAACCGGTACCACGCGGCGACGTCGCCGGAGCCCGGCAGCGCCATCCGCCCCTCGGGGTCGACGCCCGCCGGCTCGACGGGCAGGTCGATCCCGAGGTCACCGACGACGACCCGTGCGGGTGCCGGCGGCGGGGGAGCCGGGACGTCCCGGGCCGGGCGCACCGGCACCGGTGCGTCCCGGGCCGGCCCGGGCGTCCCCGCGGTCGCCTCCCCGCCCTGGTGGGGGGCCGGGGTGGGGAGGGGGTCGGCCGACGGTCCGAGTCCGTCGGCAGACCCGTCGGCGGACGGCAGGGAGCATCCGCCGACGACCGCTGCGGTGACGAGCACCGCCCCCAGGAGGGTCCGGAGGCCGGCCCGCGCGCCCCGGGCGGGGCGCGCGGGACCGGCGGTCGTGCGCTGCGTCATGCCGTCCGGTCGCTCCGGACGGCGTGGGCCGCGTGCTGCTGGCGCCACGCGCGCGCCAGCATGAAGGTGGCCGCGACGAGAAGCAGGCCGAACAGCGACGCACCGAACGCGATGGCGACGCCCGTCGCGGTGCTGCTCGGCGCGTCGGCCGCGAGGCCCGAGAGCCCGGCCGGGACGCCCGACGGCGACGAGTGCAGGCCCTCGACCGTCTGGGTCGCGAGGGCGAGGTTGCCGTCCTCGAGGCTGCCCCACGCGTACGCGATGGTGTTGACGCCCTCGGCGACCGTGAGGTCGGCCGGGCCGAGCACGGGCTCCGTGGTGCCCGCGGCGGCGACGGTCGCCGAGATCGTGCCGGCCGGTAGGTCGAGCACAGCCTCCTTCGGGTTCTCCAGGCCGGTCACGACCGCCTCCCCGCCGGCGAGGACGTCGACCGCGGGCGCCGCGGCGACGTGGCGCACGGTGAGCCGGCCCTGGCCCGCGGCCGTGGGCTTCGTGTCGTTCGTGAAGAGCGTCGCGGTCGGCTGGCCGCCCGCGTCGAGGTGCGCGACGGCGGTGTAGCTCGTGCCGCCCGCGAGCTGGAGGTCGACCGGGCCGATGACCGGGGAGCTCGTGTCCGTCGCGTCGGGCGCCGTGATCGCGACCGTGTACGTCCCGGCGGGGAGGTCGAGCGGACCCGCGAGGTCGCCGGGCTGGAAGTCGTCGAGGGTGAGCTCGTCGTTCACCCAGACGTCCACGGGCGTGTCCGGCACGCCGTGCAGGACGGAGAGCGAGGCGCCGTCGTCGGTGGCGGCCTGGGCGGGGAGCGCGACGGCCCCCAGCGCGACGAGGGTCGCTGCGCCCGCGAGCGCGGCGGTGCGTCGTGCGGTGCGGTGCATGGTGTCCTCCGGTGGTCGAGCCCGGTCCGTCCCGGGCGCTCGATCTGCTGACACTCCCTCTTCCCCCGCAGGTGCGGATCTGGATGCACACGCATCAAAAAAAGTGCCCGGCCCCGCGGTGCGGGGCCGGGCACGGGGGACCGGTCAGAGGTTCTGGGGCCGCAGCACCGCGCTGATGCCGTGCGCGATCTGGACGTTGCCCTTGTTGAGGTCGAGCTTGCTCTTCACGAGGAACGGGTCGAGGTCGTTGCGGTCCTGGTCGACGAGGCGGACCAGGGCGAGGCGCTTGCTCAGCACGTCGACCCGGAACGTCGCGCCCTGCGCCGTGGTGAGGACGGCGTCGTCGGACCGCAGCGCGGTGCCGGAGTCGATCGTCGCGCCGGGGACGACGTGGTACAGCAGGACCTGCTCGATCGCGTCGATGCCGACCGCGCCGGCGAGCGAGGTGAGCACGCGCTCCTCGGTGGGCTGCCAGCGGTGCGTGAGGTCGAACGCGAGGAGCTGGAACGCCCGGTCGTTCGGCAGGAACGCGGTGAGCGGCACCGTGCCGTCGGCCAGGACCGCCACGGGGCTGTCCGGCTTGGCGGCGAGGACCGCGGCCACTGCCTGGTCGACGATGTCGAAGTCGTACCAGTTGCGGTCGAACGTGTCGCCGTCGGCCGCGAGCACGGAGGCGAGGCTCGCGGTGCCCGACGGCGGCGCCGTCGTGGGGGCCGGTGCCGCGACGGCCGGTGCGGCCGCGGCGGTCAGGGCGAGGAGCGCGGCTCCCGCCGCGGTGAGCGTGCGTCGGAGGTTCATCGTCGAGTCCCTTCGTCGTGCACGGGACGGCGGTGCGCCGTCGGACGCCGGGCGGCGTCCACCTCTCCTTCACCCGGACCGCCGCCCGCGGATGCACCCACCGCCGACGACTTCTTGACGCGCTCGACGCGCCGCCCGCTCAGCCCTCCGTGTCTGGCGCCTCCGTCGTGCCGCCCCCGAGCGAGCGTGCGAGCGCGCGGACCGTGTCGATCGTGTCGGCCTCGGCCGCCGTCTTGTCGTCGCGGTACCGGACGACGCGCGCGAAGCGCAGCGCGAGCCCGCCGGGGTAGCGGGTCGAGCGCTGGAGGCCGTCGAACGCGATCTCGACGACCTGCTCGGGGCGCACGTGCACGACGTACCCCTCGTCGGAGGTCTGGAGCTCGCGGAAGCGCTGCGTCTGCCACGCGAGCATCTCGTCGGTCATGCCCTTGAACGTCTTGCCGAGCATGACGAACCCGCCGTCGGGGTCGCGCGCGCCGAGCCAGATGTTCGACAGCCACCCGCTGCGCCGGCCGGAGCCCTGCTCGACGGCGAGCACGACGAGGTCGAGCGTGTGCCGCGGCTTGACCTTCACCCAGCCGGCACCGCGCCGCCCGGCCGCGTAGGGCGCTCCGAGCGACTTCACGACGACGCCCTCCTGGCCCTCCGCGACGGCGGTGTCGAAGAACGCGGTCGCGGCCGCGGCGTCGTCGGTCACGAGGCGCCGCACGACGAGCGGCTCGGCGGCGTCGGCGAGCAGGTCGTCGAGCACCGCGAGCCGGTCGCGCAGCGGCTCGTCCAGCAGGTCGCGGCCGTCGGTGTGGAGCACGTCGAAGAAGAACGGGGAGAGCTCGAGCGAGGCCGCGAGCTCGGCCTCCTCGGCGGCGCTGCGCTCGCCCTGCGTCGCGGAGCGGGCGGCGGTCTCCTGGAACGGGCGGGGGACGCCGTCGGGCCCGACGACGAGCGCCTCCCCGTCGAGGACGAGCGCCCGGGCGGGGAGCGCCCGCACGGCCGCGACGATCTCGGGGACGCGCTCGGTGATGTCGTCGAGCGAGCGCGTGAAGACGCGCACGTCGTCGCCGTCGCGGTGCACCTGGATGCGGATGCCGTCGAGCTTCACGTCCACGGCGACGGCGGTGCCCGACGGGTCGCCCGGCGCGGCCCCGAGCTTGTCGAGCGCGGCGCCGACGTCGGGTGCGGACTGCGCGAGCATCGGCCGCACCGGGCGGCCGACGGTGAGCCGGAACGCCGCGAGCGCCTCCGTCGCGGCCTCCGGGCCGCCCGCCGTGAGCGCGGCGCGGGCGACCGGCCCGGTCGCGCCCGCGAGCATGACCGCGCGCCGCACCGCGTCGGCGGGGACGCCCGCAGCCTCGGCGACGGCGTCGACCACCACGGAGTCGAGCGCGCCCTGGCGCAGCTCGCCCGAGACCAGTCCGGCGAGGAGCGACTGCTCGCGCGCCGTCGCAGCGCCGAACAGGGCGGCCGCCTCGGCCTGGCGCGCGGTCGACGACCCGGGGCCGGAGAGGTCCGCCATGCGGGCGAACGCGGTGTCGACGTCGGTCAGCGTGAGGCCGGGTTCTTCCGCGGGCGCGGGGAGGTCGCGCAGCGACCGCCACCCGAGCCCGGTGCGGCGCTGGCGCAGCTCGCCCGCGAGGTACGCGACGGCGATCTCCACCTCCGCGCTCCCGGCCTCGGCGTCGTCCGCGACGCGCCGCAGCAGGTCGGCGATGGCCGCGCGCTTGGCGAGGCGCGAGCGCGTGGCGGCGACGGCGTCGGACGTGGCGGCGACCTCGGCGAGCAGCATGCCCCATCCTCACGCCGACCACCCACGCCTCGCCCGCCGGGGCGCGCTCAGGGGGAGGGGGCCACCACGACGTCGACCCGCCCGACCGACGGCAGGACGTGCCGCAGCGCGTCGTCGGCGCGGGCCGACGTCCGGTCGGCGACGGCGACCGAGGTCTCGGGCGGGACGAGGACGCGCGCCTGCACGGTGAGCCGGTGCCCTGCCCAGCGCAGACGGACGTCGTCCACGCCGTCCAGCCCGTCCACCGCGTCGAGCGCGCGGCGGGCGCGGTCCGTGAGCGCGGGGTCGACGCCGTCCAGCAGCCGACGGCCGACGTCGCGCGCGGTGCCCCACAGGAGGACGAGGATCGCGACGGTGATGAGCAGGCCGACGGCGGGGTCGGCGAGGGGGACGCCGACGAGGACACCGAGCGCGCCGAGCACGACCGCGAGCGAGGTGAACCCGTCCGTGCGCGCGTGCACGCCGTCGGCGACGAGCGCGGCGGAGCCGATGCGGCGCCCGACGCGGATCCGGTAGACGGCGACGGCCTCGTTCCCGGCGAACCCGACGACGCCCGCGGCGACCACCCACCCGAGGTTCTCCACGGGCTGCGGGTCGGCGAGGCGCCGCACGGACTCGACGCCTGCGACGACGGCCGAGAGGGCGATCATCGCGACGATGAACAGGCCCGCGAGGTCCTCCGCCCGGCCGTAGCCGTGGGTGTACCGGCGCGTCGCGGCACGACGGCCGAGCACGAACGCGATCCACAGCGGCACCGCCGTGAGCGCGTCGGAGAGGTTGTGCACCGTGTCGGCGAGGAGGGCGACCGACCCGCTCACCGCCACGATGGCGAGCTGCGCGAGCGCAGTGAGCCCGAGGACCACGAGCGAGACCTTCACCGCGCGGATGCCCTGGCCGCTGGCGACGAGCTCGTCGTCGATCGAGTCGGCCGCGTCGTGGGAGTGCGGCACGAACACCTCGTGCAGCCAGCCGCGCAGGCCCGTCGGGTGCGCGTCGTGATGATGGTCGTGGTCGTGGTCGTGGTCGTGGTCGTGGTCGTGGTCGTGGTCGTGGTCGTGCGGGTGGTCGTGGCCGAGGACGGCCGGCCGCGGCGCGGTCATCGCGCGGCCTCGTCCGCACTGCCCGCGGCCGGCTTTTCCGCCGCCCGGTGCGCGCCGTCGGCGTGATGCTGCGGGTGGTCGTCCACCGCGTGCTGCGCCTGGAAGACGGCCTGCGTCACGAGCGTGCGCGCGTGCTCGTCGATCAGCGAGTAGAAGACGCGGTTGCCCTCCTGGCGCGCACGGACGATCCGGCCCCACCGGAGCTTCGCGAGGTGCTGGGAGACCGCGGTCGGTGACTTGCCCACCACCTCGGCGAGGGCGTTGACGGGGAGCTCGGCGTCTCGCAGGGCGAGGACGATCCGGACCCGCGTCGCGTCGGCGAGCAGCGAGAACACCTCGGCCGCGAGCTCGACGTAGGGGCTCTCGGTACCGAAGGTGCAACCCTTCGTATCTTCACGCATACGCAGATAGTAGCGGTCCGGCTGACCCCCGTCCTTGCTCGGACGACCCCGTCGGTCTCGCGGTGCACGACGCCTCACGGGCGGAGCAGCGCGCCCCCATGGCTGCGAGGGCACGAGCCTCCGGACCGCCGAGCGAGGCGCACCGGTCGTACAGTGACCGCCGTGACGACCGAGCCTCCCGCTGATGTCGGCGCGGACTCCGGCGCCGCCGCGGGCACGGCTCACCGGCGACGCCGCCGTCGCCTGCCGCCGTGGCTCCTCGCCGCGGTGGTCGTCGTCGCGCTCCCCGCGACGGGGCTGCTCCCCGCGGCGGACGCGCGCGACCTGCTCGTGCGCACCGGGCCGGTCCTCGTGTTCCTCCTCGCCATCACGGTGGTCGCGGAGCTGTGCGCGGGCGCGGGCCTGTTCGACGCCGTCGCCGCCCGGGCGGCGCGGCTCGCCGGGGGTCGGCGGATCGTGCTGTGGGTGCTCGTCGTGCTGCTCGCGACGGCCAGCACCGTGGTGCTGTCGCTCGACACGACGGCGGTGCTCGTCACGCCCGTCGTGCTCGCCCTCGCGCGTCGCACGGGCACCAGACCGCTGCCGCTCGCGCTCACCGTGCTCGCGCTCGCGAACACGGCGTCGCTCCTCCTGCCGGTCTCGAACCTCACCAACCTGCTCGCCGCGGACCGGTTCGGCACCGGGTACGTCGGGGTGATGTGGGCGCCGGCGCTCGCGGTCCTCGTGGTGACGGTCGTCGTGCTGCTCGCGCTGCACGGTCGCCACCTGCGGGGACGGTTCGACCTCGTGGGTCCCGGCCCGACGCCGCCCGACCGGGTGCTCCTGCGGGTCACCGGGGCCGTCGTCGTGCTCCTCGCGGTCGCGTTCGCGCTCGAGCTGCCCGTCGCGCCGACGGCGCTCGCGGGCGCGGCGGTGCTCGCGCTCGCGACGTGGTGGCGGCGCGTGCGCCCGCTCGTGCCGGTGCGGGAGATGCTGCCGTGGAGGTCCGCGGTGGTCGTGGCGGCGCTGTTCGTGGTCGTGGAGACCTGGCACGCGCACGGGCTCGGCGACCTCCTCGCCGCCGTCGCGGGCACGGGGACCGGGCCGGGCGACCTCGCCCGCCTGGCCGCGACGGGCGTGGTCGCGGCGAACCTCGTGAACAACCTGCCCGCGTTCCTCGCGCTGCTCCCCGCGGCGGGCGAGGACGTCGAGCGGCTCGCGACCCTGCTCGTCGCGGTCGACGCCGGGCCGCTGATCACGCCCTGGGCGTCGCTCGCGACCGTGCTGTGGTGGCAGCAGTACCGCCGTCACACCTTCGGGCAGGAGGCGCCGCCCGCGTGGCACGTGATCCGCCAGGGCCTCGTGCTCGCGCCCCTCGCCGTCGCGGCGGGGGTCGCCGTCGTGGTGCTGACCCGGCCGACGTGACCCGGCATCACGGCCGAGCGGTCATGACGAAGCCCGCGCGAGGAGACGAGACGAGATCTCCGGACGCGGGCTGCGTGCTGTCTCAGGCTGAGAGCTTGTGGTTGGCGAGACGGTTCATCGAGATGCCCTGCGCGGCAGCCTCCTCGACGAGCCGACGGTGCATGGCCGGGGGGATCCGCACGCGGAACTCGCCGGAGTAGTGGCGCTCGGACAGGGGCTCGGGGACCTCTTCGCCAGAGGCTGCGAGGTCCTCGACCACCTCGGAGGCGAGCTTCCGGATCCCGGCGAACGCGGCGGCCGACTCGGGCTCGAGCCAGGAGAGGGAGGGTAGCTCGAGAACCGTACCGACGAACTCTCCGTCGTCTGCGGACCAGGACACGCGGTAGCTGTAGTGCTCGGCGGCGTTCACTTCTCCTCCTCCGTGGAGTCGTTCTCCTCGTGCATGGCCTCGAGCCTGTCGATCGCCTCGAGGACCTGTCTGACCTGGTAGGCCTTGGCCCGGCCGTTGCTGTTCTGGATGTTGACCCGGGGGTCACCGGGCCACGGCATGGCATAGACGTGGTGCGAGCCCCCGCTGCGTCTGGGCTCGCCGAAGTAGTGGTCGCACACGGCGGCGAGCTCGTCGAAGCGAACGCTGCCCGGGCTGTTCCGCATGCGGTCCAGCACCTTGTCTCGCTTCGTCAGAAGACCTACGGTACCAATAGTGGTACCACCCGTGCTGTGGCCCGGCGTGCTCGGCCGCACAGGTCCGGGTGCGTTCCTCGCGGGGCCGTGGTCGGATGGGGAGCGATGACTTCGCGATCGATGACGACACGAACCGTCCGCGCCGCCGCCTCGTCGCTGGCGGCGGTCCTCCTGCTCGGCGGGGTCCCCGCCGCGGCCGTCGCGGGCCCGGGGGGTGAGCCAGCCCGCACCGGTGCCGCCACGGCGTCGGCCCGCACCGGACCCGCCACGACGACGGCCGCCCAGGTCGAGGCACCCGTGCCCGAGATCGCGTGGGGCCCCTGCGACGGCGACGGCCTCGAGGCGTTCGAGTGCGCGACGGCGCAGGTGCCGACCGACTACGACCGCCCTCACGGCCGTACGACGACCATCGGCCTGACGCGGCTCCCGGCGTCCGACCCCGAGCAGCGGATCGGGAGCCTGTTCACCAACTTCGGCGGCCCGGGCGGGCCGGGTGTCGAGACGCTACACCTGCTGGGGGGCTCGCTCTTCGACGACGACGTGCTCGCGCGGTTCGACGTCATCGGGTTCGACCCGCGCGCCGTCGGGACGTCCGACCCCGCGACGTGCTTCCGCGACCAGGAGCGGGAGAACGCGTTCCTCGCGGGCCTGCCCGCGTTCCCCGTGACCGACCGCGAGGAGGCGCGCTACCTCGGCCAGATGGCGGCGTTCGGGGCGTCGTGCACGCTGTTCTCCGGCGACCGGATCGCGCACGCGTCGACGGCGAACGTCGCGCGGGACATGGACCTGCTGCGCCAGGCGGTGGGCGACGAGCAGCTCAGCTACGTGGGGTACTCCTACGGCACGGTGCTCGGCGCGACGTACGGGGCGCTGTTCCCCGACCGCGTCCGCGCCCTCGTGCTCGACGGCACGATGGACGTCGACGCGTGGTCGGGCGTCGGGTCGCGCGAGCTGATCGGCGCCCGGATCGGGCAGGCCGCCGGCGCGACCGAGACGTTCGGCGAGTTCACGCGGCTGTGCGCGGAGGCGGGGCCGTCGGCGTGCGCGCTCGCGTCGCTCGGCGACCCGGCCGACGTCGTCGAGGCGACCTACGCCGCGCTCCGCGGGGCGCCCGTCGACGTGCCGCTCCCCGACGGCACGAGCGTGCGCGTCGGCTACCCGGACACGGTCGCGCTCGTCTTCCAGTACCTGTACGAGCCCGTCGCGTGGGGCGACCTCGACCTCACGCTCGCGTCGCTCGCCGTGCTGAGCGGCGCCGTCGAGCCGCCCGCGGCCGCGGACCGGCAGCGCACCCTCGGCGCCCTGCCCTCGCTGGGGGAGCTGCTCCGCCGCGCCGGATTCGCCGAGGACTACGCGTCGGTCGGCGGCGCGCTCGCGAGCCTGTGCGTCGACACGACGACCCCCGGCCGCCCGTGGCAGTACCCCGCGAAGGTCGACGCGCTCGACGCGCAGTACCCGCACTTCGGGCGCTTCCGCGGCTGGGTGGGCGTCCAGTGCGAGTTCGTGCCCGTCGAGGACCGCGACGCGTTCACGGGCCCGTGGGACCAGACGACGGACGCCCCCGTGCTCGTGGTCGGCACCCGGTTCGACCCCGCGACGCCGTACGGGTTCACGCAGCCCTACGCGGACCGCTGGCCCGACGCCCGCGTGCTCACCGTCGAGGGCTGGGGCCACACGATCATCGGCAAGAGCGCGTGCGCGGACGCCGCCGTCGCGCGGTACCTCGTGGACCTCGACGCGACCGACGGCGCGACGTGCGAGCAGGACGCCGTGCCGTTCCAGGGCCCGTCGGTCCCGCTCGGCGAGGCGCTGCGCCTGCCGGTCGTCTGACCCGCGGGGCGCTGCCCGCTGGTCCCCGCGGTCACGGCCGTTCGGCCCTGGCGACCCGTCCCGGCGCATGCCCACCCTGGAGGCATGACCGGACCGGGCCGCCGCGTGACGGAGGCCGCCCGGCGCTACCCGTGGGTGGTCGCCACGGTGGCGGTGGGTGGTCTCGCCGGCGTGCTCGAGGCCTGGGGGCCGGCCCTCTCGGCCCAGGTCGTGGTCTCGGCGTTCGCGCTCGTGCTCGTCGTGGTCCGGGCGCGCGGCATGGTGGCGGACCTGCGGGCGGGCACGTACGGCGTCGACCTGCTCGCCGTCCTGTCCGTCACGGCCACGGTGCTCGTGGGGGAGTACTGGGCCGCCCTCGTGGTGTGCCTCATGCTCTCGGGCGGCGAGGCGCTCGAGGACTACGCGAACGGGCGCGCGCGGCGCGAGCTGTCGAGCCTGCTCGCCGGCGCGCCGCGCGTCGCCCACCGGGCCGGGCCCGGCGGGGAGCTCGAGGACGTCCCCGTCGACGACGTGCGCCCCGGCGACGAGGTGTGGGTTAGGCCAGGGGAGGTCGTTCCCGTGGACGGCGTCCTGCTCAGCACGGCGGCCACGTTCGACGAGTCGTCGCTGTCCGGGGAGTCGCTCCCGGTGGAGCACCGGCGCGGGGACGTCGTGCTTTCCGGGTCGGTCAACGGCGGCGGAGCGGCGCAGGTCCGGGCGACCGCGACGGCCGCTGGCTCGCAGTACCAGGCGATCGTCGAGCTCGTGAAGCAGGCGCAGGAGTCCAAGGCGCCGTTCGTGCGCCTCGCCGACCGCGTGGCGGTGCCGTTCACGGTCGCCGCCCTCGCGCTCGCGGGCGCAGCGTGGGCGCTCAGCGGCGAGGCGACCCGCTTCGCCGAGGTGCTCGTCGTCGCGACGCCGTGCCCGCTGATCATCGCGGCCCCGGTCGCCTTCATGTCCGGCATGTCCCGCGCGGCCCGGAACGGGATCATCGTGAAGTCGGCGGGCACGCTCGAACAGCTCTCGCGCGTGCGCACCGTCGCGTTCGACAAGACGGGCACGCTGACCCACGGGGCGCCGGTCGTCGTGGAGGTCCTGCCCGCGGGCGACCGCACGCCGGACCGCGTGCTCGCGCTCGCGGCCGCCGTCGAGCAGTACTCGGTGCACCCGCTCGCGGCGGCGATCGTCCGCGCGGCCCAGGAGCGGGACCTCGCGCTGCCCGCCGCACGGGACGCGACGGAGGAGACCGCCCGGGGAGCCCGCGCGACGGTGGACGGCCACGCGGTGGCGGTCGGTCGGCTGGCCTTCGTCACCGCGGGCGCGCCCGCGGGCGTCCCCGTGCCCGGCGCGGGCCGCAGCGCCGTCCACGTGGGCGTCGACGGCGCGTACGCCGGGACCGTGCTCCTCGCCGACGAGCTGCGGGCCGAGGCCCGCCCCACCGTCGCCGCCCTCCACGCCGCGGGCGTGCGGACCACCGTCATGCTCACCGGCGACGGCGCGGCGACCGCCCGGCACGTCGCGGACCAGGTGGGCATCGACGACGTGCGCGCCGGCCTCCTCCCGCAGGACAAGGTCGACGCGGTGCGTGCGCTGCCGGACCGCCCCGTGATGATGGTCGGGGACGGCGTGAACGACGCCCCGGTCCTCGCGGTGGCCGACGTCGGCATGGCCATGGGCGCACGGGGCTCGACGGCGGCGACCGAGTCCGCGGACGCCGTCGTCGTCCGCGACGACCTCGCGCGCACCGTCGGCGCCGTGCGGATCGGCCGCCGCACCGTGCGGGTCGCGTGGCAGGCCATCGGCATCGGGATCGCCCTGTCCGGGCTGCTCATGGTCGTGGCCGCGACGGGGCGGCTCCCCGCGCTCGCGGGGGCGTGGCTCCAGGAGGTCGTCGACCTCGCGTGCATCCTGTGGGCGCTGCTCGCCACCCGCCCGGGCAGGGACGAGACGCCGCCCGGACCGTCCCGGTCGGCATCCGCCGCGGAGGTAGGCGAGCCGCTCGTGCCGGCGGCGTCGTCCCGCTGAGACCCGGCGTCCACCCGCCCACGGGCGGACGAGAGGATCGGACCCCGGACCCCCGGCACCGTCTCCGAGAATGCTCTGAGAATCGGCGGGCACGCTGTCTCGCATGAGCATCCTCACGACGCGCCGGACGCCGGCCCAGCAGGCCCAGCCCCAGGACCGGGCCACGGCCCGGGCACGGCGCGGAGCGGGCGCACCCGCTCCGGGCGCGGTCGTCCTGCGGGCGGCGCTGGTCGGTGTCCTCGTGCTCGTCGTCGCGTTCTGGTGGCGGGGCACGCCGCCGTCCGCCGGGGCGTCCCCGGCCGGCGCGCTCACCGGCGTGGGGGAGCTCGTGGGGCTCGTCGCGTCGGTGCTGGTCTGCGCCCAGCTGCTCCTCGTCGGGCGCGTGCCCTGGTTCGAGCGTGCGGTGGGCCTGGACCGGCTCGTCGCGTGGCACCGCGTCCTCGGGACGGCCGTCGTGCTCCTCGTCCTCACGCACACGCTCCTCATGGTGGCCGGGACCGCCCTGCCGGCGCAGGCCGCGTCCTGGTGGCAGGCGCTCACCCTCGTGCTGGCGGAGCCGGACATGACGGCGGCGCTGGTCGGCACCGGCCTGTTCGTGGTCGTGGGGGTGTCCGGCGCGCGCCTCGTGCGGCGGCACCTGTCGTACGAGGCGTGGTTCCTCGTGCACCTGACGATCTACGCCGGGGTGTACCTCACGTTCGCGCACCAGGTCACGGCGGGCGCGCACTTCGTCGCCGACCCGACGGCCCGCGCCGCCTGGGTGCTCCTCTACGCGGGCACCGCCGCGGCCCTGCTCACGTGGCGCGTGGTGCTGCCGCTCCTGGGCGTGCTCCGGGACGCGCCGCGGGTGAGCGCGGTCGTGCCGGAGGCCGGGGGGATGACGAGCGTGTGGGTGTCGGGTCCGGCGCTCGCGGACGCCGGGGCACGGGCGGGCCAGTTCTTCCTCGTGCGCTTCCTCGCGCGGGGCCACGTCGTCACCGCCCACCCCTACTCGGTCTCCGTCGCGCCCGACGGCGAGCACCTGCGCTTCACCGTCGGTGGCCTGGGCGACCACTCGCGCGCGGTGGCCCACCTGCGGCCGGGGACGCGCGTGCTCCTCGAGGGACCGTTCGGCCGCTTCACCGCCGCCCGGGCGCGACGCCGCGGTGTGCTGCTCGTCGCCGGGGGCGCGGGCGTCGGGCCCGTGCGGGCGCTCGCGGAGGACCTGGTCGCGCGCGGTCACGACGTCGTCGTCGTGCACCGCGCCCGGTCCCGGGCGGACCTCGGCCTCGGCCACGAGCTCGCCGACGCGCCGCTCACGTACCTGCCCGTCGTGGGCCGCCGGGCCGACCTCGGGTACGACCCCCTGGGCCCGGGGCGGCTCGACGCCCTGGTCCCCGACATCGCGTCGCGCGACGTGTTCGTGTGCGGTCCGCCCGCGATGGTCGCCACCGTCGAGGACTCGGCACGCCGCGCGGGCGTGCCGCGGTCCGCCGTCCACCACGAGGAGCTGAGCCTGTCATGACCGGACGCCGCTGGAGAGGGACGATCGTCTACGCGGGCAGCGTGCTCGCGCTCGGGGCCGCCGCGCTCGCGCGGTACGGCGGGGTGCCGGGCCTCGCCGGGGACGGGTCCGCGACGTCGGCTGGTCCCGCCGCCGTCGTCGCGGGGTCGGAGCCCGTGACCCCCACGACCCCGACGCCGGCCCCCTCCACCGCGGGCTCGACGGACCCGGGCACGTCCCCGGCGAGCCCGGGCACCGGCACGCCCGACCCGACGCGGGCGACCGTGACGGGGTCGGTCGTCCAGACGCGGTACGGGCCGGTGCAGGTCGCGGTGACGTTCACCGGGACGCACCTCGACGCGGTGCAGACCGTGCGGTCGCCCAGCGGGGGAGAGAGCTCCCAGATCTCCGCGCGCGCCACGCCGCTGCTCGCGCAGGAGGCCGTGCGGGCGCAGTCCGCGCGCATCGACACCGTCTCCGGGGCGACCTACACCTCCGAGGGCTACCGCGAGTCCCTCCAGGCCGCGATCGACGCGCGGGGCTGACGGTGCGCCGGACGGAGACGGTCATGGGGCTGCCGATGTCGCTGGACCTGCGCGCGCCCGACGACGAGCGTGCGCAGGCTGCCGCCCGCGCGGCGTTCGCGGTGCTCCACGCCGCGGACGCGCGGTTCAGCGGGCGACGCGCGGACAGCGAGCTGTCCCGCCACCGGCGCGGGCTCGTCGCGCGCCCCTCCCGGGACCTGCGCGAGGTGCTCGACCTCGCGGAGGCCGCGCGCGTCGCGAGCGGTGGCGCGTTCGACGTGCACCGGCCGGACGGCACGCTCGACACCGACGGCGTCGTCAAGGGCTGGGCCGCGCAGCGCGCGGTGGACCGGCTCGTCGCCGCGGGGTTCTCCGACCTGTGCCTCAACGCCGGCGGGGACGTCGCCGTCCGTGGCGGGCCGGAGCCCGGCCGGCCCTGGGTGGTGGGCGTGCGCTCCCCGGCGCGCGTGGACGGGCTCGTGGCGCGGGTCGAGCTGCACGACGGCGCGGTGGCGACGTCGGGGACGTACGAGCGCGGTCTCCACGTGTGGGACGGGCGCACGGGTGCCGCCGCGCGCGGGCTCCTGTCGGCGACCGTCGTCGCGCCCGACCTCACGACCGCCGACGTCCTCGCGACGAGCGTCCTCGCGCTGGGCGAGGAGGGGGTCGCGTGGGCGGTGGACCAGGGGGCTGCCCTCGTGCTCGCCGTCCTCCCGGACGGGACGGTCGTCAGCGACGGGCCGGCGGGCCGAGCGGCAGCGTGAGCACGAGACGGGCCCCGTGCGGTGCGTCGGGGCGGTTCGTCGCCTCCACGGTGCCCGCGTGCTGGGCCGCGACCTCCGCGACGAGCGCGAGCCCCAGCCCGTAGTGGCGGCGCCCGCCCTCGTCGGGTGCCGGCCCGGGGCGGCGCGAGGCGAAGCGTGCGAACAGGTCACCGGCGTCCTCGCCCAGCCCGGGTCCGTCGTCGTCGACGAGCGCCTGCGCGGCCGACCCGGCGCGCCGCACCGTGACGACGACCTCGTGCGTCGCGTGGTCGACCGCGTTGTCCACGAGCGCGGTGAGCGCGCGGCGCAGCGCGGCCGGCGCCCCCGCGACCGTGAGGTCGTCCGTCCCCGCGCGCCGCAGCGCGACGGAGCGCGACGCCGCGCGCGCCTCGGCCGAGCGCACGACGGCGTCGGCCAGCGCCGCGAGGTCGACGGGGACGAGGTCCACGGACCGCGTGTCCGCGGCCGTCAGCAGGTCGTCGAGCACGTCGCTGAGCGCGGCCGTGTCCTCGAGGAGCCCGTCGACGTCGCGCGCCACCTGCTCCGCCGTCCCCGGGCCCGGTCGTTCGAGCCGGCGACGCAGGAGCTGCGCGCGCGTCGAGAGCAGGGTGAGGGGGGTCCGCAGCTCGTGGCTCGCGTCCGCCACGAAGCGCCGCTGCATCGCGAGGGCCTGCGCCGTGGGGAGGACGGCGCGACGCCCGAGCCACCAGCCCCCGACGGTGGCGAGCACGACCCCGACGGCCGTCGCGACACCGAGCGCGAGGAGGAGGCGCGCCAGCTCCTCGCGCGTCTCGGACGGGTCGAGGACGGCCTGGACGACGCCGTCCCGACGCTCCACCGTGAGCACCTCGAACGTGCCTGCCGAGGTCGTCACCCGCTCCCGCGCGCTCGTCCCCGTGCGTGCCACCTGCTCGACGAGACCGAGGTCGGGCAGGCCGGCCGGCATCCCGGGCGACGCGTCGACACCGCGCGGCGAGGCCACGGCGACCCAGATCCCTGGGCCCGCGTCGGTGACCTCGTCGGCCGACGCCGCCGACTCGAGCCGACGGTCGTCCGCCTCGCCGAGCGCGCGAGCCACCACGGCGAGGACGACCGCCGCCACCACGAGCAGGCTCACGAGCACGAGGAGACCCGTCTGCACCGCGAGGCGCCGGCTCGTGCGCCGCAGGAGGTCGCGCTCCGCGCCCGTGATCACAGTGCGCCCCACCGGTACCCCAGCCCGCGCACGGTCGTGACCGCGCGGCGGCCGAGCTTGCGGCGCAGGTAGTACACGTAGGTGTCCACGACCCCCGGGTCGGACGCCTCGGGGAACACGCGCTCCAGCAGCTCGTCCCGGCCGAAGACCTGGTGCGGGTGCCGGGCGAGGACCTCGGCGAGCGCGGCCTCGCGCGCCGAGAGGTCGGCGGTCGTGCCTGCGTCCGTCGTCACGCGGCGGGTCCCGAGGTCGAGCGTGCCGCCCGGGAGGCGGATCGCGCCCGCCGCCGGGGACGCCTGGCCCCGCCGGCGCAGCGCGCGCAGCCGCGCCAGCAGCTCGTCGACGTCGAACGGCTTCCCCACGTAGTCCTCGGCCCCGGCGTCGAGGCCGGCCACACGGTCGGCCGGGTTGCCGAGCGCCGACAGCACGAGCGCGGGCGCCGTGACGCCGCGCGAGCGCAGCCGGGCGAGCAGGTCGAGCCCCTCGACGGCGGGCAGGCCACGGTCGAGGAGCAGCAGGTCGTACTCGCGCGTGAGGCCGAGGTGGAGCCCGCGCTGGCCGTCGTGCGCGACCTCGACGGCGTAGCCCTCGCTCCCGAGGAGCTCCACGAGCATGTCCGCGAGCATGCGGTCGTCCTCGACCACGAGGACCCGTGCCTCGACTGTCATGCGGTTCCGCCTCGTCTCCCGGACGTGTCCATTCTGACCGCCGGGCGGTCGGGCACAACTGCGGCCGACGCACCGCCGCCCGCCCGGAGCGGGTCCTCACGGACGGTCGCGACGTGCGACAGTGTTCCGGGCGTTCGAGCACAGGACGCCCGTCGTCGAGCCGAGAGGCGTCTTGTGGTCGCGTCCTCCGCACCCTCCGACCCCGCGCGCGCCGCCCTCGCACCGGCCGAGGCGGAGCGCCTCGCCGCCGCGCTCGAGCGGCGCGCGATGTCTGCGAGCGAGGTCTCGTTCACCATCGCGGACGCCCGCGCCCCGGGGGTGCCTCTGGTCTGGGTCAACCCGGCGTTCACGGCGACCACCGGCTACGCCGCGGACGAGGTGCTCGGCACCAACTGTCGGTTCCTCCAGGGCCCGGGTACCGACCGCGACGCGGTCGCGAGGATCCGGGCCGCGGTCGACGGCGGCACCACGGCGGGCGAGACGCTGCTCAACTACCGCAAGGACGGCACGCCGTTCTGGAACCAGCTCACCCTCTCGCCCGTGCACGACGAGCTCGGCACCCTCACGCACTTCGTGGGCGTCCAGGCCGACGTCACCGCCCGGGTCGAGACAGAGAGGTCGCGCGAGGCGGCGCTCGACGCCGCGATCTCCGCGAACCATCGGCTGACCACGACCACCCGGATCGTCGAGCGCCTCGGCGAGCTGCTCGGCACGGAGGACGTGCTCGCCGAGGCGGCACAGGCCGTGGCCGAGGTGTTCTCGTGCTGGGCGGTCGTCGTGACGTACCCGGGTGGGCGCTCGCGCACCGACGTCGCGTCGCACGACCCGGCGCTCGCCGATGCCGCCCGGCGCCTGTCCCGGACACCGGGCTGGGCGGACCGCTCGCTCGCGGCGGTCGACGTGCTCGGGGGCGGCGCGCGGTTCGCGCGACCGTTCGACGTCACGCCCGACCTCGTCTCGCCGCACGCGGACGAGGAGGAGCTCGCCGCCATGCACGAGCTCGGGCTCGGCTCCGCGATGTCCGTCGGGCTGCGGGCCCGCGGCCGGATCGTCGGCGTGCTCGCCGTGGTCAGCGCGCAGCCCGGGTTCTTCGAGGACGAGGACGCCGTGATGTTCGAGGACCTCGGCCACCGGATCGGCCTCCTGCTCGACAACGCGCGGCTCTACGAGCGCGAGCGCGACGCCGCGCACACCCTGCAGGAGCGCATGCTGCCGCGGCTCGGATCCCTCGACGGGCTGGACGTGGCCGTGGTCTACCGGCCCGCGGGAGGTGGGTCGTCCGTGGGAGCCGCGGCGGTCGGCGGCGACTGGTTCGAGGCGATCGAGCTGCCCGACGGCCGCGTGCTGCTCGTGGTCGGGGACGTCGTCGGGCACGACATGCACGCCGCCGCCGCGATGGGTCAGATCCGGTCGGCGCTCCTCACCGTCGCGGCGGACGGCACGACGCCCGAGGAGGTCGTCGAGCGCCTGGACGGGCTCGTGAAGCGCTTCGGCCTCGCGGACGTCGCGACGTGCGTCGTCGCGACGCTCGGGCCGCCCGACGCGGACGGCGGGCGCGAGCTCGTCTACTGCCGGGCCGGCCACCCGCCGCCCCTGCTCCGCACGCCCGACGGCGCCGTCCGCCCGCTCGACGAGTCGCTCACCACGCCGATCGGGGTCGTCACGCCCCGGCCCGTCACGGCCGCCCGGCTGCGACCGCGTGCCGGGAGCGTGCTCGTGCTGTACACCGACGGCCTCGTGGAGTCCCGCGCCCGGGGCCAGCGCGAGGGCGTCGCGGAGCTCGCGCGGGCCCTCGGCCGCGCCCCGGCGGACGCGGACGCTGCCGCCGTCCGGGACCACTTGCTCGACCAGGCCGGGGGCCGTAGCGACGAGGACGACACGTGCCTGCTCGTCGTCCGCCTGCCACGCGGGGACGAGGCCGCGGCATCCGACGGTGGTGCGCCGCCCCACCCCTGAGCGGCGGGCGCTACGGACCCTCGGCGAGCGGCCCCCGCAGCCGCGCCCGGTCGTCCTCGGTCCCGCCCCGGAGCCGGCGCGCGAGCGTGTCGCGCCAGCGCGCGGGGAGCGTCGGGAGCGCGGCGAGCGCGGCGGCGGCCGGGAGGTCGTCGCGGTCGAGGTTCATCACGCGGTTGACCTCCCGCACCGTCGCGCTCCGGCGCGGCCGGTCGACGACGACGGCGGTCGCGCCTGCCCGCACCGTGCCGGGCGTGAGCACGCGCAGGTACCAGCCCGTGCGACCCGATGCCTGGACCCGGTCCGGAAGGTCGACGAGGCCGTGCACGGCCGCGAGCTTGTAGCAGGGGCGGCGCGGCATGCTCACCTGGAGGGTCGCCGTCCCGAGGGCGAGCACGTCGCCCAGCAGCAGGTCGTCCTCGGTGAGCCCGCGCGTCAGGAGGTTCTCCCCGAACGCGCCGGGCGAGAGGTCCGCGCCGAGCTCGTCGCGCCACGCCGCGTAGTGCTCGACCGGGTACACGCACACGGCCTTCTCGGGGCCGCCGTGCACGCGCCGGTCGGCCTGCGCGTCGCCCTCCAGCCCTTCCGTCCCCACCGCGACGGGGCCGAGGCGCGGCCGCTTGCGGAACGCCGTCGGCACGTCGCGCCCGCGGTGGGCCACCGTGCCCACCCCGCCGGTGCGCACCTCCAGCACGACGGCGCTCGCGGGCCGCGAGGCGGGCGCGGGGGAGCACGGGTCGCCAGGGCGGGACGGTGCGGCGGGGCGGGACGGTGCGACGGGGCGGGACGGCACGGTGGCTCCTCTCAGGCGGCGCGGCGCAGGCCGACGGCGGGGAAGTCGACGGGGACGTCGAGCGCCACGTTGACGTAGTTGGTGAACAGGTTGAGGGCGACGTGCGCGACGACCTCGACCACCTGCTCGTCGGTCCACCCCGCGTCGCGCACCGCCTGGACGTCCTGCGCGGTCACGTGACCGCGCGCGTCGACGAGGGCGAGCGCGAAGCGCAGCAGCGCCTCGACGCGCGGGTCGGACGCGGTGCCGTCCTGCGCGGCGGTGAGGTCGTCGCGCGCGACGCCGGCCTTGCGCCCGAGCGCGGTGTGGGCGGCGAGGCAGTACGCGCACGCGTTCCGGTTCGCGACGGCGACGGCGATCTGCTCGCCGACGGCCGCGCCGAGCGTGCCGGTGCCGAGGGCGCCGAACGCACCCCACATGCTCTGCAGGGCGGCGGGCGAGTTCGCGACCGCCCGGAACATCGCCGGGACGCCGCCGAACGCGGCACGGATCTGGTCGAGCCCGTCGGCGACGGGGCCGGTGGCGGACTCGGGGCTGACGAGGGGGACACGGGACACGGTGATCTCCTCCGGGTGCGGGGACGCCGGTCCCGGGCGGGGCCGACGCCGTCCAGCCTGGTCGGTCGCGTCGGACGACGGGGAACGAATCGTCCTCGGAACGTGTCCGATCGTCTGGCATCCTGGGGCGATGGCTCCCGTCGACCGACTCTCGCACCTGCTCGAGCGGTTCCGCGTGCGCACGCACCTCTTCCACACCGGGCCGCTGTGCGGCGTCACGACGTTCGACGCGCGGCCCGGGCGCGGGTTCCTGCACGTGCTCCGGCGGGGCGAGATGGACATGACCCACGTCGGCGCGGACGGCCGGGTCGAGCGCCGCAGCGTCGACCGCCCGAGCCTGCTCTTCTACCCGCGCCCGCTCGACCACGCGTTCCACAACGCGCCCACCGAGGACTCCGACTTCGCGTGCGCGACGCTCGACGTCGAGGGCGGCGCCACCCACCCCCTCGTGCGCACGCTGCCGCCCGTGCTCGTGCTGCCGCTCGACGACGTGGCGGGCCTCGAGCCCGCGCTCGACCTGCTCTTCCGCGAGATCGACGACGTCCGCTGCGGCCGTCGCGTCCTCGCCGACCGGCTCTTCGAGGTCGTGCTCGTGCAGCTCTTCCGGTGGATCCTCGACCACGCCGACGACCTCGCCCTCCCGCCGGGGCTGCTCCCCGGCCTCGCCGACGAGCGCCTCGCGCCCGTGCTCGTCGCCGTGCACGAGGCGCCGGGGGAGCCGTGGACGCTCGCGTCGATGGCGCGCACGGCGCACCTGTCCCGGAGCGCGTTCGCCGCCCGGTTCACCGCCGTCGTGGGGCAGCCGCCCGGCGACTACGTGACCGGCTGGCGCCTCACCGTCGCGCAGGACCGGCTCCGGGCGGGCGCCTCGGTGAGCCGCACGGCGACCGAGCTCGGGTACGCGACGCCCGCCGCGTTCTCGCGCGCGTTCAGCCACCGCGTCGGCCGCTCGCCGCGCGCGTGGTTGGCCGAGCGCGCGGACCCGGCGGCGGCGTCCGTGGCATCCTGACGCGGTGCGGTCGAAGGCGCGGGGCGAACGGTGCGGACCGAACCGAGGCGGGTCGAGCCGGTGCGCGTCGAGCCGGTGAGCGAGGACGTCCTCGTAGACCGGGTCGTCGAGCGCGTGCTCGCCGTCGGGCGTGAGCAGCCCCGGGCGGTCCGCCTCCTCGTCGACGGCCACCCCTCCACGCGGCCCGAGGACCTCGCGGATCGTCTGGTCGCGCCGCTGCGCGCGGCGGGTCGGCCGGTCGCGCGCGTGCGCGTGCAGGACTTCTGGCGTTCCGCGTCGCTGCGCCTCGAGCGCGGGCGCGAGGATCCCGACGCGCTCCTCGACGAGTGGGTCGACGTGGCCGGGCTCCGGCGGGAGGTGCTCGACGCCGTCGGGCCGGGCGGGTCCGGCCGCTACCTGCCGAGCCTGCGCGACCCCGCGACGAGCCGGTCGACCCGCGCCGCGTACGTCGAGGCCGAGCCGGGCCTCGTCGTCGTGCTCGACGGCGCGCTCTGCCTGGGGCTCGGCCTCGCGCTCGACCTCACCGTGCACCTCGCCCTGCGCCCCGCGACGCTCGCGCGCCGCACCGCGCCCGACGCGGCGTGGACGCTCGCCGCCTACGGCCGGTACGCGCAGGAGGTCCGTCCCGAGGACGTGGCGGACGTCGTCGTGCGGGTCGACGACCCGCGGCACCCGGCGCTCGTCGTCCGCTGAGTGGCCGTGGCCATGGCCGTGGCTGCGGGTGCGGCGGGCCGGAGCGGGCGCGGTCAGCGGGGGAGGTGCGTCTCGACGAGCTCGACGATCGCCGGGTCGTCGGGCAGGGTGCGCGGCCGGAACCGGTGCACCTCGCCGCCCGGCAGGACGAGGAACTTCTCGAAGTTCCACGTGACGCGCCCCGCCGTGCCGTCCGCGTCGGGCGTCTTCTTGAGCTCCGCGTAGAGCGGGTGCGCGTGGCGGCCGTTGACGCGCACGCGGTCCACCACGGGGAACGTGACGCCGTACGTGAGCGAGCAGAACTCCTGGATCGCCTCGTTGCTCCCGAGCTCCTGCAGGAACTGGTTGCTGGGGAACCCGATCACGGTGAACCCGCGGTCGCGGTACTTCTCCTGCATCGCCTCGAGCGTCGCGTACTGCGGCGCGAGCCCGCACCGCGACGCGACGTTGACGACCAGCACGACGTCGTCCGCGTGCTCGCGCAGGGTGTGCGTCGTCCCGTCCATGGCGTCGAACGGGATGTCGTACAGGCTCATGGGACCTCCTCGGGCGAGGCGCCGGCGCGTCCGGGCCCGTCCCATCCTCGCACCGCGGGTGTGACGTCGTGCGGAACCGGTCCCGACCCCCGGTCGAGCGCGCGCGAGCCTGCCCGTGGCGTGCTGAAGTATGTGCGCGATGCCAGCAGCCGAGAGAAGGGACGCCTCCATGCGCCCGTGGACCCCGAAGACCGACATGGTGCGCCGGTTGTACGTCGCAGGCCGGGAGGCGACGAGCCCGGCCGAGGCGCTCCGGATGTCCCCGCAGGAGCTCGCGGAGGAGTTCGACCGCTGGCTCGAGGGCGTCCGCGCCGCGCGCGAGCAGTAGGAGCGGCGGAATCTCGGTGGCCTCCCGCGCCCGCGCGGGACAGACTCGGGGCATGACGACGCGGCTGCCGGACGACGGCCCGGGCCACGGACACGACGGGGGACCGGACGACGGCCCCGACACCACCTCGCCCGTGACCCGGGCGGTGGTCGGCGTGGTCGTGGGCATCGCGATCTTCGCGTTCGTCGGCGTCGTGGGGTACTTCGCCGTCGTGACGGTCGGGATGCGGTCGTGGGCCGACCAGCGGGGCGCCTCCGCCGAGCGGTCGGTCGCGAGCGCCCCGGCGAGCACCTCGGCCGGCGCCGGGACCGGGCGCGAGACGACGCTCGACGCGTCGAACGAGGCGTACCGCCAGCGCCAGGGCACGCCCGAGCGCGACGCCGAGGCGGCCCGCTCGGTGCCCGCCGTCCGCGCCGCGCTCGACCCGGTCGCGGACGGCTCGGCGGTCGACGCCGTCGAGGTCGCGGCGGCGCTCGCCGCCGCGGGGTTCGAGACCGTGCAGGTCGTGGGCACGACGGCGTCCGGCGAGGTCGCGACGACCGTCGGCGTGGGCGTCGCCGTCCCGGGCGGCTGCGTGTTCGGGGGCGTCGCGCCCGACGCCGTGACCCTCGAGGCCGGCGGCCCGATCGCGGACGGTGGCTGCCTGGAGATGCCGGCGCACTGAGGCCCCTCGCACCGGGCGCCCGCGGCCGCGCGCCCGGCCCGGGTGGTCCGGGAGGTCGCCGCGCGGGTCGATCTCGCGACCTGCGGCTCCACCTGGGTACGGTCAGCGGGGCGGGCGACGGAGCCCGCACGGCTGACGGAGGGTGAGAGATGCGGATCGAGGGCGCGGTCGCGCTGGTGACGGGCGGGGCGTCGGGCCTCGGGCGCGCGACGGCGGAGGGCCTGGTGGCTGCCGGCGCGCGCGTCGTGCTGGCCGACCTGGCGTCGTCCGACGGCGCGGCGGTCGCCGCGGGGCTCGGCGACGCGGCGCGGTTCGTCCCCACGGACGTGACGAGCGAGGACGACGTCGCGCGGGCCCTGGACGCCGCGGACGCCCTGGGTGGGGCGCGCGTCGTCGTGAGCTGCGCCGGGATCGTGCTCGCGCAGCGGGTCCTCGGCCGGTCCGGGGTGCACGCGCTCGACGCGTTCCGCCGCGTCGTCGACGTCAACCTCGTCGGCACGTTCAACGTCGTCCGGCTCGCGGCGGAGCGCATGCTCGCCCTCGACCCGCTCGGTCCCGACGGTCCCGACCCCGACGGCGAGGAGCGCGGCGTCGTCGTGCAGACGGCGTCGGTCGCGGCGTTCGACGGCCAGGTCGGGCAGGCGGCCTACGCCGCGTCCAAGGCCGGGGTCGCCGGCCTCACGCTGCCGCTCGCGCGCGACCTCGCCCAGCACCGGATCCGCGTCATGACGATCGCGCCCGGGATCTTCCGCACCCCGATGATGGCGTCGCTCCCCGAGGCGGCGCAGGAGTCGCTCGGGGCGCAGGTGCCGCACCCGAGCCGGCTCGGGCGCCCGGAGGAGTACGCGCACCTCGTGCGCGCGATCGTGGAGAACCCGATGCTCAACGGCGAGGTGGTCCGCCTCGACGGCGCCATCCGCATGGCGCCGCGCTGAGCCGCAGGACCGCCGGGGGCCACGGGCCGCCCGACGCCGACAGGACCCCGGGCTCGCGCCCGGAGGAGAGGAGAGGGACGATGCCGCCGTACACGACGGCGACCGACTTCCGGGCCGACCTGCTCGCCCGCGCGACGGCGGCCCAGCGCCGCGCGTCCGCCCGGAGCTTCCCGGGCGACGGCGGCTCCGTCGCCGGGGTGCGCATGGGCGACGTGTTCGTGCTCGCGAAGAACGCCCTCGACCTGCCGGTCGACCAGATCGAGCTGCTGCTCGAGGACCGGATCCACGAGGTGCGGGCCGGCGGGTGCTCGATCATGGGCAAGGCGGCGACCGCCCGGCGCGTGACGGTCGAGCGGCACGCGGAGCTCGTGGAGCTCTTCCTGCGCCGGCACGACCGCATCGACACGTGGGACCTCGTGGACCTCACCGCGTCCCAGGTGCTGGGGACGTGGCTGCTCGACCGCCCGCGCGACGTGCTCGACGACCTGGCGCGCGCGCCCGACTGGCCGCGCCGTCGCTCCGCCGTCGTCGCGACGGCGGCGTTCCTGCGGCGCGGCCAGGTCGACGACACGTTCCGGCTGTCCGCGGTGCTGCTCGACGACCCGGAGCCGTACGTCCAGAAGGGCGTCGGCTGGATGCTCCGGCACGCGGGCGACGTCGAGCCCGAGCGGCTGCGGGCGTTCCTCGAGGAGCGGGCCGCCACGATGTCGCGCGACGTGCTGCGTGCCGCCGTCGAGAAGCTGCCGCCCGCGGAGCGCAAGGAGTGGCTCGCGCGCTGAGCGCCGGGGTCGCCCTCAGCCCCGGGACGGCACCCGGCCGCAGCAGGGCTCGAGGATCCGCAGCCCTTCGCGGCGGGAGAACCAGACCGTGAGCACGGCGGTGGCGCTGCCGAGGAGCGCGAGGTCGACGAGCAGCACGAGCGGCTCGATCGCGCCCTGCTCCATCGACGAGGCGCTGAAGGGTGCGAGGAGGAACAGGAAGAGGTTGTTGGCGACGTGCACGAGCACGGCCAGCTCGAGCCCGCCCGTCTTCCAGACGAGGAACCCGGTGCAGAGCGCGAACGCCGCGATGCCGATCTGCCCCACCCCGTCGTACCCGTGGCCGACGACGAAGAACGGGACGGGCAGGACGATCCCCCACACGGGCGAGCGCAGCCAGGTGCCGAGCATCTGCTGGGGCAGGCCGCGGAACGCGTACTCCTCGGCGGCGCACTGCAGCGGCCCGAGGAGGAGGATGCACCCCAGGCTCACCAGAAGGGCCGGGGTCACGGTGGGGGTCGCCAGGTCGGACGGCGGCCGGAGCAGGAACCCGCCCACGGTGACGACGCCGTAGAGCGGCACGACGAGCGGCACCGCGCTGCCGACGAGCCCCCACCGGAACCGTCCGGCGACCGAGTGGATCGTGCCGCGGCGTCGACCGCCCCAGCGCACGCCGAGCACGACGGCGGGCAGCAGGAGCGCGATGAGCCCGAGGCCGATCGCCCAGTCCAGCGGGTTGAGCGGGTCGGAGAAGTCGTCGGACGGCGTCGGCAGCCCGGGCCGGTAGGGCACCAGCACGGCGTAGGCGACCGCGACGACGGCGACCGGGGCGAGGAAGGCGAGGTAGAGGAGCGCCGTCGCGCCGAACGTGGTGAGCGGGGTCCACCACCGTGCGGGGCGAAGGTCGACGTGCGCCGCCCGGTGGTAGGCGAAGGTGGTCGCGGTCGTGCTGTCGAGCGTGGGCTGGGACACGGGACCGATGAGCGGCGCGCCGGGCACGGGTGCCGTCGGGACGGGACTCTCGTCGAGCGAGGGGTGCATGCGTCGAGCCTGGTCGGGCGGCTCGGGCCGCGGTATCGGTCATCGGTCTGATTTCCCGTCCTCAGCCGGGGCGCCGGGCTCGTCGGTGCCTACAGTGCTCCGGTGAGCATGTTCGCGCAGCGCCCGGCGTGGCGTCGGGTCCTCCGCGAGACCGGCCTCCTGGCCGCGGTCGCCCTGTCGGGTGCCCTGCTGTTCCTCGGCAACTTCGCGCTCAGCGTCGACACGCCGGGCGCGCAGGACGATCCCGTGCGGTTCGCCGCGCTCCTGTTCCTCGACCTCGCGTTCGGGGTCGCCGCGTGGGTCGTCGTGCTCTGGCGCCGCAGCGCGCCCTTCCTCGTCGCCCTGCTGCTCGCCGTGCTCGCCGTCGTCTCGACCGCGGCGGTGCCGGCGGCCCTCGTCGCGTTCGGGTCGCTCGCCACCCGGCGCCGGGTGCGCGAGCTGGCGCCGGTCGCGGCGGTCTGGCTCGTCGGCGTCCTGACGGTGGCCGCCCTGGGGATCGACCTGGTCGGCGTCGCGCTGCCGTGGTGGGAGGTGGTGGTCGCGGTGGGCGCGACCGCGGTCGTCCTCGCCGTCGCGCTCGCCGCGGGCATCGCCGTCGGCGCGCGGCGGGACCTCGTCGCCACCCTGCACGAGCGGGTCCGGCTGACCGCGGAGGAGCAGCGCCTCGGCGAGGAGCGAGCTCGCCACCAGGAGCGCACGCAGATCGCCCGGGAGATGCACGACGCCCTCGCACACCGCCTCTCGGTGACCGCGATGCACGCGAGCGTCCTGCGGCACCGGACGGACCTCGACGCCGCGGACCGGGACGAGGCCGTCGCCGCCCTGCACGACAGCAGCCGTCAGGCGCTCGCCGACCTGCGCGAGCTCCTCACCTACGCGCGGGGCCCGAGCCGGTCGGACGACGACCGGCCCCAGCCGACCCTGGACCGGCTCGACGAGCTCGTGGCCGAGACGCCGCTCGCCCGGACGGACTGCGCCGTCGACCTCGAGCGCCTGCCCCCGACCGTCAGCCGGCACTCGTTCCGGATCGTCCAGGAGTGCCTGACCAACGCCCGGCGGCACGCCCCCGGGCAGCGCGTCGACGTCGCCATCAGCGGCGCTCCCGGCCGCGAGCTGGCGATCGTCGTGCGCAACGCACTCGCGGGGCCGCGGCAGGGCGCGCCCCGACCGGGCCTCGGCGTCATCGGGATGCAGGAACGGGCGCGGGCCGTGGGCGGGTCCGTCAGCGTCCGCCCGGGCGTCGACGAGCACGTGGTGTCGGTGACGATCCCCTGGCCGGCCGCGTGAGCCGCCCGTCATCCGACGTCGTCCGGGTGGTCACCGTCGACGACCAGCCGGAGGTCCGCTCGGCGCTGCGCCTGATGCTCGGCGGCGAGCCCGACATCGCCGTGGTGGGCGAGGCGGTCGACGGGGACCACGCGCGCGACGTCATCGAGGCCTGCCGGCCCGACGTCGTGCTCATGGACCTGCGCATGCCGCGCTGCGACGGGCTGGTCGCGACGGCGCGCGAGACCGCGCTCCGGCCGGAGACGGCGATCATCGTCCTGACGACCTTCGACACGGACCACCACGTCGTCCGTGCCCTGCGTGCCGGGGCGTGCGGGTTCCTCCTCAAGGACGCGCCGCCCGACGAGCTCGCCCACGCCGTCCGCGCGGCGGCCCAGGGACGGCCCGTCCTCGCGCCCGCGGTGCTGCGGCGGGTGATGACCCTCGCGGCCGAGAACACCCGGCCGCCGGACGCCGCCGCGGTCGACGCCCTCGCGACGCTCTCCCCGCGCGAGCGCGAGATCGCGCGCGCCCTCGCCCGGGGGATGTCGAACGCGGAGATCTGCGCGGCGCTGTTCATCTCGCTCGCCACCGTGAAGACGCACGTCAGCCGGGTGATCGCCAAGCTCGGCGTGGAGTCGCGCACCCAGGTCGCCGCCCTCGTGCTGCGGAACGACCCGGAGCACGGATGACCGCGGCGGGGGTTCCCGCGGCGGACCGGGCGGCGTACGGTGAGCGCACGCGGTCCGGGCATCCTGGCAAGAATCTCCCTTTTTCCTCTCTGCTGTGAAAGTTTGTGCCACACTGGCCCCGTGAGCAGCAGCACGCTCGGGGGGCCGTGGGTCGTCGGGCTCGACGTCGGGGGGTCGGGGAGCCGCCTCCTCGCCCGTCGCCTGCCCGCCGCGGCAGGGTCCGGTGCGGGTACGGACGACGTCGCGCTGTCCGGCCGACCGGTCGCGATCGGGCCGACGGGGAGCGACGCCGCGGACGTCGTGCGTGACCTCCTCGACGCCCTCCGTGCCGCGGTCCCCGCTCTCGCCGCGGACGGCGTCGCCGCGGCCGCGGTCGGTGCGACCGGCCTCGCGTCCCTCGTGCGCGACCCCGCCGAGCTGCACGCCGCGTTGCGCACGGGCCTGCCTCCCGCCGCGGGCCCCGCGGTCGACGGCGACCCGTCCGTCCGGCCCGGCCCGCGCACCGCCGTCGCGGCCGACGCGCTCACCGCGCACCTCGGCGCGCTGGGCGGCCGTCCCGGCGCCGTCGTGGCGGTCGGCACCGGGGCGATCGCGCTCGGCACCGACCTGCGGACCGTGTGGCACCGCGTCGACGGGTGGGGCCACCTGCTCGGCGACCTGGGCTCCGGGTCGTGGATCGGCGCGCAGGGGCTGCGGGCCGCGGTCGCCGCGCACGACGGCCGCGACTCCGGCGGCTCGCCGGCGCTGCTCGCCGCCGCCGTCGCGCGGTTCGGCCCGGTGCCGTCGTGGCCCGGGCAGCTCTACACGCGCCCCGACCGCGCCCAGGTGCTCGCGTCGTTCACGCCCGACGTCGCGGCCGCCGCCCGTGCCGACGACCCCGTCGCGCGGCAGGTCCTCGCGGGCGCCGGGACCCACCTCGCGACGACGCTCGCCGCCGCGCTCGTCGACGGCGTCCCGCCGCTCGCCGCCGCGACCGGCGGGGTGCTGGGGATCGGCCCGCTCCTCACCGACGCGTTCCGGGCGCGGCTCGCCGTGCTGCGGCCCGACGTCGCGCTCGTCGACCCTGCGGGCACGCCGCTCGACGGCGCGCTGCACCTCGCCGCGCGCCTCGCGACCGAGCCGGGCTCCGTCGTCGAGCACGCGCCCTGGCTCACGCTCGGCGACCACGCCGCGCCACCGACCGCCGTGCCACCGACCGCCGCGCCACCGACCGCCCTGCCGCCGGGCGCGCCCGGCACCGCCCCGCACCCGACCACCGCCGAGGAGACCCCATGACCGCCGACGGCCTCGTCCGCATCCGCCAGGCCCTGCCGAGCCTGCGGCCCGCCGAGGCGCGCATCGCCGAGGCCGTGCTCGCCGACCCGGCGGCCGTCGTGGGCAAGACGATCACGGAGCTCGCCGCGCTCGTCGGGACGTCGCAGGCGACGGTCGTGCGGTTCTGCCGCGCGGT
The DNA here is from genome assembly GCF_049538415.1 of Cellulosimicrobium sp. AB352. Classification (NCBI taxonomy): domain Bacteria; kingdom Bacillati; phylum Actinomycetota; class Actinomycetes; order Micrococcales; family Promicromonosporaceae; genus Cellulosimicrobium; species Cellulosimicrobium sp. AB352. The sequence continues at coordinate 11,472 of NZ_JBMVFX010000007.1, read as the reverse complement.
CGGGTACGCCGGGTACCCGGAGTTCCGCATCGACCTCGCGCAGGCGACGAGCCGCCGCGCCGTCGAGCAGGAGCGCGCGAACGTCGCGCATGGCGAGATCGACCCCGACGACACGCTGCACGACGTCGTCACGAAGATCGCGTTCCACGAGGCGCGCACCATCGAGGAGACGGCGCGCATGCTCGACCTCGACGCGCTGGAGCAGGTCACCGCCGCGGTCGCGCAGGCGACGCGGATCGACCTGTTCGGTGTCGGGTCGAGCGGGCTCACGGCGCAGGACCTCGCGCAGAAGCTCCAGCGCATCGGGCTGCTGTGCTTCGCGTCGCCGGACCCGCACGTCCAGCTCCAGTCCGCCGCGCTCCTGGCCGAGGGCGCCGTCGCCGTCGGCGTCTCGCACAGCGGGCTCACCGTCGAGACGAACGACGCCCTGCGCATCGCGCGCGACCGCGGCGCGACGACCGTCGCCGTGACGAACTTCCCCGAGTCGCCGCTCGTCGAGCACGCGGACCTCGTGCTCACCACGACGGCGCGCGAGACGCAGTTCCGGTCCGGCGCCCTGTCGAGCCGCATCGCGCAGCTCGCGCTCGTCGACTTCCTGTTCGTGCGCGTCGCACAGCGCCTGTACGACCGCACGACCGCGAACCTGCGCGCGACGTACGAGGCCGTGCAGCCCCACCGCCTCGGCTACGACCGCCGGACGCGCCCGTGACCGCCGTCGAGACGCCCGGCCTCGAGCTGCGCACGGACCTCCTGACGCGGGTCGCGCAGGCGCACGACGCGTCGCACTACCTCCTGCGGCCCGAGGTCGTCGTGCGCGCGCACGACCGCGACGGCGTCGTCGCCGCGATGCGCGAGGCGTCCCGCCGCGGGCTGCCGGTGACGTTCCGCTCCGGCGGCACGAGCCTGTCCGGCCAGGCGTCGGGCGCGGGCGTGCTCGTCGACACGCGCACGCGCTTCACCCGGGTCGAGGTGCTCGACGGCGGCGAGCGCGTGCGCTGCGAGCCCGGCGCGACGCTGCGGCTCGTCAACGCGCACCTGCTGCGGCACGGGCGCCGGCTCGGCCCGGACCCGGCGAGCGAGATCGCGTGCACGATCGGCGGGGTCGTGGCGAACAACTCGTCGGGCATGTCGTCGGGGACGGCGCGGACCGCGTACCGGACGGTCGAGGCGATGACGGTCGTGCTCGCGAGCGGGACGGTCGTCGACACGGGCGCGCCCGACGCCGACGCGCGCCTGCGCGCCGCCGAGCCCGCGATCCACCGCGGTCTCGCGGAGCTGCGCGACCGCGTGCGGGGCAGCGCGGCGGCGCGCGCGGAGATCGAGCGCCAGTTCTCGATGAAGAACACGATGGGCTACTCCGTCAACGCGTTCCTCGACCACGACGAGCCCGTGAAGATCCTCGAGCACCTGCTCGTCGGGAGCGAGGGCACGCTCGGCTGGGTCGCCGACGTGACGTTCCGGACGGTGCCGCTCCTCGCGCACGCCGCGACGACCCTCCTCGTGCTCGACTCGCTGGAGCACGCCACGGACGCGCTCGTGCCGCTCGTCGCGTCGGGCGCGGAGGCGATCGAGCTGCTCGACGCGGCGTCGCTCCGCGTCGCCGCGGCGGACCCGGCCGCCGATCCCTCGATGCGCTCGCTGGCCTCCGGGGCGGGCATCCACCGGCAGACCGCGCTCCTCGTCGAGTACCGCGCGGCGACCCCCGACGGTCTCGCGCCCTTCCAGGAGGCGGCGCGCGACGTCGTCGGCTCGCTCGCCGGCTTCCTGGCCGTCCCCGCCACGGTGACGACCGACGCCGCGACGCGCGAGCGCCTGTGGCGCGTGCGCAAGGGCCTGTACACCGCCGTCGCGGGCGCGCGGCCCGCGGGCAGCACCGCGCTGCTCGAGGACGTGGCCGTCCCCGTCGCCGACCTCACCGCGACGGTGCGGGACCTCGGCGCGCTCTTCGAGCGCCGGGGCTACGGCGACGCGGTGACGTTCGGGCACGCCAAGGACGGCAACCTGCACTTCATGATCACGCCGCGCCTCGGCGACCGCGCCGAGCTCGACCGGTACGCGGCGTTCAGCGACGACCTCGTCGACCTCGTGCTCGGCCACGGCGGAACGCTCAAGGCCGAGCACGGCACCGGCCGCATCATGGCGCCGTTCGTGCGGCGCCAGTACGGCGACGAGCTCTACGCCGTCATGCGCGAGGTCAAGCGGCTGCTCGACCCGCACGGCCTGCTCAACCCGGGCGTCGTGCTCACCGACGACGACCACGAGCACCTGCGGAACCTCAAGGTCGAGTCGTCGGCGGGCGGGGACGACGCGGCGCTCGTCGACCGCTGCGTCGAGTGCGGGTACTGCGAGCCGGGCTGCCCGTCGCGCACCGTGACGACCACGCCGCGCCAGCGGATCGCGCTGCTCAAGGAGATGGCCGCCGCGCCGCCCGCCGAGCGGCGCGAGCTCGAGCGGCAGTACGCCTACCAGGGCGTCGCGACGTGCGCCGCGGACTCGCTCTGCGTCGAGGCGTGCCCCGTGGGCATCGACACGGGCGTCGTCATGAAGGGCCACCGCGCGCGGTCGCAGCCGCGGCTCGTGCAGCGCGGGGGAGCGGCCGCCGCCGAGCACTGGGGGACCGTGGTCACGGGCCTGCGCGCCGCGCTCGGCGTCGTCGAAGCGCTCCCGACGCCGCTGGTGCGCGTCGCGTCCGACGTCGCCCGCGGGGTCGTCGGGACGGACGTCGTGCCGCGCGTCGACGCCGACCTGCCCGGTCCCGGGCCGCGCCGCGGGACCACGGCCGTCGTGGCCGACGGCGGCGACGCCTCCGCGCGCGCGGTGCTGTTCGCGTCGTGCATGGGCGAGCTCTTCGCGCCCGCCGGGGCCGGCCTGCCCGGGGGCGCGTGCGGCAGGGACGGCGCGGGCCGCCCGGTCGGGGCCGAGGCCGCGTTCCGGGCGCTGTGCGAGCGGGCGGGCGTCGGGCTCGTGGTCCCCGACGGGATCGGCGGGCTGTGCTGCGGCACCCCGTGGTCGTCCAAGGGCCTGCCCGACGGCGCGGCCGCCATGGCCCGCAAGGTCGTGGACGCGCTGTGGGTCGCCACGCGCGAGGGCGAGCTGCCGGTCGTGTGCGACGCGTCGAGCTGCACCCACGGCCTCGCCGAGACGGCGCGCCACCTCACCGGGACGGACCCGCGCGACGAGCAGGCGCGCGACCGGTTCGCCCGCCTGCGGGTCGTCGACGCCGTGACGTTCGTGCGCACCGACGTGCTGCCCGGCCTCGCGGCGCGCGGGGTCGACGTCGCGCGGGCGGGGGACGTCGTCGTGCACCCGACGTGCGCGACCGTGCACCTGGGCGCCGTGGACGACCTGCGGGCCGTGGCGGAGGCCGTCGCCGAGCGCGCCACCGTGCCGACGGCCTGGGGCTGCTGCGGGTTCGCGGGCGACCGGGGGATGCTGCACCCCGAGCTCACCGCGGGCGCGACGCGCGCCGAGGCGGACGAGGTCGCGCACCGCGCCGGCACGCTCCCCGAGGGGCGCTTCGACGCGTACGTGTCGAGCAACCGGACGTGCGAGATGGGCATGTCGCGCGCCACGGGCGAGGACTACGTCCACGTGCTCGAGCTCCTCGAGGCGGCCACGCGCCCCGGCGCTACCGTCTGAGCCGCGCGCGGTCGCGCCTCGGTCGGCGCGCTCGGCGCGGTCGCCGCGACGCGGGGAGGCGGCAGACCGCTCGTCGTGGTGCATAGGGAGAGCTGACCGGTGGACGCCACCGCCGGCACGCCCCCAGGAGGACGACCGGATGGACGGCATCACCGCGATCGCGCAGCGGGTGGCTGCCATCGAGGCGACCCTCAGCCCCGCCCGCGCCGTCGACGTCCGCACCGTCGACGCCCGCGCCGCGGACGCGGTCGCGAGCGGCTCCGGCGCGCGCTTCGACGAGCTCCTCAGCACGGTGCTGGCGGGCTCGACCGGCACCGGCAGCACCCCGGTGGCGGGCGCGACCGGTCCCGACCGGACGCGCACGGTCGACGGTGTCCCCGGCGACCTCGCGGCCTACGGCAACGGGAAGATCCCCCGGACCGCCCTGCAGGAGGTCGGGACGACCGGCCACCGCCTCTGGGCGCCCGCGGGCCAGGCGCTCGAGGGCCTGCTCGCCGAGGCGGCGCGCGACGGCGTCCGCATCGGCATCACGGACTCCTACCGGTCCTACGACGCGCAGGTCGACGTCGCCGCGCGCAAGGGCCTGTACTCCCAGGGCGGGCTCGCCGCCGAGCCGGGGACCAGCCCGCACGGCTGGGGCATCGCGGTCGACCTCGAACTGGACGACCGGGCCCAGGCGTGGATGCGCACCAACGGCGGCCGCTTCGGCTTCGTCGAGGACACCCCGCGCGAACCGTGGCACTGGGTGTACCGGTCCTGACCACCGCGGTCGCGACCTTGTGCGGTAGGCGTCGCAACAACCGCTCGGCCGCGGTCGCGACCTCGAGCCGCCACGCTGGGGGTCTGGTCGGCGGTCACCGGGCCGGCAGCCCCGACCGTGCTCGCAGGTCGTCACCGGACGTCGTCGCGCCCTCGGCGGCGGCGCGACGGGCCCCGTCGACGTCGTCGAGCACGCAGGGCTCGGACAGCCAGAACAGCGTCTCGCGCAGCGACTCGAGGTAGTCCCCGGCCATCAGCACCGCGGCACCGCGCCCCTGCCGGGTGATCCGCATGATCTGGAGCTCTCGCTCGGCCTCGTCCACCAGGGCCGACAGCCTGTCCCTCGCCTCGCTCAGAGCTACCGACTTCATGCGCTCATACTGTCCGGACTACGAGCCTGTGAATAGCCTCATTCTTGCCAAAGAGGCACCCCCTTCTTCCCGTGCTCGCGGCCTTCTCGGCCCACGGGACGCCGGGAGGCCCGCGCAGCGGGCGTGCAGGCCGTCGGCCTCGACGTGCTCGACGGCGGATCGTTGGCGGGATCTCTGCGCGCTCGAGGTCAGTTCCCGAACCCGACAGCGCAGTCAGGATTCGGCTGCGTTCCTGCCTGTAGTCCGTGCATCGGCGGACTTTCGACTTTTGATTGACACCCGACAGAAGCCTCGTAGGATGACGACCGAGTGGTAGGTGAATTTCACCCGACCGCTACGGCCCGACCGCCTCCGCGCGTGCCCCGGTGCACGTGGTGGCACTCTCCGTCCGCACGACGACGTGCGGGGGGATCGCGCTCGACGACGAGACGAGGAGGACCACCGGGCAGGGGGCGCGCAGCCCTCCCACCAGCACAGACAGACCGAGCCGCCCTGATTCCGTCGTTGGCGCGACGGGGGCGACCCGGTCCGGATGACCCCTCACAGGCGACTGAACCTCACAGGAGCGGCATCAGATGAAGGATATCGACCGGCGTACGCGCCGGAACCGGCGGGTGACCGCGGCTCTGGCCGCTGGCGCCCTCGCGCTCACGGGCCTGGGCGCGGCGACGGCACCCGCCGTCGCGCACGACGGCGTCGACCACGGCGCGGAACCGGGCGCCGAGGCGGCGCTCGACTGGTCCAACTACGAGCGCGTGCTGCTGACGAAGGACGTGGGCGAGCCCATCGACCTCGCGATCCTCCCGGACTCGCGCGTCCTGCACACGGCCCGCAACGGCGACGTGCGGCTCACCGACCCGGCGACGGGCATCACGCGCGTGGTCACGACGCTCGACGTCTACGCGAACTCCGAGGACGGCCTCCAGGGCGTCGCGCTCGACCCGGAGTTCGAGGACAACGGGTGGGTCTACCTCGTCTACGCGCCGCGCGACGCGGACGGCGACGGCGTCGCGGACACTCCGACGGGCAACGCGCCCAACTCGCTCCCGGCGGGCGAGGACGAGAGCTACTGGGACCGCTGGGTGGGCGTGAACCGTCTCGCGCGGTTCCAGTGGACGGGCGACACGATCGACCTCGCGAGCGAGCAGGTGATCCTCGACGTCGAGGTGCAGCGCGGCCAGTGCTGCCACGTCGGGGCGGACATCGACTTCGACGGCGACGGCAACCTCTACCTCACGACGGGCGACAACACGCCCGCGAGCACCCCGGGCGCGAACGGCTTCGCGCCGAACAACGACGCCCCCGGCATGAACCCCGGCTTCGACTCGCGTCGTGGCGCGGGGAGCACGAACGACCTGCGCGGCAAGATCCTGCGGATCCACGTCGAGGACGACGGCTCGTACTCGATCCCCGAGGGCAACCTGTTCGCGCCGGGCACCGAGGGCACGCGCCCCGAGATCTTCGTCATGGGCGTGCGCAACCCGTTCCGGTTCGAGGTCGACCCGGAGACGAACTCGCTCTCGTGGGGCGACTACGGCCCCGACGCGACGAAGGCGGTCGCGGAGACCGCGGGCCGCGGGCCCATGGGCCTCGTGGAGTGGAACGTCGTCTCGCTCGACGACCCGCACAACGCCGGCTGGCCCTATGTCCAGGGCGACAACTTCGCCTACAACGACTGGGACTTCGCGACGGGCACGCCGGGGGAGTTCTTCGACCCCGAGAACCTCGTCAACGACTCCCGCTGGAACACGGGCCTGCGCGAGCTGCCGCCGGCCCGCGCCGCGACGCTCTGGTACGGCGACAACCCGGGCGACCAGCCGTGGGACGAGCTCGTGAACTTCGGCTCCGGCTCCGGCCAGGCGCCGATGGGCGGTCCCGTCTACCACTACGACGCCGACAACCCGTCGACCACGAAGCTCCCCGCGTACTGGGACCGCAAGGCGTTCTTCGGCGAGTTCTCGCAGGACTACCTCGCCGCGTTCACGGTCGACTGGGAGACCTTCGACGTCACGCACATCGAGGACTTCCTGCCGAACGCCGCGCTCGCCGCGGCGGGCCAGCCGCCGCACGACAACCCGATGGACCTCGAGTTCGGTCCCGACGGCTCGCTCTACGTGCTCGACTACGGCGACGGCTTCTTCCGCGCGAACCCCGACGCGGGCCTGTACCGGATCGACTACGCCGAGGGCAACAAGGCGCCCCAGGCGCGCTTCACCGCGACGCCCACGTCGTCGTCGCAGGCGCCGCTCGAGGTGACGTTCGACGCGTCGACGTCGTCCGACCCCGAGGGCGACGACCTCACCTACGCGTGGGACGTGGACGGGGACGGCACGTTCGACGCCGAGGGCGTCCGGGCGACGCACACGTACACGGAGATCGGCGCGTACACCGCGCGCCTGCGCGTCACCGACGCGTCGGGCAAGTTCTCCCTCACGTCGCGCGTCATCTCTGTCGGGAACCAGGCGCCCGAGGTCACGATCGAGTACCCGGCCGACGGCGCGTTCTTCGACTGGGGCCAGGCCGTCCCGTACAAGGTGACCACGACCGACGCCGAGGACGACCTCGGCGGCGGCGAGGCGCCGACGCCGCACCTCACGTCGGGCGACCAGATCGGCGAGTGGCTCGCCGACGCGATCGGGCACGACGTCCTCGTCGAGACGCTCGGGGTCGACGCCGAGACGCTGGGCGAGGCCTCCGGCTTCACCCTCGACGAGCTCGTCGCGATCTCCGGCGGCGCCGTCACCGCGCAGATGGTGGCGGACGTGCTCGAGGCGTACGCCGCCGCGTTCGAGGACCCGCAGGCGGGCTCGGGCACCGTGTGCTCGCGCGTCGCGTGGACCTACGGCCTCGGGCACGACGAGCACGCGCACCCCGAGTCCACGGGCACGGGCTGCACGGGCGCGTGGCGCACCGACCCCAACTCGCCCGAGCACGGCCCGGGCGCGCTCCTGTACGGGGCGGTCGTCGTCACGTACACCGACGCGGGCCACAACGGCCTCCCGCCGGCCGCGGGCGAGGCGACGCTGCGCCTCAACCCGAAGGAGCAGCAGGGCGAGCACGCGATCGGCCGCGAGGGCGTCGAGGTGTTCGCCGACGCGACCGCACGGGGCGGCAACGCCGTCCGCGGCCTCGGCGCGGGCGACTTCCTGCGGTACGACCCGGTGAGCTTCGCCGGGATCGACGGCGCCGTGGTCCGCGCGAGCGGTAGCGGCGAGCTTCAGCTCCGCTGGGGCGCGGCCGACGCCGAGCCGTTCGCGACCGCCGTCGTCCCCGCGGGCGAGGGCTGGCAGGACGTCGAGATCACGTTCGACGCCCCCGAGGGCTCGGGCACGCTGTTCGTGACGTCGTCCGACGAGCTCGCGGTGGACGCGATCACCATGGTGGGGGCGGGCGCGGCGGACGTCACCGCCCCGACCGTCGCGCACACGCTCGCGCCGGAGGCGCCCACGGGCGTCGGCGGCGTGTTCAACGAGCCGGTGCGGTTCTCCGTGCAGGCCACCGACGACGGCGCGGTCGCGAGCGTGCAGTACTCGCGCGACGCGGGCGCGACGTGGACGAACCTCGCGGCGAACCAGCAGTACGGCGTGACGTTCTCGCAGGACGGCGCGTACGACCTGCTCTACCGCGCGACCGACACGGGCGGCAACGTCTCCGAGGCCGGCGCGGTGTCGTTCACGATCGACCTCGACGCCCCGGACGAGCCGACGGTCGCCTCGGCCACGACGGTCTCCGTCGGCGCCGCGCGCGTCTCCTACGGCGCGCCGGGCGAGGCCGTCGTCACGGTCACGGGCGAGGGCGGCACGCCCACGGGCGAGGTCGTGCTCACCACGGGCGAGACCGAGGTCGGGCGCGGGACGCTCGCGGACGGTACGGCGACGATCGCGATCGACCCGTCGCTCGCCGTCGGGACGCACACCCTCACCGCGACGTACGGCGCCGACGGCGTCTACACGGCGTCGGCGGGGACCGTGCGCCTCACGGTGGCCCAGGCCCGGTCGACCACGACGGGCAGCGTGGCGCCGAACCCGGTGAAGCCCGCCGTCGCGGCGAAGGCGACGCTCCACGTGGAGTCGTCGACCGGCGTCGTGCCCACGGGCGACGTGCAGGTGACGGTGCGCAAGAACAACGGCACCGTCGCGTCGCTCACCGGGACGCTCGACGCGGCGGGGGACGTCGTCGTGACGCTCCCCAAGCTCGCGGCGACCGGCACCTACCAGGTGCAGGCCCGCTACCAGGGGTCCGCCGGGGTCGCGCCCAGCACGGTGAACCTCACCCTCACGGTCCGCAGCTGACCGTCCCACCGGTGGCCCGGGCGACCCGCCCGGGCCACCGGCCCCCAGGCGTCCCCGGGTGCGGTCCCGGGGCGGCTCACCTCGAAGGAGAGACATGAGTTCACACCACCACCCGACGGTCTCGGCCAAGCCGATGACCCGTCGCAACCTGCTCAAGGCGCTCGCGGCGTCGTCGGTCGCCGTGGGCGTGGGGGCCGCCCTCGGTCCGTCGGCGGCGAACGCGCTCGGCGGCGCCCTCCCGACGGCGGTCGCGCCGTCCGGCGGGCGCAACCGGCTCGTGCCGGTGAACCGCATCGGCATCCAGCTCTACACCGTGCGGGACAAGGTCAGCTCGCTCGGGTTCCGGGCCGTGTTCGAGGAGCTCGCCGACATCGGCTACTCCGAGATCGAGTTCGCGGGCTACACGCAGGGGAGCGTCGGCGCGATCACCGTGCCGGAGATCCGGCAGCTGCTCGACGACAACGGCCTGCGGGCCGTCGGCGCGCACGTCAACCTCACCCCGGCGAACATCGACGCCGAGATCGAGAAGGCGCTCGCGCTCGGCATGCCGCACCTCGGCCAGGGCGGCCCCATCGCGGGCGGCTACGGCGGCCCCATCCCCAAGGCGCAGTGGCTCCAGGCCTGCGAGACCTGGAACCAGATGGGCGAGAAGGCCCGCGCGGCGGGCCTCAAGCTCTACTCGCACAACCACGCCCAGGAGTGGGCGTTCACCAGCGACGACCCGAACCAGCGCGTCTACGACCTGCTGTGGGACAACCTCGACCCCGAGCTCGTGTTCTTCGAGATGGACGTCTACTGGGCCTACGTGGGCCGCCACCTGTACCCCGGGTTCGAACCGATCGACTACGTCACGCGCGACCCGCGCCGCTTCCCGATCCTGCACCTCAAGGACGGCAAGACGAACGAGTCCAGCGGCAACGGCTACGACATCATCGAGTTCGGCGCCGGCGACATCCCCTACCAGGCGTTCCTCTCCCAGCTCCGCGACCGAGGGCAGCGGTTCGGGCTGTACGAGCAGGACAACGCGGCGACCGTGGCCGAGCCCGGCAACGCCCTCAACTCCCTGGGCAACGCCCGCCGCAGCTACGGCGAGATCTCCTCGCTCCGCGGCTGACGCGGACCGACCACACCTGACAAGGAGCATCACATGAAGTGGAAGTGGAAGGTCCCGGCCGCCGCGCTGCTCGCGGTGGCCACGGCCACGGCGGTCGCGCCCGCGGCGCAGGCCGCCGACGTCGAGTGCACGACCGACCTCGGCGATCGGACCGTCAGCGGCGACCTCGTCGTCCCCGGGGGCGCGGACTGCGTCCTCGGTGGCGCGACCGTCGAGGGCGACGTCGTGGTCCAGCCGGGCGGCTGGCTCGACGCGACGTCCGTGACCGTGGGGGGCGACGTCGTCGCGACCGACGCGTACGGCGTGCTGCTCGACGGCACGAGCGTCGCCGGGGACGTCAGCGTCTACTCGGCGGGCACCCGGAACGGGTTCCTGTACCTCAACGACCTCACCGTCGGGGGCGACGTCGCGGCCGGGGGTGTGGACGTCGAGATCAGCGACTCGACCGTCTCCGGCGGGCTGCTCACGCAGGAGGCGAGCTACGTCGACCTGCTGCGCACGTCCGTGCGCGGCGACGCGACGCTCGACGGCTCCGCGTTCGGCGTGACGGTCGCGGGCGCCGTGGTCGGGGGCACGCTCACCGTGAGCAACGGTGCGCGCGACCTGCTCGTCGGCGCGACGGCGTCCGGCGAGGCCGACGAGTGGGGCAACGCGGTCGCGGGCGACCTCGTGCTCAGCGGCAACGCCGGCAACCTGCGGGTCGCGGGCACGGCGGTCCAGGGCACGATCCGCGCGACGGGCAACGACCCGGCCGCCGTCTTCGGGCCCGGGAACACCGCGGGCGGCGTCGAGGGCGACCACACCGGCGAGGAGCCGGGGGCCGCGCCCGAGGGCGACCAGGCCGTGGCCGTCACCGTGCCGCAGCAGTCCGGGGGCGAGCTCACGTGGTCGCTCGAGGGCTCGTCGCGCCTCGTCGACCTCGGCGTCGCCGACGAGGAGCTCAGCTACTACCAGGCCCAGGGCCAGCTCGTCCCCGTGCGCGTGCAGGACACGCGCGCGGGCGACCCGGCGTGGTCGGTCACCGGCCAGGTGTCCGACTTCACGGCGGGCGGCCAGACCGTCGACGGCAAGCACCTCGGCTGGACGCCGGGCGTCATCGAGAACGGCGGCGACGCGGTCGCCGGCGCCCCGGTCGCGTCCGGGTTCGACGAGGGCGAGGGGCTCAAGCAGGCACGCACCCTCGCGCGGGCCGACGAGGGCCACGCGCGCGGCGCGTCCGTGATCGGGGCCGAGCTCGACCTCAAGATGCCGCTCGACACGCCGCGCGGCACCTACACCGCGACGATCACGCTCACCG